>JAFGWM010000082.1 GCA_016937155.1 Deltaproteobacteria bacterium
AAATATTCACTATCAGCATCAAAGATAAATGCTGACCAAAATTAATATTAATATATTTCGATTGATGGCGATTTTTCTAATCACAGGACTTTATATACTCTTCAGGATTAGAACCAGTTATGTTTTAACTTGATTACGAACTGATATTGATCTTTAGTGATCTTCATGTGTGTACGAGAAACACCCGATGGAGTTATACTTGAGATAAAAGTTCAACCGCGTAACTCAAGACCGGGAATAGGTTTGGTTGTTAATGGCGTTTTGAGAGTAAGAGTCAGTGAGGCTCCAACTGACGGCAAGGCAAATGAGGCAGTTATAAAAGTTATTGCTGCAGCCCTTGGTGTTGCCAAATCCAGAGTGATTATCATAAAAGGCCATACCAGCCGTCAGAAAACTGTTTTAATTTCCGGAAAAACCACCCGGGATATGGGAATATTATTGAAATGAAATCAGCATTGTATTTTTTTAAGATCTCTATTCTGTTTTTTTTCATTGCTTCGGGATGTACAGAGAATCCGACTCTTAATTTTGAACTCCTTGTTCCTGAAAATAGTGTTTTTTTTCAGGATCTGACGTCCGTTACTGTCACTTTGGATGACAAGGTGAAGGTTTATCCTGTTGAAAACGGTTTCCTCAGTTTTGATGCGAAATTTGCCTCATCGTATGGTAACGTTACAAGACTGGAGATAAAAGGAAAAAACTCATCTGACGAAGTAACGGCATGGGGCAGAACACCACTTTTTACCACAGTGGAATCATCATGGACTCTTGGACTTTATTTTGGTGAAGTAAACACAATAGGACAACTCCATAGTGAGGTATCTTTTCCATGCTCTGACACGTCAGCAGTAAAAATTTACACAGGAACAGGAAACACCCCTGATGACATTCTGGGACATTTTTTCATAGGGGGAACCATGGATGGGACCATTTTAGATACAGTATCCTATTATGATCCCTACTTCCATGCTCCCTACCAGTTTGATCCTCTGCCATTCGGGATAAAAAATACAAATGTCATGGTTGTCAGTACGTCCATAATACTTTTTTATGGGGGTATTTTCAGTGATAACACCTTCTCCGATAAACTTTATTACTATGACAGTGGCTGCTCATACAGCTGTGGAGCAAGTGAACTAACATGGGGAGATGATTCTCCACCTGCTTTAGCCGGCGCAGTGGTTCTGCCACTTGGACCTTTTGAGGATTTTGTTGACGACTACGACGGAAGAGAACTTATTTCCGCCTTTGCACTTATGGGAGGAGAAACCCCCGATGGACCATATGAGAATATTCTCCTTGTCACAGCCTGGCTGGACAGTTTAACTCAGGCAATTGTTATTGAACAGAGGGAGATTCAATGGGATAACAGCAGAACTGATTTTACAGCTCAGGTAACAAACAGAGGCACAGATGAGATTTCCATAGCTGTATATGGTGGAGAAAATGTTACCCAGTTAATCACATTAAATATTGAAGACAACCCGGATGGTATAACTTTTTCGGCTAACTTTAATGAAATCGACAGTGAATTTCAGCCACTAAATCCACGAAGCATAGTCACACAGGACAATACTTTCATATTCATGGGTGGAATAACAGCAGATGGAACAATGGTTGATAAAGTTTATGCACTGAATCCTGAAAGAATGGAACTTGAGGAAATGTCAGCTAAATTAAGTCGCACTGATTTTTCGATTGCTTCTATTGGTGACACAATTGTTGCCGCCGGTGGTATCTGTGAACAGGGACTCTGTGAAAATGCTGTAATACTGAAAGTTTTCGAAAGTGACACTGGAATTGATGTTGAAAATGATTCTGTTACATCTCTGCAGACCCCAAGAATAAATCCTATGCTTTATACTCTCTCCACAGGAAATATTGCCATTTCCGGTGGAACAGATTCGGATGATAATTGTGTTAAATCTTTAGAACTTTATACACCACAACCCCAGTCAGTTAATTGACAACCAGGAGGAAAAATGACAACTGCTATTCAAGGACTAAAACCGGAACTTATGTGGAAATACTTTGCTGGAATATGTGATATTCCTCATCAGTCAAAAAATGAGGAAGCCATCCGAAAATGGCTGGTTCAACTTGGTGAATCAAGAGGTCTTGAAGTCAGACAGGATGAGGTTGGGAATGTTCTAATTGCTGTTCCGGCTACCAAGGGTTATGAAAATGCACCAACAGTTGTCCTTCAGGGACACATGGACATGGTCTGTGAAAAAAACAATGATACCGTGCATAATTTTGACAAGGATCCTATTAAACTTGTACGTGAGGGTGACTGGATCACTGCAGATGGCACAACACTTGGCGCAGATAACGGTATCGGTGTAGCTGCTGCTCTGGCTTTTCTTGATGACAAAGATGCAATTCACGGCCCTCTGGAAATCCTATCCACAGTTGACGAGGAAACCGGTTTAACAGGTGCATTCAATCTTTCCAATAAATTACTCACCGGTAAGTATATGCTTAATCTTGACAGTGAAGAAGATGGCGCACTTTATGTGGGCTGCGCCGGTGGTGCAGATGTCAAAATGCATTTTAATATCGTTACTGCCCCAGTGAGAGCAACAGACAAAGTTGTTGAAATTAGTATCAAGGGTCTAATGGGTGGACATAGCGGACTTAATATTAATGAAAACCGCGGTAATGCTCTTAGAATTCTGGCAAGAATGCTCAAAAATCTGTCGGATCAGAATATTTCATGGAATCTTGTAAAAATGGATGGCGGAAGCGCCCACAATGCTATACCACGTGAAGCCATGGCCCAGATTTGTGTTTCAGGAGATAACTCTCAGGAAGCCATTAATAATCTTGAAAATTCATTCAATCAGGCAAGAGTTGAATATGGTAAACGAGAAACGAAGATGGAATGTATGGTAAAAGCCATTGATGTTAATCTTCCTGTCGCCTATTCAAGAACACTGTCTGATGGAGTTATAGATTTGATGCTGCTTGTGCCAAATGGTGTTCTTACAATGAGTCAGGACCTTCCGGATCTGGTGGAAAGTTCATCAAATCTTGCTACTGTAAAATCAGATGGAAAAGTACTGACAGTACATATATCAACCAGAAGCAGTGTAGGTACTGTTATTCCAGAGATTCAACAAACTGCAAAAATCGCCGGAGAGCGATGCGGAGCTGATGTTGAGATTGGTGAAGGCTATCCGGCATGGCAGCCGGATATGGACTCACCATTACTGGCAGCAGGCAAAGTAGTTTTTGAAAATCTTTATGGAAAACAGCCACTGGTAAAAGCAATCCATGCAGGTCTTGAATGCGGTGTAATCGGTGAAAAGTTCCCTGGCATGCAGATGCTGAGCTTTGGACCTGAAATACACGGTGCTCACAGTCCCGATGAAAAAGTCAGTATACCCACTGTAGAAAGGTTCTGGGAACTCCTCACAGCCCTACTGAAATATATTGCAGAAGGAAAAATGTAACAATATCATAAATACATCCCACCTTTTCGAAAACTTCAGCTTTACTGAAAAATTAATATTGTTATATTTCCGTCTCAACTTCACATATCAACTGATGTGATTTACACTGCATCTGATTGATCTGTTATTAAGGAGGAACCAATGGGTATTCCGCCACAGGAAGAAGGAACTGTTATCTATCCCGTGAGAAATGGTAACGGACACAATTATACCATAGGAAAAGGCTATATCATCTCCTACATAGATGATGATGGCACATTCAAATGTAAGGATCCGGAAACGGGGACTGAAGGAAACTGGATCAAGTGGGAAGATGTTTCTCTCACTCCACCTCTCGGATGGTTATGGCTCAAAGAGCAACTCACTGATGAAGTAGTCTCTTTGCTTTCTCTTTTTGAAGGTATTGAAAATCTCATTATTAGAGAGGATGTCAAGGATCAACTGATTACTGATATTCCTGATCTTAGAGTCAAGTTACTTGGTCTAGCTAAAGCCAGAGAAGAAAAAGTTTTCCTTCCGCCGGAAAAAAAGAATAATCTATCTATTTTGAGCTTTCCAAAGAATTCAAACGTTGATGATTTTCAGACTGAATCTTTTGATCCGGAAGAATATGAAGCTCTTATGACTGAAATAGAGAAGGAAAACAAGAAAAAGAAAAAGAAGCCCACCAGATCCAGGAAAAAACCTACTCCTGATGATGACGACAAATAGGCTGCAACAGCAAATTCTGTTCTAATTACCTTGTTCCTCCACATGACATCTGCTATTTAATAAACTCAGTATTTATAAGTATTTCTCTGAAAGAAGGGACAATGTATTTATTATTTTTAACAATTTTCCTGACTACTCCCACAGGAAACCTGCCGGGGGATATTTCAGGACCATCATATCCGTTTGAACCGTACAAAAACCAGTCTTCTGAAGTTCTCAGCAGAATTACAAAAATCATTTCTCCTGTCTTCGGGTTCCCCGCAATGGTTGAACCATCCGGAGCAATGGCTCTGATAACATTTAATGAGGTTAAAAAAGTATATCTTCTGCCAGCCAGTTGTGGCTCCAGAGTCAGACTTCAGGTGATAAAATCAACAAAAACCGGTAAATATTTTAGATCAATACTGCAGATACCCCCGGATCTTCCAAGACAGGGATATCATCTTAAAGTCCATTGGACAGATGGTAGTGCAACCACCGAAAAGCTCAGTGTCAGAAGTACGGGATTTAAAAAAAACAGGGATATTAAAATTGCACTGTACAGTGATCACCAGTTGAGAGATCCAAGTTGGAAACTGTTTAATGGATTTAGCGGAAATAAGAACTTTCCAAAAAGAGGAGAATCCAAACTTAACCGTGCAATTACAAAACAGCAGTTTCATGAACTGGAAATACTGGATCCTGACATGATCATCCATCTTGGGGATCTACTGTTTGGACTGGATTATCCTGAAGAATATCAAATGATTTATAAATTATGGCAACATTCAGTGCTTCCCGGATATTTTATTCCTGGAAATCATGATGCCTATGCCACATACACTTTGAAAATGCCCTCATTCAGCGGTCTGAGTCTGGGAATGCTGAAGTGCAAATCGTTACTCCCAGGATCAACTAAAGACTGGTATGATATTTTTAAATTCATAGTTTGTCTCTATGGCAATATAAAAAACGAACTTTTCAATAATCTCAAATCTGATGGTCTTGTATGGTGGAAAAGATGGATCGGTCCATTAAATCAGTCAATAAGAGTTGGTAAATTCCAGTTTATCTTTCTCAATACATATGCCGGTACCCCCGAAAGAAGACACAGTTTCAGCATATACATAAAGGCACTTGGCTATCATCTGGGAGCACCTGCTGTTGATAATTATGGGGGATATTTAAGTGATGCTGATCTTAAATGGGTCAAAACTCAACTTACTAATGCTTTAGAAAATAAACTGACTCCAGTTATTTTTGCTCATCATGACCCCAGAGGTAACCTAAGCGGAGATAGATACCATCACAATGAACCATTTCCCACCAGCCCAATCGGAGCTGACCATTTTGAGGAATGGAATTTCGATGGTAAGGAATGGGACTCGGATACAACCGATAAGAGAGTTAATGAATCAATTACAGAAAATAATGCAGTAAAACTTTTAAAACTTGTTGCCGCCAGTGGTGGTTTTTATATAAGTGGCCACATTCATAAGGATGGTCAGTGGGTATATCCAAAGGGTAAATTAATAGATGGAAAAATCAGAGCTTTGAAAGACATTACTTTTATCAAGGTTACAACAGGTGCCTCTTCAAAAAAGGATGATGGTTACTGGGGGATTAGGACTATCACTGCAAAAGAAGATGGAACATTGACACTTAACACCTGGTCACCCAAAAAACTGAGTATCCCCTCGGGTAACCGATGGTATGAAACACATAACAGCAATGGCACAAAAACTGTTCAATGGTTCAAAAATTCAGATGCCTTCACTGAAGCTGGAAATGTTTCCTTATGCCTTCCCTACTCTCAAACAGGATATCAACTTAAATCAGATGGAAAAACTTTATATCCGGCAATTGTTCCTTTCCCTAAAGGGGAAAAAAATTTATATACTTTTAAAGTTTCAGATAAAGGAACCAGAACTTTCACACTTGAAGAATCAGTAAAAAACTCTCCTCCACAGATAAGAGTATCAGCAAATGGGACTGAGTATTCTTCAGGGGCATCAGTACCTGCTGGAAAATGGTCCGCAAAAAACACAGTTGATCCTGAAAAGGATTCGCTTCATTCTCCATACTGGATTGTGGGAAATAAGAATATCCAGGGATTTCTCATAGATACAAGAGGGATATCTCCTTCAACCAAAGTTATTTTCAGAGTCAGGGATAATTCCGGTGTCTGGACTCAAGGGGAATTTACTGTTATTCCCTATCCTGGAAAGCATGGAGCCTCATCAGGGCACGGATGCAGTTGTCTTAACAGCAATCATGTTCCGAGGGGGGTATCTCTGGGTGTATTTTTTCTTGCTTTACTCTTCACTGCCATAAGATTATGGTTTCATTTCAGACAACGAAAAACTGGAGACATGAAATGACTGGTCTGCATCGTGGAATTTATTTCATTTTGTTAATTGTATTTTTTTCAGGCTGTGACTTTGCCGCCTATGAAAAGGTGTGTCAGCCTTTTTCCGGGTTATGCACCAGTGATGGAAAAATTGAAGTCTGTAAATCTGATGGCAGCGGATATGTAACTGAAAGCTGTCCGGACGGAACTATCTGTTCTGGAGGAAAATGTACTTCTTCTTCTTCCTCTACACTTTCAATCCTTACACAGAGTCTGCCATCAGGAGAAAATGCTCTTCCATATGAAACACAACTTTCGGCAGAGGGAGGAATGGCTCCATATTCCTGGCAACTACTGGACGGTTCTCTTCCGGAAGGATTCTCCCTTTCCAGTGATGGAACAATAAGTGGATACACCAGTGATGCTGGAACCTTCGATTTAACTTTCAGAGTTTTTGACTCCTCTCAGATTCCCCAGTATGCGACAGAAGATTTCACTCTTGAAATCGATATTAGTCCACTGGAAATTGTAGCTGAAAACTTTTATGATGCTGTTGTAACAAAAGTCATATTACTGGATTTTCTTATTCCATATATGGAATACAGTGTTTCTCTTGAAGCTGCAGGTGGACTTACTCCATATCAGTGGGCTGAACTTACTCCTCCATCGATGCTTTCCTCCTATATATCAAACTGGGGGCTTCCTGCCGAATTTGAAATGACTTCAGAGGGTCACATATCAGGAACTGCATCAAACCTTGATGATGCGACCACCATCACATTACCTAACGGAACAACAGTAACTGGATATTTTATTTATGCTGGAGTTACTGATTCTCAGTCTCCATCAGCAACCGCATCAGCTGTATTTGCTATTCCAACAATTCCTGTAAAATAATTCCACTAAAAACTGCAGTTGGATTTTTCATTGAAACCAATGAAACATTTCAAATTTTTATGCTTCAAATCACCATGTTTTACTTGCGGGGAATAAATTCTTGTCGCGTCCTCATTTTATGGTATTAATAAACTGACAAGGAGAAACCATTATGAAAAAGCTGTCATTACCTCTGGCCATTGTTTTACTTTTCGGGCTGACTCTTATGGGCTGTGCCTCATCCAAGTCAGATTCCAACAACACTTCCAATAACACCACCTCAAACAACTCAACAAACAGCATAACCAATAATAATACTGGGTTATGTACGGATTACTGTCCTGATGACAAAGTATGTGTTGGTTCAACTCCAGAGCACAGCACCTGTGTATCCGCGTGTCCCTGCAGTTCTGACAGGGCATGTGTCAACGGCGGTTGTGTAGATCTCTTTAATGATCCCAATAACTGTGGTGCCGGTGGTAATTACTGCAGTGGTGAGTGTATAAACGGACAGTGCACAGATGCATGTGCCGCAAACGGAACTCCGTGTACAACAGGTCAGACTTGCTGCGAACTGGGAACTAACTGGTACCAGTGTGCAAATACTCTTACAGATATAAGTAATTGTGGTGGCTGTGGACTAACCTGTGACACCGTTGCTGCAAATGCCTGCGTAAATGGACAGTGTGCATGTGGTACTACTGCAGCATGCACAACTGGAAGGACCTGCTGCTCAAACTCCTGTAAGGATCTCCTTACGGACCGGTATAACTGTGGCAGCTGTGGAAACGTATGTGGTGCAGGATTAACATGCGAAAACGGTCAATGCATGTGTGGCACAGAAGCATGCAGTGCAGGAGAGAGCTGCTGTCTTAACTACTGTGCAGATCTGGAAAGTGATCCCTCAAACTGCGGCGAGTGTGGCAACAACTGCGGTACTGGAAATGGTTGCATTGGCGGAGACTGTACATGTGGTAGTGCTAATGAAGTTTGCCGTGGTGATTTCACCAGTGAGATGCTAACCAACTGTATGGGCGAAATGGATATGACTGCATTCCAGGGTTACTCCTGCCATGAAGAATGCTGTGATACAGGATGTGCAGTCACAAGTGCAAGTTCTCTGATGATGGGAGCAACAGCTGATCCAAACAACTGTGGTTCCTGTGGAATTCAGTGTGAAGCAGGTGGCTCATGTTGCTGCTTCAGTCTTGGCGGACTTGGTGAACCCGCATGTGAGTGCTGCTCTGCTTCTGAAACCTGTGGACCTGCAGGCTGTGAAGCATCTGAAAAATAGTATTCATCTGTTTTAATTCCTGATTTCAAAACATTCACTTTTCATTTTATTCATATTATTCATTTAAATTCAACAGTTTACAATTCTAGCAATAACTTTCTTGAATATATTCAAATGAAAACATAAAAATACATGTTTCTCAGGAGTCAGTAAGTGTTTCAATCTCTCAGAATCCAAGTTATCCAGCCGTGCCGTGCAAGATGTAAATGGTGCGGAACATACAAGAAAAATAATCTCTTTCAGCAGCTCATTGATCAGGGAGTTGCAGATGATGTACATGAATTTTATCTACAGGCAGTAAAGGAATTTAAGCCGGAAAGTCTGTATATCAGTGGTGGAGAACCCATCCTCATGAAAGGGATCGGAAAATATATCAAAAAACTTTCTGAGCATGTTTCAAGGAGGATTTTTCTTTTTACGAGTTTTCAGTTCAGTGCCCTGACAAGAGATGAACTCGATCTTGATGAGATGCCCTGGGATAAAGTTATTCTGACTCACACTACCGCAGGGTTTGACCGGGACATCTGGGATGATATGACTCAGGGTTTCCCTTTTGAACTCTATATCGATAATATAAAAAAACTCAGTGCACTTCCCTGGCGGAAACAGATCAAGTTTATTTTGAACCATGAGAATCTGAAAAAAGAACTTGAGGATTTTGCCTCCCTCATCAGACCGGATTCCACTTTTCATCTGAGTCTCAAGTTAATGAATAATCAGGCTGGTAATTTTGGTGCTCACGAAATCAAAAAGACAAGAGAGAATGTTTTGGAACTTCTGGAAAATGGTATTCCTGATTTTCCAAAGGAACTTGAAATTGAAACAAAAATAACCGGAGAAGAAGCAATATCAGGATTTATTCGTGGTGACAACGGAGAAAGCTGTCCCTACCGAAACGACTCTCTTGAGTTGAGATTTGCATTTCACAGGGGTGACAGTAAAAGTGCAAAACTGCAGTACAGATTCTGCCCTCATTTTCCTCCGTCAAAACACTTTATTTTCAAGACAAACCGTGACAGTATTGAGGACATCAGGAAATCCTGGGAAGAGAAGAAGTGGCATTCCTGGTGTTCCAAATGCCGGCTCAGATTGTATGTCTGACTGGAGAAAAGAAGATGAAAAAACGAATATTACTTGTTCTTACTGAATTCCCGCCTGCCATAGGTGGGATGCAGACACATGCAATCCTTTTAAGCAGCCATTTGCATAAAATGGGTTATCACGTCAATATTTTCACTTACAGAAGTGCAGATGATCCTCTTGAAATAAAGAAAGTTGATGATTCATTTCCATTTCCTGTCTATCGTAAACTGAGCCGGGTGGGTTATCACTATAACCTTAAAATACTCACTGATTTCATCAAGAAACATCCACAGGATCTTGTGTATTCCAGTACAGTTTTTTATGGAATTCTGGAAAAACTCACAGGGATAAAAACCGTCTGCAGAAGTGTTGGCAATGACATTATGCGCCCCTGGATTGCTTATCCTTTTAAGCCAGGATCACAGGTTGCTTCCAATGCATGGCTTGAAAGAAAACTTTATAATTTTTTCAAAAAGATTGATAAACCTGAAATGGTTGAAGTAATCTTCAGAGAACAGCGGTTGCTTCTTACAGTTAAATCTGCAAAATCTGCCTCGAAAATTCTGGCAAACTCTGAATTTACGAGAAATCTGCTTCTTGATGTAGGCGTTCCTTCAAAAAATATTGAAGTCATGGTTGGTGGAGTTGATGCTGAATACTTTAAACGCCCCGCTTTCCTGAACATCCGGGAACTGAGACAGAATCTCGGGCTTCCGGCAGGAAGAAAAATTATTACAACTGCCTGCAGGCTGGTTGATAAAAAAGGAGTAGATTTTCTTATTACTTCTCTTGCTGCAACCAATCCTCAGATTTCCAACATGCATCTGGTTATTGTTGGAAAAGGAAGACGACTTTCAAGGCTGAGAAAACTTGCATACTCCATGGGCGTGGATGAGTATGTTTCCTTCGTTGGGAGTGTTCCATATGAGCAGATGCCCCCTTACTACTGGGCGAGCGACGCTTTTGTTCTCGCATCCACTGTCTTTCGGGATCCTGTTACCGGTCTTGCAGATGCTGAAACCATGGGAAGAGTACTGCTTGAGGCCAATGCCGCCGGAACTCCTGTTGTTGCAACTGAAAGCGGTGGAATTCCTTCAGTAATAAGTCATGGAGTTAATGGCTTACTGTTTCAGGAAAACGATGTTACCGAATTCCTTTCAAGACTAAATGAACTTTTTGAAAATGACGATATGAGACGAGGAATAGTAAGAAACGGGATCAAATTGGCAAGGGACAAATTTGACTGGTCTCATATTTTATGGACACACGAAAGAGTTTTTGCACTCGAAAATCATATTCTTTCACCTGCAAAAGCTGCAGCTGCGCCACTACCGTGACTCTACCCGGAATCTATCTGCCACTTTTCAATTCTGTAACAGAAAACTCAGTTCCACTGAGCATCGAAAAGTTTCATCATTTTACTCGCGTGATGAGAATGAAATCAGGAGTAAGAATGTATGTAACCAATGGAAAGGGACTAAGCTGTGTAGGACAATTGATTGTCACAGGGAAAAAAAGTGCAGATATTCAGTTTATTAAAGGAACAGAAAAAACTCATATAAGAAAGTTTGAAATAAATCTTGCAGTCGGACTTTCCAGAGACAATGCATTCGAAACCCTTTTAAGACAGAGTGTAGAAATGGGTATTTCAAAAATAATACCTGTCTCTTTTGAAAATTCTACTCTTAGCACTACCATTTTCAATTCAAGAATTGACCGGTTTGAACGCATACTTGAAACCGCAGTAGAACAAACCAGAGCCCCCTTTATACCTGAAATTATGCCACTTCACACTCCTCCCGAGTTGATAAATGAGAACTTCTTCCAGAAGGGTTTTTTGTTTCATGAGGATGCTTCATTATTTCCATCAGGCGAGGATTTCAATAGCATTTGCAAACCATTGATACTCATAGGTCCTGAGGGAGGAATAACAGAAGGTGAGGTTGAATTACTTTCTGAAGGTGGATTTCTTTTAAGAAGACTTCCGGGGAATATTTTAAAGGTCGACACGGCCTGTCTGAGTGCTTCAACTATTGTAAGTTACAATTTGAGTATCAATTAAAGTTCCTGATTAATTCAACAGCCATCTCAGCATATTCATCAAGTTTTTCCCTCAGAATATCAGACAACTCCATACTTTCTTCAATACTTTCCGGAGTAATTGCAAGGAACTTTATATGAGGGATTTTGTACCCCATCTCTTTTGCCATATGGATAATCTTGATAACATCATCCTCATGAGTGGTAAAATTGCTCATATCCTTTACTGATTCAACTTCATCCAGATCAAAAATAACAGTATCACCCGGATTTTTTTGATTTACAATACAGTCCACCACCAGAACCATTTCAGTATCCTCTTCAAAATAAGTCAGAAGATTAAATGCACTTGAACTGAGATCAACAAGCCCGAAATCTCTTTTTGGATACTTACTGTCAAGATGTTCAATGACTCTCAGCCCAATTCCGTCATCCCCCATTGCCCACGTTCCGGATCCAACAATATATTTCATTTTTTCACTCCAGTTAATTACAGAAAACAGTATCGTCCCTAAATAAACCCCATATTACCAGATTTTCAGTTCAAATGAATTATTTCTTGAATTCAACATTAAGATAATGAGTAGAACAGGAAATACATGGGTCATATGCTCTGACAAGCATTTCAAGAGCAAGTTCCATCTCTTTTTCATCTTTTCCTGCTTCAAGAAGCTCAGGAACCAGTTGATCAAAATCCTTCTGAATGTTGTAGTGATTCTGATTAGTTGGAATAATACAGTCAGCTTTGGTGCACATTCCTTCTTCATTGTATGTATATGAATGGAACAAAATACCTCTTGGAACTTCTACGCATGCACTACCGGTACCAAATCTGGTTGGTTTAACCAGTTCCTCTTCTTTATAATCGGATGCGAGAAGCTCATCGATAAGCTGAAGAGTTTCAAACACACTGTGGAAAACTTCCACCAACTGAGCTGCACTGTTCATATAAGGATTGAAGCAGAGAGGTTTTAGGCCAAGTTCATTTGCAGCACTTTTTGCCTGCTCATGGAGCTGGTCATAGTTACAGTTGAAACGAGCAAGAGCACCAGCCATATAGCTTTCCAGCCTGTTTCTGGTGAATTTTGCTGTGGACAGTGGTGAAACCCATTCATTGGTGCAGGATTTATAATCGTGTACATCATAAATCTGAACATCACCATCAGGTGTAACGGTTTTAACATTTCCTTCATAAAGACCATACTCATCCGGAGTATAAACTGCCATATATTCAGTCGGTCTGTCAAAAGCAGGAATAGCCCCTGCCAGCTCTTTAACAGTCTTCAGAGATTCAAGACAGTCAGGTACAAATTCTTCAAGAATTCTGTTTTTGAGGGTTTCCAGTTGTTCCTTTTCAGGAATACTTGCCATACCACCAGGAATAACTTTGGTGGGATGAGTTGTACGGCCACCGATAAGTGAACCCCATTCATGACAGAAACGTTTCATACGAAGAGCTCTTTTGACAACTTCAGTATGAGTGGGCACAAGAGGAAAAACACTCGGAGCACCAGCAAGATCAGGAGCAACAAGGAAATATACATGAAGCACGTGGGAATCAGCATTTTCAGCATGCTTGAGAATTTTCCGCAGTTTTCTGCTCTGCTCTGTAATATTGATACCCAGGGCATCTTCAGTAGCTCTTACACTGGCAAGGGTGTGACCCACGCTGCAAATTCCACAAATCCTGCTGGTAATGCGACCTACTTCACTGAAGTGACGTCCTCTGACCATGGATTCAAAAAATCTTGGAGCTTCAGGAACCTGCCACTCACATTTTTCAATGGTACCATCGGTGATATTAACAAGTATATTGCCATGACCTTCAACTCTGGTCAGGTGATGAACATTAATATTTATATCCTTCTTCATTTGATACTCCTCAATTATTTGTTTGGTGAAACTATTTTCTCAGGAGCATCAGCCCTGCAATTGGCTGTGAACATCCTAGATCGAGTTTCCGCTCTTTCTCTTGAAAGGCCACCCTTTTCCATAAGAACCTTTACAAGTGACTCCTCATTAGGATGATCGATGAAACCTCTGCATGCTTCACAGGGAATTCCATCTGCAGGACAGGGTGCGCCACAACCGGCTCTGGCTACCATACCCAGACAATGATCACCCTGATCATACCGGCATACTGTTTCTCTAAGCTTACACTCCACACAAACGGGATGATTCGGGATAACCGGCTGCTTTCCATGAACAAGATGACTGACTACTCTTATAAACTCATCCTTGTCCATCGGACATCCGTTGATGTTGTAATCAACTTTTATGGCAGCACTGACCGGAAGTGCAATCTGGCTGTCAAGGTGAGGCATTTTGGCATCCTTGCCATATACTTCCTCGTGGTAATCATTCTGGTGATTCTTAAGGGCGTTAATACCACCGGTACATGCACAGGCACCATAAGCTATAACAATATCAGACCTCTCCCTGATTTCTTCAAGACGGGCTCTATCAGCTTCACGAGAAAAACTTCCTTCTATAAAGGCAATGTTAATTCTTTCAGTGGTCTTCTCAGACATAGCTTCTCTAAATTCAACAACCTCAACATGGTTTAACAGCTCCAGAAATGCAGCATCACCAAAGTTGGTCATTTCAATCTGGCAACCTTCACAACATGTAAAATCAAAATAGGCGACTTTTACTTTATCTGACATTAGAAGGCCTCCTCAAGTTTTTCAATCTGGCTGTACTGAAATACAGGACCATCGGTACATACATATTTATCGTTAATCTGGCAGTGACCACATTTTCCAACACCGCATTTCATACGACGCTCAAGATCCACATACACGTTCTCATGAGGAATACCAATCTTGTCAATTTCCATAAGAACAAACTTGTACATAATCGGAGGACCACAGATAATTACTCTGGTATCATTTGGAATTTCAGTTTTCTGGAACAGAGTTGTAATAACACCAACATTTCCCTTCCAGTTGTCACTGCCGCGATCAACAGTCTCATGATAGTTCACATCCTCAGCTTTTCTCCAGGAAGCGAGATCATCCAGGAACAGCTGGTCATCCGGGGAACGGGCTCCATAAAACAGATTGAAACTTTTAAATTCCTGACGTCTGTCAATAATGTACTGGATAAGGCTTCTTGTAGGACAAAGTCCGATACCACCAGCTACAACAAGAATATTATGCCCGCGAAGTTTATCCAAAGGAAAGCCCTTGCCAAGAGGTCCGCGTAACAGCATGGTATCACCCTTCTCAAGTTTATGAAGAGCATTACTCACACGGCCAACGGCTCTGATAATAAGATCGAAGGTTTTCGTTCTTGTTGGAGAAGAAGCGTATCCTATTGGAATTTCGCCAAAACCATAAAGAGAAGCTTCAACAAACTGGCCCGGTTCGAAATAATTCGGACTGTCATCGGCCCATTTCAGTGTAAAATGCTTCTCAGAAGCAGTAGCCATCTCGGCTCTGACTATAACTGCTTCCTTAGGCATAAAAATATTTTCATTATATACTTTTGAGCAACTGCAGTTGTCACAAGCCATTTTATTCCTCCATCAGTCTGTTGATAACATTTACAGGATCAGCTATATCAGCAGTGCACGAACTGGAACATCTTCCGCAACCCACACATGCTGGTCCACCCAGTTTGGCTGTCAGATAGCTTGTTTTCCTCATGATTCTGTGACGATATCTGGAACCTCTTGTCTCTCTGAAATTTTCCTTGCTTCCTCCGGTAAGAGAACAGGATGAAAAATCCTCAAGAAGACACCCATCCCATGTCCTGTCTCTGGAGCCGGTTACCTGATCCACATTCCAGTTGTCCTGAACATCAAAACAGTAACATGTGGGACATACAAGATTGCAACTGCCGCAAGAGAAACAATCATGTGCAAATTCTTCCCAGACAGGGGAATTGAACTTCGAACGTACTTTTTCTGAAATTTCAAGAGAATCATGATTGATTTTCTCAGGACATTTATCCATGACAGAATCATTTACTTCTCTTGCTTCATTAATCTGTTCTTCAGTGGCCTCTATAAAAGTACCATATGCAAGAAGATCTTTTCCTTTTGCAGTATACACTTCATAAAGATACCCACCTGAGATTTTTGTGGTGAATCCATCATGACCCTTGGGAGCAACACCCTTTCCAACACTACCAAAAAATGCTCTTTTGAAAATATTCTGAACGTTGGACCCTATTAAAGTGGTACATTCTCTCTGAGCCAGATAGTTGAAGTCCATGTTGTTTTCTCTAAAGAGATGATCCGTCATATCAATGGCTTTTATATCATAAAAGTGCACACCGAATAGAACTGTACTCTCAGGCTGAATACAACTGGAACCTTTCTGACCGTGGAATCTGATCAGTTCCTGGCGTGGGGGAAAGAAAACTTTTTTTGGAGGTAAAATTGTTACGTCGTAATCAAGACGGAGATCCTCCGGTTTTCTGATCTGATCGAAAACAAATCGATTCTTCCGGGCTTTGGGTCCGATCACCTTGCGGGCCCCAATCATGTTGCCCAGGAATTGAGTGAAATCGGCTTCCTTGATGAAAAATGCGTTCATTTGTGTCCTTGTCCTTTCAATGAAGTGATCCATCTAAAAACCATATAGTTACTAAACTCTACTTAGTGAAAATCATCACAACATGAGTTGCGTTAGCATAAAAAAACACTTCCGTCAGTTAATAATATTTTTACTTTCGTAATACCGTTAAACAGCATTCAACTTATTGTTTTTATTGATTAATAATATATCTAAAAAGATATTTTTTTTCGGTTTTCATTTTCCTTTTTAGTACAAATGGTGTATAGAGACTTCCAGTTTTGAATCTATTAGAATCATGGAGTTAGCGTGCACGAAGGAAAAATTGCTCAATATGTGATGGAAATACTGGAAGAAACAGTAAACTCTGATCCTGAACTGAAAACAAAAAAGATTAGTAAGATTACGTTTTCACAGGGTTATCCACCCTCTGTGGTACCGGACTCATTTGAGTTCTACTTCACTGAGCTGGTGAGAGGAACTTCATTTGAAAATGCAGTGCTTGAGTACACCGAACTTCCGGATATTTCAGATGGTGGTTTTTATATAACATCCATAGAAACAAGTGAGGAGAATACAGGTGGAAATTAAAGTTCTCAAAAACGTTATGATGAAAAACAACGCAATAGGTGGTGACAACAGATGGCGGCTGAAACAGTCAAAAGTGTTCTCCCTGAATATGGTTTCATCACCTGGGGCTGGAAAAACAACGCTACTGAAACACACTCTGGGAAGACTCACCCGGAATCATAAAGTTGCTGTGATCGAAGGTGATCTCTATACTTCTAAAGATGCTCTGGCTCTTGAGCAGTTTGATATTCCCCTTATTCAGATCAATACAGAGGGTGGTTGTCACCTTGATGCAAGAATGATAAGCACTGCGATGGATAATATTGATCTGGAATCAACAGAGATACTGTTTATCGAAAATGTGGGAAATCTTGTCTGCCCAGCCAGTTTTGACCTCGGGGAGGATAAAATGGTTCTTTTATATCCAATAACCGAAGGAGATGATAAACCCTCCAAATATGCCACAATGTTCCAGAAAGCAGATCTGGTTATCATAAATAAGGTGGATATTGCACCATATCTTAATGTAAGCCCTGAAAAAGCTGCGGAAGAAGTCAGGAAAATCAATCCTGATTGTGAGATTCTGACTCTCAGTGCCACTAAAATGGAAACTCTTGATGGCTGGTTTGAATGGATAGAAAAAGAATTCTCCTTAAAATCACAGGAATAGTTCAGGGTGTAGGGTTTAGACCCACTGTTTATAAATATGCTCTTGAAAGTGGCATCACAGGTTATGTCCTTAATGATGAGACTGGGGTAACAGTTGAGATTGAAGGAACATCCTTATCGACAAATCAGTTTCTTGAAAAACTGAAGAAGTTCCCTCCTCCATTGTCCACCATTGAGAGCTGGACAGAAACTTCCCTGCCAGCAGAGAATTCGGTTGTCTTTGAAATCAGGAAAAGTACAAAAAAAAGTACTATCTCCAAAAGTGCTGCAATAAGTCCTGATATTTCAATCTGTAATGACTGTCTCCGTGAAATAATGGATCCGGACAACAGACGATACAGATATCCTTTTACAAACTGTACAAACTGTGGACCAAGATTTACCATCATACGTGATCGACCCTATGATCGCCACCTTACTTCAATGTCCAATTTTCCAATGTGTCCTGATTGCAAAAAAGAATATGAAAATCCTCTGGACAGGAGATTTCATGCTCAGCCTAATGCCTGCCCTGATTGCGGTCCCGTTCTTTATATTCCGGGAACTTCAATTTCCGGAGATATAGCTCTGAACCATTGTATTTCAGGTGTTCAAAACGGTGAAACATGGTGTGTTAAAGGTCTCGGTGGTTTCAATATCATCTGTGATGCTTTTAATAAAAATGCTGTTTTAAAACTGAGAAAAGCCAAGAGAAGAAAAAATAAATCTTTTGCACTCATGGCAAAAAACCTGAATGTAATGAAAAACTGGGTATATGTGTCAGAGGAGGAACTAAAACTCCTGAAATCTCCAGCGGCGCCCATTGTACTTCTTCGAAAAAACTCGGAACATCTGGATCATATCAGTCCTGATAATAATTATCTTGGGTTCCTTCTTCCGTACACTCCTTTTCACTGTCTGCTGATGGAAAAATTTGATGCACTGATTTTCACGAGTGCTAATCTAAGAGATGAACCTATCGCAATAACTGATAATGAAGCACTTTATCTTAAGGAAAACGGTGTGGTTGACAATATTCTGACTCATAACCGGGACATAGTCCATCGGTGTGATGACTCCATCACCGCTGCTCCCAACGGAAATCCTTTAATGATCCGCAGAAGCAGAGGATATGTTCCTGGCTCTTTCCGGATTGCTGCAGACTTATCCAGCGCATCTCTGGCACTTGGAGCAAATCTGAAAAATACCTTCTCAATAGGATATGGCAGCAAAATCTGGATGGGGCAGCATATTGGAGATCTTGTGGAAAAAAAGAGCTTTGACTTTCTATGCTCTCAGGCTACAGATTTGACATCTCTACTGGATATTTCTCCGCTGGTTTCTGTCATAGATGCTCATCCCGGTATGGAACTGGAATCAGTTTCTAATAAAATCATTCCCGATGCTGAATTGAAAAAAGTATACCATCATCACGCACATTTTTTTTCAGTAATAGGTGAACACAATCTGTTTGAAACTGAAGTCACCGGAGTATCCGCGGATGGAACCGGATATGGAGCAGATGGAAACATCTGGGGTTTTGAGTTTCTGTCATGGAAACCGTCCGGAGACAATAAACTCCTGCGAGTCGCTTCCCTTATGGAATTTCCTCTCATTGGAGGAGATATTTGCATAACTGAAATATCTAGAATCGCATACTCTCTCATGAAAACCAGTAACCTGATAGGATCTGACGATTTGAATCCCAGTTTTGAGTTCATGCTCAGAAATCGGATAAACCTATTCATGACAAGCTCTCTTGGAAGATTATTTGATGGAGTGAGTTCAATACTTGGTTTGTGTGATTATTCCGAGTATGAAGCCAGAGGTGCAATTCTTCTTCAAAAGTGCGCAGAGAGCTGCACTTTAATCCCTGAGACTACTCAACATCTAACGGTATCGATTGTCGCTCAGGACAACCAACTGAAAATTGATTACAGGCCAATGATAAGAGACCTTTTAAAACTAAAAAGCTCAGGCATCAGCACTGATATTCTTGCCCGATTGTTCCACGTATGGGTAGCAAGCAGTATAAAAAATGTACTGCTTTCACTTGATGTAAAAACTGTTGCATTAAGCGGTGGTGTATTTCAGAACTTTCTTCTTCTTGAAATACTTGAAAATAATTTAAATGAATGTGGTATTTCTCATTTCAGAAACAACACTATTCCAGTTAATGATGGCGGAATAAGCTTCGGCCAGTTAATAGGTGTTTCCATTGAAAACAAATCATAATTTTTTACCAACTAATTCATATAGTTGAGTAAAAAAAGCCTCCCTTTTTGCATTTTTTTTGAAACAAAATGAATTTTCTGAGGAAAACAATAATGGAGGCTGATTATGGATTTTTTGAGTAAATCAATTATTATTTTTTCACTAACAGTAACCGGATGCAGTGGTTTATTACCTCAACACGCCCTGAATCAGTCGGAATTATTTGTTGAAAGAGGAAACAAATACCTCAGCCTGTCTGAAATATATCTGGCAAGGGAATCCTATAAACTTGCATTGCAGTATAACAGTGAAAATCACAGAGCATGGCTTGGCCTAGGAACACTTCATAGTTATGATGATGCTGATAAAGCATTAATTTTTTATAGAAAAGTAATTTCTTTAAAACATGACAACGTAGAAGCATTAACAAATATGGGAGCAATCTATCTTCGTAAAGGGATGATCAAAAAGGCACGAAAATTCACGTTGTACGCACTAACCTTTAACCCGGGAAAATTTGAGGCAAATTATAATATGTGTCTGATTGAAATAATCAGCAAAAACTGGAAAAGTGCTCTGACTTTCTCAAGGAAAATATATGTAATAAGAAAAACACATCAGACCAAAGAACTGCTTGACTACACATTATTAATGGCTGGAGAAATTAAAAATAAGACGCCAGACCTGATGGAACCTTCAAGTGTATTTGGATATCTGATATTTCACCAGTACCTGAAAGGCATCGGCAGGGAAGAAGAGGCGGAAAAAATTATTGAATTTGCGAAAAAAAAATTCGGAAAAACAATGATTATGAAGTCAGGGATATTCAGGTGATTAAATCATACGATCATCCTTTTCTCTTCCAGGTATAATTCTGGAAACAGTACTGCTGGCAATTTTAGCAGCATCATCAAATCCGTCTGTAATTACTGACTGAATACCTTCGGTACCGTAGTTTATTCCCTTTACAACAACTTCCTGAGCTACAGCAACAGTGTAATCTATCAGACCTTTGAGATTTATTTCCTTGCGAACGAGCCCCTGTTTATTTTCAGAAACAATTTGCACAAAATTACCAACTGCCCTTAGCATCGCAGGCACAACAACCGGCTGAACAATTCTCATGCCGTGCTTGGCAATCCCCATTGGTTCTTCACGATCCACTTCCCGTTTATACTGTTTAAAATGATCCTTGTTATCTACAAATTTAATTCTGAAATGGTGATTTTCATGTTCATCTTCATATAAAATAATCAGAAGGTTTTCAGTCATATACCCCCAGATTCCCAGAATAAAAATATTTATTCCTGCCTCATCAGGTCTCAGATCGGGAATAAAATCCGTATCCATAAAAAACCTTAATACCAGAACAAAAAACACAACAAGCTTTTCAGCTAACTCCGGATAACGTCTAAGGTAAAAACTGTATTCAGTCTTTGCAAGATCCTCAAGAGAAAATTGATCAATCTTTCTTGTTTTATCCGGTAGAAAATCAGCACGTTCCTGAAAAGTACAAAATGTTGTAGGAATAGATTGCCACATTAACATTTCGTTATTATAACGAATTCCACCCCTAAGATCATAATCCAGTATGAAATACAGAAGCTTCGAGAGAAAACGTCTCTGATTCCCTGGAAGAAGTTTATCTCTTACTTCCTCCAGCACCCCACGCTTTTGAAGATAATTAACGATGTTTGTGTTTCTTCTGGCAGGAAGTTTTACCCCGGAGAAAAAAAGACCGGCATACTGAACGAATTTCAAAACTACTCCGGCTAGAGCAGGATTAACATACCCCATGGTATCCTCAAGTTTGTATAGCGGGTAGCTGTGATGATATTCAAATGCATCAGAGAGTATTTTTCTGATGTAGTTACTGTCGAAAAGATGCTGCTCTCTGGCGTTCATTCTGTCATAAAAAATCTCAGTGGCTGCATCAAGAAATCTTGAATTGTTATCTATTCTTCCTTCAATTTTTTTTCCATCCTGATTAGGAGCATGAATATAGAATGTCTGCTCAGGCAATAAAAAATTTTCTGCCCCGTGTTTCTCAAAACAGTCAGAAATTATCTGTCTTGCCTCATCCCACTTCATCTTGGGATGTCTTGCCCCACTCAGCCAGCGAATTGCATCCCTTACACCAACGGTAATAGGAGCATTAAAAAAATTCCGCAGTATCTCAGTTGTTTTTCTGTCGAGAGGATTTGCTCTTATGGCATCACTAAGTAATCTCAGTTGGTCCATATTGTCTATATTATTTTCACTGTACCGGTCCTGTGCAAGTAATCTGAATAGATTCCATGCTTCTTCATCTTCAGTACTTTTGAATAAGAACTCACCTTCTAAACTTCCGTCTGGAAAATACTCAATTTTATTTTCTAAAAGCTCCCTGATAAATTCGCATAAATTAGGGAAAAACAGATTGTAGCCATTCCCGTTATAAAAATATGGTATTTCTCTTGAAGCTTCAGTGGAGTCCATAACAGTCTTGCGCCACGTTGGAAAAAGACTATATCCGATATTGCCAAAGATCTCGGATACCAGACTTCGGGGAACTTCAAGTGGGGCGCGCCCTCCAAGTCGCATTGTAAAATTATCTGTCCTTCCAACTTTCAACAGAAAACGACTTGAAAAATAATCACTGAATGTCTTTATCCGTGAAAAATGTTTTTTGGCAGGTCTGGTCCCTGTCTCCTTTTCAACCCAGGAAATGAGCACATCACAGAGTCTGTCTGAATCCAGCGCAAATATTTCAGTGTGGCTGCCAGGATCCCTTCCCGGAGTTAATGAATACACTGCCTGAAAGATACCTGAAATTATCTCACGACTTGAAAGGTTGCTATAAGAATGTTTTTCCATAATGAGTCATCTCCTGAAACAACTATTCATTAGGCATTGGGAAATGTCAATACAACTGGATTGACATTGGTTTCTTTTAACTATAAATTCTTCCGAACCATGGCTATTATCAGAATTCAAAATGATGAGAGGGAATATATGGATTATGGAGAAGTTTAAGAATACTCCAAAAATATTGAACCCTCCTGGGAGTGTGTATCTCGCATTTTTTGCTACAGCATCTTTGCTTTTTGAACTTCTTGTAAAAAGAGTTGCCATGTATTTCTATCAGCCGTCTCATGAGTTAGCTGAAATCAGTTCCGGCTTTGCAGTTCTAATACCCTGGGCCACATTTTCTGTCTATCAACTTCAGATTTTCAGTTTTATTATCACCGCTTATGCTTCATCTGTCATGCTGAGATGCAATACAGGCTCCTCCTTCTGGAAAGTAACACTTGGGATCATTTTGTTCTTTTCTGTTCCTGTTCTTGTGCTCTCGGGGTTGCTTATACCAACACATGTGGGAGGCACTGCACTCTGGTATTACCTGAGTACTTTGACTTTTATAATCATGATATCCATGTCATTCTGGTTTTTTTCCTTAAAATCTTCAGACTACATAAAATCATTCTTCTGGATAATTGTTATTGTTCCAGGTCTTCTGATAATGACCGGAAAAGCAGCATTTTTTGAGTATGGTTCTAATTCAAATCTTGGGCATCAACTATTTCTGATCGGAACATGGATGTACATCTATCAGGCTATTTTCTGGCCCATCATTCTTTGGCGGTTCAGGCTGTTTTCAATACCAGTGCTTGTGGCATCATTTCTCATTGCATTCCTTACAGCATTATGGTTTTCAATTGACCACTCAAGTGCAGCGGGAGTTTTCTTTTCAGCATTCAGGATTACACTTCCTCTGAGTATAACAGGTAAAGTTCTCTTTTTCCTTTCAGTATGGTCGTTTTTCTACACAGCATTAAATTTCCTTTTTTCGGTAAAAAGCCGTTCCATCCTATTGGGGTTTGGACTACTAATGTGGTTTTTTTCAGGCGTATGCCCTTACACAGAAGAAGAAATTTTACCGTTTATTTCTGCGGGTATCCTTATTATCCTCGGGTTGACAAGGCTCCCTGAGTCTGTTTCAGAAAAATCAAAACTTCCTGAATTAAAAGACCTCGAAAAATACACAGGTGTTAAACTTAAAAAATCTGTTCTGAAAAAATTTCCATTTCAAAAATTCATTACATTCACTGGTGGAGAAACCGAAACTTTTATCAGCATTAATTTTCTGTGTACCCGCAAAAATTCAGTCAAAAAGTTTTATATCAGTACAAGCGAAATTGAATTCAGGGAACCAGACTGGATTGCCACTTCTTCCGATCTTATACCTCTTTCAAGATATATATTTTCAACACTTCCCAGGCTTTCCTTTAAAAAAAGTAGAGGTAGTTTTTCTGTGTGGGACAGACATTTTTTTACTGATGATATAATGTCAAAGGATTTCGAGAATTTTCTGGGGTTCAAAATGTCAGGTGAAGTCAGAATTCTATGGGGTGAAGGCCTTGTATATGAAAGTATTGATTCTTTCGGCACACCTGATGAACTGAAAGATACAATCCGAACACTGACAAAAGCATCCAGAAAAATCAAACCCTCCTGATTACTTCCACTATGTGAACCCCGATCTATTTCATTGTTGCAATATAATTTTCGTCCCTGAGTAAGATAATCATTTCCCAGGTATCAAGATCACTGTACGGACTGCGGTCCAGAATTATTTTAATTGTTCCCAGATTGTGAACCAGTTGGAGAATATCCAACTGTTCAGGAGAAAGATTCTTCAAAGGAGATGATATCGGACTTTTAAGGGTGTAATAATCGTCAACTGAAGGTAAATCCTTCTTCAAACGATTTATCTCATCCAGAATACGCATTCCCTCCATCAGTAGACCTTCTGTAGATTCCTTAATTTCATTAAGGAACTCTGCATCATCAGGAGGAAGGAGATCAAATGTCCCGCTTACCCAGGTGATAAGTCTGTAAAAAGCCTTTGTCGGTTCAATGTCAAAATTATTATTGATTGTGCAATAATAAACTTTCCCCTCCCTTAAATAAATACGCCCCTCCATGTCATTTGAAAATACTGTAAGAACGCCTGATTTTCTACTGGTTGACAGTAACTGAAGAAGATCCGGAAGAGGAATTTCATCAATTGAACCACTCATATGTCTTGTTATAGACATTGTGGCTCTTTTGGAGTCCGTTTCATCCTGAGCATTTGCATCTTCCGTAAGATCAACCACACTGTCCTCTACACTGACGAGCTTTAAAACACTCGTACCAATTAAAACCCTGTCGCCTTCTTTCAATTCTACGGGTTCAGACGCCACCCTTTCGCCATTAACGAAAGTGCCATTTGTGGATCCCAGATCCACAATAGTGATTTTATCATCAACAGTTGAAATCTTTGAATGCCGTCTGGATACCATGTCCTCAACGAGAACCATGTCACCATCCGTTGCTCTACCGACAACAACCTCGCGGCCCATTTTCAATTTGAACTGACCGCCCTGATACTTTCCAGATATAAAACGCAAAGCGTATTCAGTCATAGTACTCACCCAGGTCGCACAGATACTAAGACAGCATCAAATAGCAGTCAAGAATATATGCGAAATCAAAACGCTTATCCCCAAAACCAGACAAATCCTTCAACTCCGGGGAATTTGAAA
>JAFGWM010000083.1 GCA_016937155.1 Deltaproteobacteria bacterium
GTTAAATGATGGAAATCCACTATATCCTCTACTCTTTCCAGCCAGTGGAGCCTCAAGATTACCCATGGCAAAATCAGCTCTCCATATTGAGGGACCAATATCAGCAAAGGATTTCATGAAATCATAACTTTTTTTCTCCCGATTCCATGCCCCTTTTATCTGGGGAAGGTGTGCCATAATATCCCCCACAGCAGCAAGGGTTATTGTTACTTCAGAACCTTCATCTTTCATTTCATTTTTCTCAATTTTTTCTGGAGTTGATAATGCTACTGTATTTCCCCTATCCGGTACTTCAACACCAGCTGTGGATACTCTGTTGCCTGAGCATCCCATGAAAAGAAACAGAAAAACAGTGGAAAACTTCTTCATAATATTAACTTTCTGAGCAACAAAACAATTCTCAATACAAATAGGAATCGACGCTCTGAATTATAGTTATTATGCATCTTTTTTCAATAATTTTATTGTTTGACTGAAATGATCTTTTATGATTTTCTCCCATCTCGATTGTTGGTGCCAGCGTGGCTCAGATGGTAGAGCAGCTGATTCGTAATCAGCAGGTCAGGGGTTCAAGTCCCCTCGCTGGCTCAGCCCTTTTCCTTTTCCTTCGTTTCTTATCAGGGTTTTATAAAGAACCGTGTCTGTTAGAGCACGGCACTTCTTACCCCTGTCGGAAATTCCTGACTCCTGTTTTCCCTGATTTTCTGTTTTTTCATACAGTTTTCATTCATGTGTCGTTCTGAATTGAAATTTATCCTGTTATAATATAATTTCTGCCCGAACAGGGAATTATTCTAAATCCCTTTTCCCGGGAGATTATATGTCAAAAATTATTTCTATTGCCAACCAGAAAGGTGGTGTTGGCAAAACAACAACTTCCATAAATCTAAGTGCCTCACTTGCACTGGCAAACAAGAAAATCCTTCTGGTGGACCTTGACCCTCAGGCTAATTCCACCAGTGGACTTGGCTTTCTTCCTGAGGATATTGAATATAATCTTTATAACCTTTTTGCTCAGCAGTGTTCTTTCAGACAGGCGGTATTAAAAACTGAGGTGGAGAATCTGGAACTACTGCCATCCCATACAGATCTCGCCGGTCTTGAGGTCGAACTGGTGGAGGGTCTGGAAATCCGTGAAAGAGGAGGTAAACTCAAAAGTATTCTTGAAGAGATTAAAAACTCCTACGATTACGTGTTTATTGACTGTCCTCCATCTCTTGGCATCCTGACACTAAATGCCCTTACTGCATCAGATAGTGTTTTAATACCTGTTCAGGCTGAGTATTTTGCAATGGAGGGGTTAAGCAGACTTATGTCCACGATCGCTCTCGTCAGGCAGGATGCTAACACAAACCTTGATATAGAAGGAGTGGTGCTGACGATGACTGATGACCGTACCAATCTGTCAAAGATGGTAAGTGATGAAGTCCGTTCAGCTCTTGGAGCAAATGTATTTGAAACTGCAATTCCCCGAAATGTAAGAATTGGTGAGAGTCCATCCCATGGAAAACCTGTTGTGCTGTACAGTATTGCATCCAGAGGTGCCTTAGCGTATGTGAGTCTGGCAGATGAGTTGCTCAAAAGAAACACTCCAGGGGGTGAGATATGAAGGAAAAGACTAAAAGACCAGCTCTCGGAAGAGGTCTGAAAGCCCTCTTACCGGGTAATGAAGAGTCTGTACCACTGAAAGCACCATCAATTCCTCAGGAGAAGGATCTCATTAAATACGAGAAGGATGAGCTGCTGAGGGTTAATATCAATATTGTACGCCCGTCACCAACCCAGCCCAGACAGGCTCTGGATGAAGACCTTCTCGAGGAACTGGCATCGTCCATACGTGAGAAGGGTCTTCTAAATCCAATAATAGTAAGGAAAACCGAAGAAGGCATTTTTCATATAATAGCCGGTGAAAGAAGATGGAGGGCATGTGGCAAAGCCGGAATGACTACAATTCCAGTAATCGTAAAAGAGACTACTGAACTTGAAGCTTTTGAGCTTGCACTTATCGAAAACATTCAGCGGGAGGATCTTTCTCCTCTGGATGAGGCTGAAAGTTACAAACATATTTTAACCATGGGTAATACAAGTCAGGAAGATGTTGCTAAAAGAGTGGGCAAGCAACGAAGCACTGTCACCAATTCATTAAGGTTGCTGCTTCTTCCCGGAGAAGTAAAGACAATGCTTCGCAATGGAAGTCTGACCGCAGGTCATGCAAGGGCACTACTTTCTCTCAAGGATGAAAGCCGTATGATCGACACAGCGGAAAAAGTGGTTAAAAAGGGAATGAGTGTTAGAGCCACCGAGAAATTGGTGAAGGATTCGGAAAACACACCGAAATCAAGAAAAAAGAAGGAATCTTCAGGTCCTTACAGAGAAATAGAAGATACCCTGAGAAAGTCCCTTGGAACAAGGGTTAAATTTCACCCGAAAACCAAATCCCGTGGTTCGATTTCTATTGAATATTATTCGCTTGATCAACTTGAACAACTGATGAAAATATTCCAGAGTGGAGATAATGATGGAGACTCTGATTCTGAGTGGTAGAGAAACCTCGAAATCTATAAGAAACAAACTCAAAGAGGAAATCTCAGAACTTCCCTGGACTCCTCAACTGGCAGTAATTCTCGTGGGAAATGATCCTGCAAGTGCTGTATATGTAAGAAACAAGGAAAAGGGCTGTGCCGCTGTGGGTATCAGAGCGAAGGATGTGAAACTTTCAGAAAATATCACACCTGAGGAACTCAGAAAAATAATCGTTGAGCTGGACAGTGATCCGGATGTGGACGGAATTCTTCTTCAACTTCCACTTCCTGAACACCTTGACGAGAAAGATTTTCTACCCCTTATCAGTTATAAAAAGGATGTGGATGGTTTTCATCCTGTAAATCAGGGGAAACTGTTCATGGGGGAAAATTCTCTGTTCAGTTGTACTCCCAATGGAATAATTCAGATTTTGAAGCACTACAATATCCGGATGAGCGGAAAACACGCCGTGGTGGTGGGCCGTTCGAATATCGTTGGAAAGCCTATGGCAGGCCTTTTACTTAGAGAAGATGCTACTGTCACTGTGTGTCACTCCAAAACAACTGACCTCGAAAAACACGTACGAAGAGCTGATATTCTCGTTGTTGCTGCTGGTAAAAGAAACCTGATAAATCCAATCTGGATACAGCTTGACACCGTAGTGATTGATGTGGGAATGCACAGACTTGAAAATGGCAAAGTAGGCGGAGATCTTGATACTGAGGCACTCATAGGTAGAGTGGCTGCTCTTACACCGGTTCCCGGTGGAGTAGGCCCAATGACCATAACCATGCTTTTACACAACACTGTAAAAGCTTCCATTGAAAACAGAAGGTAATTAACAGGGTTACAAATGGCTAAAGCTCGATTATTACTGATATTCCACAATCACCAACCCACGGGAAACATTGAGGATGTTTTTCGAAATGCAACAAGTGACTGTTATGAACCTCTGGTGGATACCATGTTCGATTTCCCCGAACTCAGGTTTTCACTGCACACCACAGGACCTCTCTGGAACTGGCTTGAGGAAAACAGACCACATGTATTTGAAAAAATGGCTGAAATGGTCAGTCGCAAACAGCTGGAAATTCTTGGTGGAGGGTTTTACGAACCCATGCTGGCTGTTCTGCCTGAAAAGGATGCCATCGGTCAACTGACAATGATGAGGGAACGCATCAAAGAACGTTTCAACTATGAAGCACAGGGTCTGTGGACTGCAGAACGTGTATGGGAACCTGATCTTGCCAGAATAATGTCAATGGGAGGTTATCGGTATACACTGTTGGATGACAGGCATTTCCACAGTGCAGGTCTAAAGGGTGAACTTGATGGCTATTATGTAACCGAAAAGGCAGGGTATCCTCTGGCTGTGTTTCCTATCAGTCAGTCACTTAGGTATGCTATTCCTTTCCAGTCTCCCTCAGATGCATTCAATACCATTGTAAGGCTAGCTGAAGAAAAAGGTGGTAATGATGTTGTACTGACATATGGTGATGATGGGGAAAAGTTCGGTGTATGGCCAGGAACAAAAAACCTTGTGTGGGAGCGGGGATGGCTGAGGGAATTCTTTTCAATCCTCAGAGATAATAGCGAAACTGTTTCCACTTCAACCCCTTCAGAAATAATGTCTTCCACACCTTCCAAAGGACAGATTTATCTTCCAACATCTTCCTACAGTGAAATGGGAGAGTGGTCACTAACACCTGATGCTCAAGATGATTTTAAAGCACTTCACCGGATTCTAGATCTTTCCGGGAAAGCTGTTTCACTTTACAAAAAGAAACAGTACATCAGGGAATATATGATTCCCCTCCTTGATCTCCTTGATAAAATCCCCAGAAAATGGCTTGAGACATATCTGAAATTTATGGATCATGGAGGTATTCATCTTCTGAAGGGCTCCCGGTTCATTCTCAGCAGGTTTGAGAAATCCAGTGCTCTGGTCTCAAGAATCAGTACCCTGCTGAGCGCCGTTGAGGACCTCAATCCGGCAATTGAGGGTTCAAACATACTTCTTCATATTGGTAATGAGATGAATGAAATCATTTCAGGTCTGGAAAATCTTGTTGAAAAAGATATTCCTTCCCTTGAAAGCTTCATTCAGGGTGGAATTTGGCAGGGGTTTCTTTCCAAATATCATGAAAGTAATCTGGTTCACAAAAGGATGCTGCATATCAGTTCAACTCTGAATCGCCTTGAATTGAACCCACCAGGTATAGACACCGCACTTTTAATTAAGGCAAGGGATCATCTCTATCAGGCACAGTGTAACTGCGCATACTGGCATGGAATTTTTGGTGGACTTTACATGGTTCATCTGCGACACGCGTTATATCATCACCTGCTTGTAGCCGAACACCTAATGGATCGTTATTCCGGTCTTAGTGAGGATTCCGTTGTCCGTAAGGATTTCGACGCTGATTTGATTGATGAAGTCATCCTCAGTGGCCCTAAACTTTTTGCTGTTGTGAAACCATCCTCCGGTGCCGGTCTGTTTGAACTGGATCTCAAGGAGCGATACTTCAATCTTACTAACGTAATGACACGTATGGAAGAAGGATACCACCGTGGATTTGTTGTGAGGGGAAATGATGAAGACTCCCACGATGACACAATAACAATTCATCATCATGTGGATTACGTTGATGAGTCCTTTCTTGAGAAGCGTATTTATGATGCAGGTCCACGGTTCAGTTTTCAGGATCAGTTTCTTAGTGCATCCACTGATATTAAATCATTTTCTCACGACTGGTATTCCAGAAAATATACTGATATCGGTGATTTTGCATTTGGCAAATACAGTATTTCAGAGATTTCTGATGCTGAGAAATACGCTGTACTTGAAAAAACGGGTTTGATTGGAAATACAAAAACAAACATTTCAAAGAAATTTTCAATCAATGGAAGTGAATTAAAAGTTGAATACTTATTTTCACTTCCATCAGGGGGACATCTGAACTGTTTCTTTGCTTCTGAAAGCAGTTTCACACTCCTTGGACATAACACTGGCAACCGAAGAATGCTTTTTAATGGAGAATCACCTGAAGGTACTTCAGGCATGAGCGGAGCTGAAAATATCAGATCCAATATCACATCCATGGGAATGAAAAGTACCTATGATGGATTTTCCTGGGAAATTGACTGGGGAAACATCAGTGCTGATGTGATTACCTTCCCGTTTTACTCTCTTTCAAAAAGTGAAACTGGAGTTGAAATGAATTATCAGGGCACTTCAATGACGCCATTTTTCCTTATTAACATTTCAGATGAGGAAACTTTTTCACTTGAATTCACACTGAAAACTGACATATTCCCACCTGAACATTAATTTCCTGCAAACTGGAGAATAAACATGAAATTCGTAACAATACTTCTTGGAGTGGTTCTTTTTATCGCCGGATGCGATGATAATTCAAGCTCGACCACCAACAACACCACGAATAATATAACTAACAACACTACCAATAACACCACCAATAACACCACCAATAACACCACCAATAACACCACCAATAACTGCACTTGTGAAGAATGGCAGTTTTGCAATGAAGATAATTCATGTGAACTGGCAGAGGGCAGATGTGAGGAAAAGTCAGACTGTCCGACAAATCAACTCTGCAATACTGATAGTCACGAGTGTGTGAATCCCGTATGCACACCTGAATGCACTGATGTTCAGAGATGCACTGCAATGGAGGATAACACACCTGAATGTGTGGATATCACCCTCGAATGGAACCACATAGAAGTTACTATTGAGGATGAAATAATCAACGGCACAAGTCTAATGAGTCCTGTTGACGGAATCAGTTTTGCGGTAAGGGAAACCACCGGTCATGTTATTACCCTTTTTGATTATGACTACAATGATCCACAGATTACCTACCTGTGGCATCTTGATACCGATACAGGTGTTCATACCAGACGGGCTTTAAGCGGTACCCCCTTTGATGATACCGAAAATTTCTGCGTTGGAGGAGAAGACTGGTGCCAGTTTATCGGCTGGAACAGTGCAGATGATAAATGGTTTGTTGCAGGTCCATCCACCGATTCGATAATGAAAGTGGATCCTGATACAATGGAAGCTGAACTTGTCAGCGTGACTGGAACTCACCCTGTTGACAGCCATATAAGTATCGCACACGCTGTCACAACTTCTGGAAGTGTTTATGTATATGGAAGCACTGGCCCCTCAGGGTTTGGCGACACTTTATATTACCTGAACCCGGAAACCCATGCGTGGTCAGTTGTTAATGATTCCCTTCCACAGATGGATGAAAACTGTATAGCTGTAGATGAGGAAACCGGTTTTCTATGGAGTTTCGGTGGCCGCCTGACCACAGACGGAGGAAACACCACTACTACTGTTGATCAAATAATTACTGTCAATCTTGAAACAGGCGCTTCAGTATCCACTACCATGCCAATGGGTGAACGACGGGGAATGTCATGTGTATTTGTTCCCACCCTTGATATGGTTCTGATTTTCGGTGGAGCTAGGGTAAACGATTATTATGATGACGCTCAAAACACCTTTTACAATGATCTTTGGGCATTCGATCCTGTAAGTGGCGAATTTACAAAACTCATGGATATAACTGAAGGCGGAACTCTGGATGATCCTGATGAATATGGAGATCAGCAGTTTATTGGAAATCCAGATGGGCCAAACTTCGGTCAAAACCGTGGAAAAATGATATGGGATGAAACAAATGGAAGACTATACATCATGGGAAGTGTTCCTGTTTTCTCTCATGAGCAGATTTACTGGATGGATCTTTAGTCTTATTGCGTATTATCATATTTTCAAGGGGAGCCAATGAAATCTGTTTATCCTTTAGCAATAGTGTTCACAATGCTTGCAGTTCCTACCTGCAGTAAAAAGTCTTCAGGAGAACCTTCTCTTGAGGACAGGGCTGAACTGGCAAGAGACATTCCAGAAAATATCCGCAAAAGGATTGTTGAGAAAAAACAGGAAAATGAAGGTATTCCAGGATTTGCAGATAAGCCTGAAAAACGCAGCAGTTCCGGACGCGGAAGCGACAACAGCGTGTTCAGGACAACAATGGATTTTTCAATCAGTCCACCACAGGAAAAACTCCCAGCACCGGTAGTTCTGGATATTTCCCTGCTCAGTTCTCCAGAAATCAGTATAAAAAGAATTAAATCCACTGTGGTATCAGATGACAGAAAAAATCCGTTCAGTCGGTTTTTTACTAAATCCGTATTTCTGGACTATATTTCTGACTGCCTTATTAGAGCCGGAGGGTGGAAACCGAAGGAAAATTTAGATATGACAGTTACCACAAAATTCTTTATCTATCCGGAAGGTTATGTAAAACACTGCACACAAAAGACAACAGGTACAAACAGACTGATTGGGAAGTGCATGTGTGAAAAATTTTCAACTCAACTTTTTTCACTTCATTCTGAAGGAATAACAAAGGTATTCCAGCAGTGGTCAATAAAAGGAAAATGGCCTGAGAAAATTACTCCGGTGACCAGTATTTTATCAATTCCTTAATCCCCCTTTTTCAGTAATAGTGCTGTTTATCATAGCCCCTTTGGGGCACCGGAGAATCATCTACTTGACTGAAAAAAGCTATCGTATAATAGTTTCGTATGGATAGGACAAACTGTCTTATCCAATTATGGAGAACAATGAATATTAAATCTATGACCGGTTTTGGGAAATTCAGTTTTTCTCTGGCCAATACTGAGTACACTATTGAGGCGAAATCACTAAATAGTCGCTTTCTTGATATAAAAATCCGGCATCCTTTTCAGAACGTAGCACTTGATTTTGCGATAAGAAAGAAAATTCAATCTGCTGTTAAAAGGGGACGAGTAGATATTTATATCAACATTATTAACTCTGAGAAGGGAAGTATGAAGGAGGATCTGGAGTATCTCAGGAATTTCAGTACTGAAAACGGTCTTGAAAATGTAACGCTAACTCATCTTCTTTTGTGGAATCGCAATAATGGAAAAACAATGAATCAGAATCTGTCAGATGATGATATTTCTGTAATTGAAACAGCTGTTGCTAAAACCCTTGCTGCTTTAGATTCATTCAGAATTCGCGAAGGAGAGGTGTTAAAAACAGACCTTCTGGCTCATCACTCTATCTTGGGTGGACATGTTGATCTAATTGAACAGCATGCAAAGGCTCTGCCCCTACAGAAGAAAAAAGAACTGGAATCCAGAATGAAAGAATATCTGAGTTCTGAAAATGACAAACTTGCTGTCGAACGCGAAGTAGCTTATATGCTGGACAAAATGGATATTAATGAAGAAATAGTCAGATTAAGAGGTCACCTTTCCAGATTTGAGAAGCTTCTTTCAGACTCAGGAAATGGCAAGGAACTTGATTTTATTTCTCAGGAAATCCTGAGAGAAATAAACACCACAGCATCCAAAACCCCCGGATTTGAAATTTCATCCCTTGCACTTCAGTGTAAAAATGAGGTTGAAAAACTTCGTGAACTGGTTGCAAATGTTGAATAATAAGGTGTTGTAATGAATGGTTTTATTTTTGTTATCAGTGCACCCAGCGGTGCGGGAAAAAGCACCCTGATTAAAAAACTTATGGAAGAATTTCCTGAACTTTCATTCAGTGTGAGTACAACCACCAGAAAACCCCGTCCGGGAGAAACAGATGGTATTGAGTATCATTTTGTAACTGATGCTGAATTTGATGACCTTCTGGCAAATGGTCACTTTCTGGAATGGGCCAGTATTCATACTTCACGATACGGAACCTCTATTGGTGCTGTAAAAAATGTACTTGAATCAGGAAAAAAACTGATTCTGGATGTAGATATTCAGGGTGGTGAGGCACTCAGAAAATCCCTGCCGGATGCTCACTTCATTTTCATTGCACCGCCATCTTTTGACATACTGAAAAGAAGACTTGTGGATAGAAAAACAGAAACTGAACACACTCTTCAGGTAAGATTAAAAAATGCCGTTGAAGAAATGAAAAGTGTTTCCTTATACGATTATGTGGTCATAAATGATGACCTTGAAAAAGCATGGCAGGACTTCAAAACAGTTTTTCTGGCATGTCATATGCGGCCGGACCATCAGAAACTCGGTTGGGATATATGATTCCTGATATCAGTGAAATAATTAAAACCATAAGAAAAAATTTTCCTGAATGTGATGAATCCGTAATTTTAAAAGCATGGGATCTAGCTGAAAAGCACCACCGGAATGAGGCTAGAATTTCTGGAGAGCCATATATCGTACATCCTTATACAGTCAGTAAAATCACAGCTGAAATGGGTCTTGATGAAGAACCCGTTGCTGCTGCTCTTCTTCATGATATGCACAATGATGAAAAGATGCTGAGCACACTTTCAGAAAAACTCCCAGGCTTTATCCCTGAAGTGGTAAGAAGACTTGGTGTTATCAGGACTGTACACACACGAAACCTCTCGGAAAGAGATAAAGAAAACTACCGCAAATACATTCTGTCAGTAGCGGGTGATCTGCGTGTTATTCTGATTAAAATTGCCGACAGGCTTGATAACATGCGCACGCTTGATTCTCTTCCAGAGGATGAACAGATTAGAGTTGCAGGTGAAGTAAGATCTCTCTATGTACCACTGGCAAACAGAATGGGATTAAATGCAATCAAAAGTGAGCTTGAAAATCTTTGTTTTTATTACCTCGAACATGATGACTATCTCAATCTGGAAAACGGGGTTAAAAAAATCAGTCTGAGTGCCGGGGAATATGTTGATAATGTTGTCCACATCCTGAAGGAAAAACTCTCCGGAGAAGGTATTGAGCCAACTGTATATGGAAGAACAAAACATCTTTATTCCATACATATGAAGATGGTTCAGAAAAAGAAAACTCTTGATGATATCAACGATATTCTGGCTTTCAGGATTAAAACAGATTCTGAAAGTCAGTGTTACACTGCTCTTGGTGTAATCCATGCTGCATTCAAACCTATAACCGGTACATTCAAGGACTATATTGCACTTCCCAAACAAAATGGTTATCAGTCGCTTCATACAGCTGTTATTGGCCCCGGCGGAAGAAGAATAGAAATTCAGATTCGAACCGATCAGATGCATCAGATAGCTGAAAAGGGTATTGCCGCACACTGGCTTTACAAGGAGAGATTTAAAAAAACCGAACGAAGAGATGCAGAAAAATTCAGCGAACTGAGAAAGACTGCTGATCATTTAACAGCGCGTGTAGATGAAGGCTTCTGGTCCCTATCCACTTTTCAGCAGGAAATATTCACTTTTACACCTGATGACAAACTTATTGTGATGAAAAAGGGAGCCACAGCACTTGATTTTGCATTTAATGTTCACACGCAAATTGGATATCACTGCACAGGCACAAAGGTTAATGGAGTACTGGTTCCCCTTAAAACAGTTCTAAAAAATGGGGACAGAGTTGAAGTATCAACCCACACAAACCAGAAACCATCCAGCGACTGGCTTAAATTTGCGGTTACATCTAAAGCTCTCAACAAAATAAAACATCACATCAGAAATGAGGAAAGAGCTGAATCCCGCAGGAAAGGCCGGGACATTCTCGAAAAAGACCTGCGAAAAAAACGGATGTCACTTCCAAAACTCATGAAAGATGGAACGTTAAGAAAGATTTCATCTGAACTCAGGTTTTCCACTCCTGATGATGTATTTCTGGCAATAGGTGAAGGAAAACTTGAAAGCGAAAAAGTCATAAATGCTATCTGCCCTGAAGAAGACCCTGTAGAAATTCCAGAAAAAATTGAAAAGAAAAAGAAGAAGAAAAAAAAATCAGGAATTCCAGTGGAGGTTGATGGAATAAGCAATATGCTGGTTAGATTTGCCGGCTGCTGTTCACCTATTACAGGCGACCCCATCCGCGGATATATTACCAGAGGCAGAGGAATAACCATACATCACAGCCAGTGTCCTAAAATCAGAGAACTGGAATCTGAGCGACTTGTAAATGCAAAGTGGCTTGCGGACACACTTGAAGGTGAACCCTTCATTCTCAAGGTTGTAACTGATGATAAATCAGGAGTTCTCGTAAAATTAAGTGACACTTTTGCAAAACAGAATATCAATATCAGAAGAATATTTACTGAAACTCTGAGATCTTCAAGAACTGCAGTGTACTTTCATTTTAATACAACAAAAAATAACTGTGATCTGCTGGTGAGAAATCTGAGAAAAATTCGCGGGGTTCATGGAGTTTCACGAACTAATACATCACCGCTTTAATCCGAATTTTCAGGTTTCCCCCAACTGTCACATCCTTTCAATAATCAATAAACTGCACTTCCTGTTCATTTGGTGCTTAATTCTTATGATGATTTTTCCATTGGTCTCGGCTATTTTATACCCTCAGGGATGTAACCAGACCAGATAAAAAGAGACAGAAATCACCTGATTCCGGAGGCACCTATGAAAATTATAAATGTTCTAATTTTATTGTTTACTTTGACACCTGCTTTTCCTGGACATAGTGTTGTTTCAAAGAATTCTGACATTGATCTGTCTCTTGAATGGGATACTCAGGTAAGCCGGTTTTTGGGAAATGAAAGTGATAGCAGAGGTCCTGCCAGCTTTTGCCCTAAAACCGATGGGGGAAAACTGATTCTGGATCAGGAAAACTTCCGCATACTTGAATTTGATTCAAATAATACTTATTCCGGTTACATACCCCTGCCCTCCTCCACTTTTAACTATATCGGACAAAAAAATGATGAGTACATAATCCTGCTGGATACTTTGGTATCGCAGGCAATGTACATTCTTAATTTCCATGGAGAAATACTTAATGAAATCGATCTCGAAGGAAGATATATACCCAAAAGCGGTTTCATTACAGGATTACTTACAGGTGATGATGGGATTTATGTCGAAATTTCACATCGTTACAGCGTCCGAATCCTGAACCGGAACATGAAAGACGTAAAACGTACTATAGTAAGAGGACGGATTGTTTCCGGTTATTCGTCTGTCATATGTTCATTCTCAGGAAACAGTATCAACATCTCAAGACAGCCGTACAACTCAGATAACCACTCAAAAACAAAACGTATTTTCTCCGCAAACACTATTAACAGAATTATTCACGTTCAGGACTATACTAATGGTACAGTGATTATTTTCAGTGAAGTGGAATTCTCAAAATCTTATCCATACGCCGTTGAAATGCAGCGCAATACCATTGTTTTTCTAAATCGAAATCTGGAAGAAAAAGCACGATTTTACTCCTATAATATGCTCGGTCTGATGGATCAGAAGACAGAGTTTACTGTGCATACTGACGGAACTGTGCACCAGATGTACTATGGAGAAACAGGACTTGAATTTTATTCATGGAAGAGAGGGGAAATATGATGAAATTATTTTTTATTTCCATCTTTGCATATTCTCTGACTCTTTCAACTCCGGTAAAATCTGCCCCTCCGGAGGAGCCAGTGGAATCAATTCTTTGCAGAGGTTACAGTGCAGTTGGATTTTCATATGAATGGGGTGGAGAATGCTGGTGTTCATCTGGTTGTGACCCCGATCTGAATAACTGCGAAGCAGGAATCTGCACAGTGAATGACGGAGCCACAGGGTGCCCAGAATGTACACACTCCGGAACTTACGGGGCAGACTGCTCCGGATTTGTATCCAAAGCATGGCAGGTTCCAGACACTTATGCAACAAACCAGTGTGATGTCGCCAGATACACAGCGGCAAGTTTCACTGCCGACCATGAGTACTGGAATGTTATCCCGATGAATACTCTTTCTCCCGGAGATGCAGTGGCAAGCTCAACTCATGTTATTCTGGTTACAGATTCAGGTGATGACTGGGGAAATTACGAGGTAATTGAAGCCAAGGGCTGTATTTACGGAATTGTTAACCAGGTGAGAACTTTTTCAACCAGTTACTCCGGAGCAAGAAGAATCAATTTGACTGACTGCAACTGTGAGGAAGGTGAAATTCAGACTGAAAACTGTGGAGACTGTGGAACAACTGAGAGAAGATGTGTCGGATGCATGTGGAGTGAATGGTCATCATGTGAGGGGCCATCTCCAACCCCGGAAGAATCCTGCAGTCCTGAAAATGGAGCACAGGGAGAATGTGCAAGGGGCACAGTACTTTGTGTCGCAGGTTTTCGGACATGTCAGGGGAAGTTACCCTCAACAGAAATTTGTGACGGCCTTGATAATGACTGCGACGGAATTCCCGATAACGGCACGCCTGTTTCACTTGGTGAAGGTTATAAATGTTCAAATGAATGCGGAGAAGGCACAAGTCTCTGTATTGACGGAGTTTTAAAATGTAATATTCCTGACACCGGAACAGAGTGCACTGTTGAAATCCTCCCGGAACCCACTTCCAATGATGGCTGCAGTTGTAATTTTAATGGAAATTCAGGGCGGTCAGAAGCAGTTTTTATTATATTCCTGATTATCTACCTGATAAGAAGAAAAATACTGAATGTTCAAAACCTAAACATCAGAAATCTTTGATAAGCATAAACAATTCAGGACTCATGCCATCCACAGTAACGTTTAATACATAGTTAACCAGAGAAAAATCAGCACATTTTTGGGATGTACCAACATATACTTCCACTAAATACAGACCGGAATTCTGAGATGTAAAACTGTATTCCGGACACTGATAGTCCGGAGGGGGAAATGTGCAGGGTACTTCATCGTCAGACTCGTGAAGATCGGTACCATCAGGATTTTTAATCATCATTCTGAGGTCAGCCGCCGTCTCAGCATCCACAGTATCAGCGTGGATATCAATAACTGAAAAAGCCGGTGCATAAAAAGCAAATAAATCTCGGTTAATCTCGTGACTGCAGCCACCAAGAGACATTCCCGAATCAACAGCATAGCCGACAGTTAATACTGCAGAGCAGCTTTGTGATTCAGTACAGCCATCTATAAAAATATTATATATACCTGAAACGGAAGCATCAAATACCACCGTTGAACCATTGATATCTTCATAATTAGTGCTGCTGCATACGATTTCAGATTCCGATGATGAACAGTAATCTATTCCATCCCCGGACTCCCGCACATAGATATCTGACGGGAAATCAGTATCCGGGTGAACAACAGATGCGATCATGAGACCATTCTTTGGGGGAGAAAACCTTACAACACCTTCACTGCCTGAGACTTCAGTGCAGCTCCCCACCTGACCTGAATATGTACAGTCCACATCATACTGCAGCCCTGTCATGATATCTGAGGAAATATCCAATATATCTTCAGTTTCACAGATACCCTCTTTGTGTATATCAAGAGCAAAAATAGTGTCTTCCTCCATAAAAACAGCTCTCAATGCGTAAGTTTTGTCTGATTCCAGATAAGAATTGATTATTGCAGTTCCTTCATTAAGAACAGTACCGTTACAGCTGCTTTCCAGAAGCTCCAGATACATTGAATCGGAAAAGCCAGGATGCATGGTGGAAATTACATATGAAGAGCTTTGTGCAACCCTAAAAACCAGAACAATTTCCTTTCTCAGTGTCGCCGAATCAGAATTGTACTGGGCGGAATAAATGCCAAGTGATTCATATCCGTAAAAAACTGAGTTGGAAGCCACAAGATCTGTAATATCAACAAGAGGTTCACATTCAACAATGCAATCCTGATGACAGGATTGAAAATCTTCTTCTGAGCAGATTCCATCGCCACATACAGATTCACAGTCCGAGGGACAGTTCAACGCATTTTCCCCATCATCACATACAAGATCACCACATCCGGATGATTTCTCCCCGCTACAGGAAAAACCAGAAATAATTACAGCGACAGATACTGTGAGGAGCTTCAGGATTTTATCAACTCTTTTTCGTCTCAATTTTAACCCCTTTTGTCCTTGAATCTAAAACACAGAAAAATATTAATAAATAAAATTATTGATAAGTGTTATCCGGCCGGGGGAAAACAGGTCATACCTGTGTTTTTGCAGTTTCAAACATCTTCCACTGATGACGCACGAGAAAAAATGCCACAAGAAAAGACAGCAGGTCACTTAGTGGATATGCATACCAGATACCCCACGGCCCGTATTTCATGGGCAGAATGATAGCTAGGGGAATGAAAAAAAGTGCCTGTCTTGCAATTGACAGCATCAGAGACTGCACACTTCGTCCAAGTGATAAAAACATACTTACTGCAATAATCTGAAAACCAACTGTGGGAAGCATGAGATTAGCTACAACCAGTACATCATCACCACGCTCAATCAACTTTTCACTGCTTCCAAACAGAGAGATAGTCTCATCTGCGAAAAGAGCCATAAGCCCCCAACTAAAAAAGGCAATCAGAGTCCCATAAAAGAAACTTAGTTTAAGAGCCTTTTTTATTCTCTCCAGATCCCGCATACCCACTGCGAAACCGACTATAGGCTGCATTCCTTGAGCCAGTCCGTAAATTGGCTGGAAAATAAATGTCCGGACACGATAGATAATTCCATACATTGCAATGTAAAAATACTGTCCATAATAGGAAAGAGTATTATTGATAAGTACACTGACAATAGAACCAGCCATATATCTTACCAAAACACTGGAACCAAGACTGAAAATCTGTTTTACTATGGAATAATCCGGCAGAAGATACCTGCCCCTGACTTTTAAAAGACTTTTTCCCCCCAACATATACACTGCAATTACCAATAAACTGATAAAGTGAGCTACAACAGTTGAAAGTGCCGCACCTTCCATTCCCCACCGGAAAATAAAAATAAAGACAGGAGTGAGAATGAGTTTTAATATGGCAGCAACAATTCTGGCGGTCATTGCCACCATTGTGTTGCCCTCTGCCCTTACAACATTAGAGAGAGCCATTGAAAGAGCATAGAAAAAGAATCCCCATATTGTAACCCTCGTGTATGCCACAGCAAAAGGCATCAGTGCATCCGTAGCACCAAACATCCTCATGAGAGGGACGATAAATACTCCACCGATAAGCAGAAAAAGTGCACTGAAACAAAGCACCAGACTTAAAACGTTTCCAAGAATTCTTTCAACCTTGTCCTGATCATTGTTTCCTAATGCAATGGAAATAATTGCACCACCACCGACTCCGATGGCCTGAGCGACTGCAAGAAAGATCATCTGAAGAGGAAATACTATCGCCAGACCACCGATCGCTTTAATTCCAAGACCCTGACCTACAAAAATTGTATCAATAAGATTATTGAAGGCAGTTACAAACATCCCCAAAATAGCTGGTACTCCCAGTTCTCGAAGAAGACTGCCAACGTCGTCCCCCGCCAGCTTCGCTTTACGTACCTCAGGGCTAAGGGTTTTAAACATATTACCTTTTATTTTTAACTACCGACATATAAATTCAGTGATGGGAGATGTGAGGACCTCTGGAAACACAGGTATTTGTAGTGTCATCTTTTTCAATGACCTCTTCAGATTCATATTCTGAATATTCATCACTTCTTTTGATGATACGAGAAACAGTGGATGCATGCCACTTGATCTCTCCCCGTGCATTTTTAAGCCCCTTGGTGGTAAGCTCGGTTGTGATCCGGCTCACACTTAAGCCTTTTGAGAACATTCGGATTATTTCCGACTGAATATCATTATTAACCTTATAACGTTCGGTGGAAATACCCATCTGATGTAAAATAGCCCTTATTGTACCCTGATACCATTTACCACCTCTTGCGGTTGGAATACCTTCGTGAGTAAGCTTATTGGCTATATCAAGCAGGGAAGCACCCTTTCGGTGAAGCGTGACTATCCTTTTTCTTATATTATCAGGTACTTCATAAGTCCCAAGAGCTCTACCAACTTTAATTTTTTTCATAACAATACTCCAATATTTCTTGAAAAAACCAATCGGCTGCTCAGAAGGTTATGGTCTATTTGGTATTATGTCAATAATATGTTTATTTTTTATGAGAAATTTTCTTTTCCGTAGTTGATTTTTACATTTGACATGTTTACAACCTTTTATCAGCTTGCGTTATGTTCAATGCCGAATTAAAAGAAAACACAGGAGGTGCTAAATGTGTCTTGCAGTGCCAGTGAAAGTACTAAAAACTGAAGATGAAACGGCTCAGGTTGAAATAAACGGTGTCACCATGAACGTATCCACCGCACTTATGGATGGTGTTGAGGTCGGAAACTGGGTTCTGGTTCATGCCGGTTATATCATTGAAATCATCTCAGAAGAAAATGCACAGGATAAACTCGAATTATGGGATGAATATTACAAAATCACCGGAAAAAATGCAGAGTAATAAAATGGATCTTCGTCAACAGATTTCCAAATTGTCAGAGGACATTAAAGGACTTGCAGCAGGACACCCTCTTATGAATTTCATGGAGGTCTGTGGCACACATACGATGTCCATAGCAAAACACGGAATAAGAAGCCTGCTTCCCGATAATGTGAGAATTATAAGTGGTCCGGGCTGTCCAGTCTGTGTCAGCACCACCTCCGATATTCAGAATTCCATCGAGCTGGCTCAGCGTGGCATAACTGTGGCAACTTTCGGGGATATGCTCAAAGTTCCAGGTGTGGAAACTTCACTGTCGTCGGTTCCTGAAATATTAATGATTTATTCACCGCTGCAGGCTGTTCAGTATGCGCTTGAACACGCCGATAAAGAAGTGGTCCTACTGGGAATAGGATTTGAAACCACTGCTCCTTTGATGGCAGCAGCTTTGTTGAAAGCTAAATCACTAAATCTTAAGAATTTTTCTCTGTATTCCATGCATAGAATAGTTCCCCCTGCTCTTTCCTTACTGCTCGAAATCCCTGACAGTTCTATTGCAGGATTCATTCTACCTGGTCATGTCAGTGTCATTACAGGCTCTGACTACTACGAATTTATGAAAAAATACAATACCAGAGGGGTAATTGCAGGATTTGAGGCTCTTGACATAATGGAGGCCTTATATCTTCTCGTCAAGTCAACAGTTGAGGGAATGACAATTATTCAGAATAATTACCCGGGTGTTGTAAGTGCAAAAGGAAATATAAAGGCACAGAAGATTTCTGAAAGTGTTTTTGAAAACTGTGATTCTGTATGGAGAGGAATCGGTTCAATTAAAAACAGTGGATTAAAAATCAAAGATACATTCAGCACTTACAATGCCACCCTGAAATTCAATATTACAGAGCAGCATCTTCCGGATCCTCCGGGATGCCTGTGTGGCTCAATTCTTCTGGGGAAAAATATTCCAACCGACTGTGGACATTTCGGTAATACCTGCACTCCAGCCAATCCTGTGGGGCCATGTATGGTTTCATCTGAAGGTACCTGTGCTGCCTATTTCAAATACAATGTCATACAGCCAACCGATGGAAGGTCAAAATGAGAAATGAAATAACATTGAACCACGGCAGTGGTGGACGCCAGATGCATGAACTCATTGAGAAAAATATCAAGAAAGTACTTGGTGAAAATACAACCTCGGATGACAGTGCTGTAGTGGAAATAAATGGTCGTGTAGCATTCACAACAGACAGCTATGTAGTAGATCCGCTGTTTTTTCCCGGGGGAAACATTGGTGCTCTGGCAGTAAGTGGGACAGTAAATGACCTCCTCACATGTGGTGCTTATCCTAAATTTCTGTCACTGGCCCTGATAATCGAGGATGGCTTTTCCATTAATCAACTTGATGAAATAATAAAGACTATCGCTATTTTTGCAAAGGATGCAGGAATACGAATTGTCACCGGGGACACCAAAGTGGTGGAACGTGGCAAAGGGGATGGCATATTCATCAATACCGCCGGAGTCGGGTCAGTTCCTGAAGGCCGGAATATTTCATCATCACTCGTAAAGCCCGGTGATATAATCATGGTAACAGGTGATATGGGCACACATGAAATGGCAATGTTCAAGGCAAGAGAAAATCCACCTTTTGAACTCAATATAGTTTCTGATGTTGCCCCCCTTAATATTCAAACCCTTGACCTTTTAAGAAGAACCAGTGATATACACTGTATCAAAGATCCAACTAGAGGTGGCCTTGCAAGCGCACTTCATGAAATTTCCACAAATTCCAGTTGCAGTATAGAAATTGATGAAAGTTCGGTTCCTGTTCATCCTCAGGTGGCCGGAGCATGCGCGTTGTTAGGTTTTGATCCCCTTTATATGGCAAATGAGGGGAAATTTATCATTACTGGTGAAGCAGCAATCGAAGAGCATGTGAAAAACGTTTTTCCTGATGCTGTAACCATTGGAAAAGTCACTTCCGGAAGTGATGTTTATTTAAAAACAGAGGGTGGCGGCATCAGAAGACTGGGAATGCTTGAAACAATGCAGCTTCCAAGAATCTGTTAGCAACTGACATCATTTTAATTCATTCAGGAAAATTGTATTCAGGGGAAGTTGGAAATTTCAGAACGCAATCTCAGAACCCTCCTTACAAAGGGAGGCGAAGACTGTGGATATTTCTATTTCATAAAACCACCGCCCATTGATTTTGCGAGATCACTGAGCATTTCCACCTGCTTTTTGGAAAGACTGACACTTAGAGTAAGATTCTTTCCGGAACCCTTAAGAGAGATTCCCTTGATTATTTCACCAATACCGGGAACAGGAATCATCTTTTCGCCTTTTTCCGAAAACATCTTGAATTGAGCAAGAGCTTTATCACCAGCACCTGCATCTTTGAAGGTTATATCAATATTTGCACTGATGCCACTTGAGAAGTCCATGTAACCCTTAGCAGCTTCAAGCTTATCCTCATTAATGCCACTCACATCAAGTGTCACAGTCTTGCTTCCCACAAAACCGCCGATTTCAGTATTTCCAAGAACACCTTTTCCGGGGGTAACTTTTTTGGAAAGTTCTCCACTTACAACGCCAAGACCGTTTTTTGTAACCCAAATATATGTTGTTTCACCATCATCAGTGTTAATCCAAACGTCCTTACCATTGAGTTTACCTGTTTTTAACTGGTCTTTTCCCTTAGCTGATTTCATTGCACATTCAATAAGTGCTTTTCCGTCAATACCTGTGATAGCGCCATATGCATTAGGAGTTTTCTTTTCTCCGGCCTTTACTTTCTTTCCAATGATGTTGTCTCCGATTAAAACAGCAGCTTCAGCTTTTTCCAGAGCTGGTTTGAAGCATTCCTTACCACCAGGAAAATCCTTGCCTATTTCATCCTTTACCATCCCAAAAAGTGGCGAACTTTTAGCATTTTTTATATTGATGGCAACAAGCATTTTTGGTTTGAAACCAAGTTCATTTTTCAGGTCAGCACTTGCTTTTTTAAGGTTTTTTGTTCCTTCAGCAGCTGACTCCTGTTTTTTGCTTTTACATCCGGAAAATGCCATCGCAGCAACAAGAAGAACGAATAAAGTTTTATTTTTCATTAATATAGCCTCCATATGCTATGTGTTAGTCTCATGTTGATACACTTTTAATACTTTGATTTTATTTTTCAACGTTTTTATGTGGAGTATGTGACCAAAAAGCATAAATGCTCAGAGAAATGAATCCACAGAACGTGGCCCACCAGACTGTTACAAATCTGATCAGGATGACTGAAGTTATTATCTGCCCCCAATTTCCATGTTCCTTAAGGAGCAGTAAAAGCATACCTTCCATGCCACCAAGACCCCCAGGAAAAAATATCCCGGCTATAGTGGATATCGCAAATATAAATACAGCAACATGAAGGGAAATATCAATATTCAGCCCCTGACATATAATAAAAAAAGCAGCACCTTCAAAAAACCACCCGGTTATACCAGCCATAAGAGATGGCAACTGAATCTTCAGAGGAAGATAAACCCTAGTATTTTCTATGATTTCCAGAATTCTGGCCAGTACAGTTTCCGGTACATGCAGTTTTTTAAGAACGCCCATGGCAACACTGGTCGCAGTATCATTTGAAAGAATCAGTATTCCAGCAGTGATAACAATAAAGGAAACAAGCGTCGCCAGAATTCCCTGTCCAAGAAATATAATCCCAGAGGCCGCAAGAATGGAAACAGCAATTAGATCATTGATTCGTTCATAAATTACTGCACCTATTGAATCGGTTATCGGTATTCCCTTTTTTGCCAATAACACACTTTTAATTGCCTCCCCGATTTTTGCCGGAGTCATGGTGAGCGCAAAACCTGATAAAAAAATCAGAAAATTCTGTTTGTGCGGTATTCTGATATTATTACTGTATAATAAAAAATCCCATCTTGCGTATCTGATCACATAGTTCAGAGTCACAAGACCAGTGGCAAAAAACAAATATGAAACGGGAAAAGTACTGATGGCATTGACCATGGATGAGTACCCTGCCCAGAAAGTCAAACCAACATACAAAGCAGCTGCCAAAAATGCTATGAAAATTGTACGTTTAATCGCTTTACTAAAATCAGGAGTTTCTGCCATCAGTTTGCTGAATACTTTCCAGGCCCCCAATTGAGAATGTCCTGAATATCGCTGTCGAAAAGAAATCTAAGTTTTCCCTTTGTGTCGTTATAGCACTGCTGCTGCTGTGCAACAATTTCTAAAGCCCCAGTGAGGGATTCGTCCATGTAGCCGGAAATGAAATAATCTCCCCTGTAGTAATACAACCCTTTGGAGATCATTTCATCTTTATCATCAACTGTTCTTAACCCGGCACCGAAATGAAGAACGAAATCAGGAGTCAGCGGCCTTATAAAAGCGTCCTTTATCAGTCCGGAAGCCTTAATTTTAAAAAGCTCATTTCCACATTCTTCAGCAGTATAATTATGATTATCTGTAAGTTTCTCACCTATAATTTCAAAAAGTGTATTTTCCATTATCTGAAAAATATTTCTTACAGAATTGTATTCATCACCGAATATTACAATTCCGTGATTCTGGAGCATAAAAACCTTGCTTTCTCCGTCTTTTACTGCCGAATAAATCTCTTTTGCAAGTGGAAACCCCGGCCTTGCATACTTAACATGCCTGATTTCATATCCTGTCTTTTTTTCCAGAGTCTGCAGCATGGATTGGGCATCGAAGCTGCTGCTTACAGAAATTGCACCTGTGAGATGCGTATGAACCACCACCTCAGGACCAAGACAGTGAAAACAGGATTCAACAGATGGAGAAAGACCTGTTTTCGTTATAAAAGACTTAACAAACTCATCCGGATCCATATAAAAATCACCACAAAGTGCAGACAGAACAGTATTTTTTAGTTCTTTCAGCGGGATTTTTGCTACATTCCCGGGGCTTGACATGTTTTTCAGCGTCGTTCCAGAAGCCTTGATATAAAGATAGTCCTCATCCTTAATGCTTATATTTCCACCACCAGCCTGGGTTCGATACCATTTACCACCGAAAAACCGGCCTTCATCACCCAGTATATTTTCTGGAGTCATCTTTCAACCTCTGTTTCAACCCAGGGAACAACCCCATTCGGAAGTACCCCGAGTTTTTTAAGTCTCAATTTTAACCGGATAATTCTTGAATCCATTCGGAAAATATTAGTTCCTAACACAGCGGAAAGATTCTCAATAGTGGTAAAATGCCGGCTTTTTATTGTTTTTTTCATTTCACCAAGGACAAGTCTGTAGTCGAGAGTATTTTCCAGTTTGTCTGAATCCTGACTATCAGTTATTTCAGTCGCCACACTCATGTTAATATCGAGTTCAATTGAAACCGGATTTATCCTTTCCTCAGGAAGACAACCCACAAATCCCTCCAGATGGATACCTGTAAGTCCAATTGTTAACAGCATTATCTACTCCTTGAAGGTGGAATATGCAAAGCGCTGTTATTGCAGTCCAGAGAAGCCTCCATTAGTGCCTCTGAGAGTGTGGGATGCGGATGAATAACATGTCCAATTTCAAAAAACTTCATCTTTTTCTCCACAGCAAGGGTAAACTCTGTCAGAAGTTCACCAGCTTCTGCATGAAGTATCTGTGCGCCGAGAATAACTCCGGTCTTTTTATCAGAGACAACCTGAACAAATCCTTCTGTTTCACCTGTGGCCAGCGCACGGCCATTAGCAGCAAAAGGAAATTTTCCAGTATCCACGTCATACCCGGCTTCCATGGCTGTTTCAGGAGTAAGCCCGCATGTGGCAAACTCTGGCATACTGTAACATATTGCAGGAACAGCATCTGGATTGAAAGTTGAAACATTTCCGGCAATATTTTCCGCAGCCACCAGAGCCTGATGGGACGCCTTATGGGCAAGAAGAATTCCTCCTGTCACATCCCCGGCGGCATAAATTCCGTCAATTCCAGTCTCACATTTTTCATTAACTTCAATAAATGGAGCATTTTCATCAATACCAATACTGGCCAGATTACATCCTTTCAGAGATGGTTTTCGGCCTACTGTGACAAGTAAAACTTCAGATTTCAGAGTGGTTTCAGTTTCCCCCTTAGTGACGATTTGAGTTACCTCATCACCTTCGATTACTGCAGATTTCAATCTGGTATCTGTCATAACAGCAATTCCCATTTTTTTAAGGTGACGGGTGAGCATTTTAATTGCTGTTTTATCCATTCCGGGAAGTATCTGATCCATAGCCTCTACTATTGTCACTCTGGTGCCGATACTTGCATAGAATTCTCCAAGTTCAACACCTATTACACCACCACCGAGAACTGTCATTGACTCAGGAATATAATCCAAATCCAGTGCGTGATCAGATTCAATAATTTTTACACCGTCAACGGTAATGCCAGAAATCCTGACAGGCTCACTTCCTGTGCATATCATCGCTTTTGAAAAAACAACTTCCGTTTCATCCCCATTGATCACTATACTCTTGTGTGACTTGAAAACCCCATTTCCCGAAATCACCCTTATTTTATTCTGTTTGAGTAATGACGCCACACCCTGAGTCAACTTTTTCACCACAGTGTTTTTATGCTGCTGAAGAATCTCCATATTCATGGTGAGATGTTCACCACCCTGAATTCCGAAACTGAGACCGTTTTTAACTGCAAGATACTTTGACGCACTGGAAATAAGAGCTTTTGATGGAATACATCCTCTGTTCAGACAAACCCCCCCAAGAGTATCCTTTTCGATAAGAACTGTATCCACGCCCAACTGTCCCAGTCTGATTGCAGCAACATAGCCAGCAGGACCACCACCCAAAACAACAGTATCAGTTTTAACAGTCTGCATATTTATATTTCCTTTCATGAAAAGCTGATAAATGCATCGGAGCCACATATTTCTAACAGAAGTAAACTGTGTGAACAAGGTATTAGGTGATATTTTTCACCGTCTAAGTGAATGTAAAAACAGTATAGTTTTCCATATAATTACAATGTGGTTATCTTCACAGAAGCTAAAATTTTGGTTTTCCACAGTTTAGGGATACTATATTCCAGTTATGACACGAAATTTATTGACTATAATAACTGCGGTTTTCCTTTTATCTGGTTGCAAAAGTTCATTCGGCAGCCTGGAACAGAAAACTGACTTCACTACTGAGAAAAAAGAACAACGTAAAAAAAGAAATATATCCATAGGAAATATCATTAAAAAACTGGATCTGTGTAAAGATGGTATATACTGCAAAGCTCAACATCAGTTTGACGAGTATCTTTCTTCCGTTAGCAGAGAAAAGAGATTTGAAATACTGTTTCACATGATCAAAACGAGCACTCTTAGGGTAAAAACTCTTGCAATAATTAAGATTTTTCCATTTGCGGGAAATGCAGAACTTTCTGATTTTCTAAGAGCACAACTTGGAAAAATAAAGGATCCTTCCTGTATAAATCTGGTGGCAGCCCTCCTCATTCTCAGTGGCATTCCTCAGGATTTAAATCTTATTACAAAACATTGGGAACAGTTTGGAAACGAAACAAAGAAGAAACTGATCTGGGCACTGCGTCATGAAAATCAGAGACTTCCCAAAGAGTTCATAGACAGACTTTCTCTGTCTGAAATACCAGAAATCAGGGCCAGTTCAGTGGAGTTCCAGAGCACAGCATCAGGAAATATCAGCAAGCTTGAACAATGTATAAGAAATAATAATTTGCAATCCCCATACTGTGTCGCAGCATATATAAGACGAAAAAATCCTCAGATTCCTACTCATTTCGTTCAGATCACCAAAGAGATGATTTCTTCAACAAAAACCTCAAAAAAAAGACTGAATGCGCCAAAAGAAATGGTTATGGGTCTTCAGTCTCTGGTTGAGCAAAAGAGGATAAAGACTCAGGAGGCATTCGATATTATAGTCGATATACTGGGGAACCGACGACTTGGAGATTCAATAAGGTCTCAGGCTGCTTACGCCATTGGAGAATTAGCAATGCCTCATTCCAGAAAAACACTCGAGAGATATCGCCGGGATCGTCGAAAAAGAGTCGGATATGCAGTTCGCAGAGCAATCTATTTTCTGGAGTCTAAAGGATGAAACTATCATATGTCTTCATAATTCTACTGGGACTTTTATCCTGTAAACGCAATGAAAATACCGAAAAAAAACAAATCCGTGATGCAGGAATAAAACCCGGAAAAAAGGATACTGAAAAAATCGTAAAAACCGTAGAAAAATTTGATTTCCCATTGGGCAATGAATATCGACTCATTTTAGAAAAAGGGGAGATAAATACCCTTGATACGAAAATTAAAACTAAACTGAAAGTCCTGAACAATGAAGAGATTTCCCGGGTCATGAATGAAATGGTGGCCAGGTTCCGTGAAAACGACAAAAAAAAACGCATTGCTGCCGCACTGTTACTGTCCAGATTACCTGTGCCTGAGACCTGGATTGACACAGTCAATGACTGGATGAATACAGAAAAAAAACCGGATGTGAGAAGCTCGCTTTATGAGTTGCTTGGAGTTTTCACCGGTGAACGAATGCAAAAACTGTTTGTGAACAATCTGATTGCGGAAAAAGACTGGAACTCATTTAAGCATGGGGTAAAAGTTGCATTAAAAAAGGATCTCGCCGGAAACAGTATACTTCTATCAATGTTTCCCTCCACTACCGGATTTAAAAGAAGATTCCTTCTGATGAATATGAAAACACTTCCGGAATCACCTGAACTTCTTGAAGTGCTGAGGACATGTACACTGAAAATGAATGACTCATCGGGAAGATGCTGGATTAATCTCAGTCTGTTAAAAAAGAAACAGGATTATCAAAACATTATAAATATCCTTGATAAAAACACCGGAAATATTAACCCCTTCAGCATAGGGAGTCTTCTCAACTGGTCCGGAGAACCATTTTTTGATCGGAACGCAGTAATCAGTTTGTATTTTAAGATATCTACAGATATTAAGCAGAAATTGACAACCCGACAGGTGGCTCTGGGTGAACTCGGGAAAATCGGGAAAAGTGAAGAACTCGAGAAACTACTAAATTATAAGTGGGATAAAGCAGTGTTTTCAAATGTCGAAAAAGCAAAGTGGCGTATTCGAAGACGACTGGGGCTTCCCGCTGTAAAACGCATTGAAGACATAAAAAAACACAAAACTGAAAAGCCAAAGAAATTACCATAGGATAAAAAATGTTTGACAATAATAATCCTGAAGTTAAAAAATCGTTCCCGAGGGATAGCAATCACTGGAATTTTTTGCTACAACTGTAATTGTGTACAGCCCCAATGGAATTTTCCACCCTGACTGTACAAAGGATCTTATTTATATGGATGATACAAAAAACACCCCAGGATTTGATTCTATACTGAAAGAGCTTGAAACCATTGTTACTCAGATGGAACAGGGGAATATGGATCTCGAAAAATCTATAAGTCTTTTCGAGAGAGGAATAAGTCTTTCAAGAATGGGCGAACAGAAATTACAGCAGGCTCAGACCAGAATTGATGTTCTTTTAAAGGATGGAACAACAAAACCACTTGAGGGAGATTTCCAATGATGGCACCAAGAATTCTCTTCGTAAATAAACTTGCTGAATCATGCAGTTTTTTAAGTGTTCTTGAAAAACGTGGATACCACATTTTGCGTGCCAACAATGGATTAAAACTCATAAGTCAACTGGAAGTTGAGCAGCCTGATCTTATTATAATGGATACGAAATCGAGCTGGCCCAACAGTTTTAATCTCTGCAGTGCATTAAGACGTGGTAAGTACAGATCTATTCCTGTCTTTTTCCTGTCTCCAAAACACAGCAAGGAAGAGTTTGATCGCAGTCGTGAGTGTGGAGCAAGCAATTATTTTTCTCTTCCGGGACAAATGGATAACTTCCTTTCCAGTGTCAAGGAAGTGTGCGGTTCTCCTAAAAATCCTTCCGGGGAATACTTTCTTTAATTTCACCTTTTATCCGTTAAGGTATTCAATTTTTGCAATCACACAAATCTGCAGCCATGATGGTGTGCTTTCTGAAGAGGTGTAGTTGTGAGTCCCGCCAGATATTTGATTTTTATATCTATTGCAGTATTCTTCTACGTTGTCATCACGTGGTGGTTCAGAAAAAGATTTATCAATACCCTCACGAAGAATAAAACTCTCAGGGATTTCTTCACCCTCAATCTGTTACTACTCTACCTTTTTATATATGTTCTCCGACGGGTTAACCGTGAGATACGATTTGGCTCAATAGAAGAAATTCTAATCTTTTTCTATATTATCATGCTTTTTGTACTATTTATCTTTACTATGACTTTTCTTAGGGATTTGTTTTACGGTCTGTATAAAATGGTTCTTGTCATTTACTCTGCCAGAGGCTTTTCAACACCTTCACCTGAATTTAACAGAAAAATATTAAAATACTCTTCTGTAGCTATTTTAATTGCAGCAGGTGCTGGAGTTTTTTTCGGTATTCATCAGGCAACTGACACTTTAAAGATAAACGAGGTAACAATTGTGGATTCAAATCTTCCTGAGAAATTCAGTGGATTTAAAATAGTACTGCTCAGCGATTTACATGTTGGACCAACCTTGAAAACTGATTTTGTAAAAAAAATTGTTGCTAAAACCAATGAGGCTGAACCTGACATAATTGTGATTGCAGGAGATCTGGTTGACGGACCGTGGCATAAAGTGGCCGGAATGTTAAAACCCATGAAAAACTTCAATGCTCCTGTATATTTCTCTCCGGGGAACCATGAACTATACTGGAAATTCAACACGTGGAAAAAGAATCTGCAAAAAACCGGTATTCACATCCTTTCAGAGTCATATACCATTATAAAAAAGAACTCAGAGAAACTTCTGCTGGGAGGTATTCCGGATGTTTTCAGATGGTCCGGAGGAGAAAATTTTAATTATAGAGGACCGGAACGAATTATCAAAAAAGCGCCTCCTTCTGATTACCGGATTCTTATTGCACACAGACCATCCATCGCAAAAAATGCTTTTAAAGCTGGATTTAACCTGATGCTAAGTGGTCACACACATGGTGGTCAGACATTCCCCATCACTTTGCTGGGTCTTATAAACCGCAATCTGGGACATGGTTTATTCAGACATGAAGGTCTGCATTATTACGTCAGCAGTGGAGCCGGATTCTGGGGACCTCCCGTTAGATTATTTAATAGTCCTGAAATTGTTGTCATCACATTAAAAACACACTGATTTTAAATCTGTCAATAATGGTATTTAAACTCATAAAATTATTACCACCCCTTGCTTTTTAAAATTTAGTGACAATATTCAGGCTCGGATGCAATGAAGCATCGGCAAAATTGGACAGCGTATAAGACTGCCAGTTGCTAAAAGGAGTTAAGATGGCAACCCACGAATTGACAGCAGCTAACCTTGAATCAACAATAAACGATAACGACATGGTAATTATAGATTTTTGGGCTCCCTGGTGTGCCCCCTGTAAAATGTTTGGTCCTATATTCGAAAAAGCATCAGAAAAATACCCCGATGTGAAGTTCATGAAATGTAATACTGAAGTTGAACAGGAAGTTGCCGGTTCCTTCGGTATAAGATCTATTCCAACCACTGCTATTTTCAGAGAACAGGCTCTTTTATTTATGCAGCCCGGAGCACTTCCTGAAGCTGCTCTGCATGATGTTTTAGGTCAGGTAAAAGCTCTGGACATGGATGAAGTAAGAAGAAAAATAGCTGAACACGAAAAAGAAGGAAAATAAATTATCTGCAGAATATTTTTGCTTTACCGGGGTGAGTTTTTTACTTGATAGTTACCCTGAATTTCCATGCAGATTTGTTTTCCTGCATCTTTACTGCGGTAAATATGAGTCATTTAAACATTTAGCAGGTTAACTGTTTTTCTTCCATAAGGGCCGTTTTTAACTGGAAAAAATTGGTTATTCGGGTTTCCCTTTATGTAAAGGGGAAAGTCAATACAGTGCCTCAATTCCTGTCCATGTTTTAATTTAATCCAAAATTTATCTTCTAACTCAGCCGGAATATGTGAAAAAAGAATTTATCAAACCATATTAACATACGGGAAACCGAAAAGTATTTAGCATGGATTTCATTTGACACTTTCTTTTCCTCAAACTTTCCGTATAATGGGTAAGCGAAATTAGACAGGTTTGAAAAAACTGAATAGATTAAGGATATTTCAAGGTTCTGATTTATGGCAAAAATCATTATAGCTACTTCAAATCCACCTGCAGAGCATGAACTCAAGGACTATACCACCATTGGTAGAATGCCCAGAAATACAATCCAGATTCTGGATCGTATCCTTTCAAAAGTTCATGCCCAGATAATCAAATTAAAAGATGGGCAGTATGTCATCAAAGATCTCGGAAGTCTGAATGGTACTTACATTCAAGGACAGAGAATCACTGAACATGTACTTTCCGACGGTGATGAAATTGCGATGGGTTCCACTCTTCTCAGATTTGTGTCTGAGGAAATTGAAAAACCCGATGCAGATGTACTGGTATCCAATGATGGTGTAGCAAGCCAGATCCATCAGACAATCGCAGCTGAAGGCGCCGGAAATTTTGTACCTGAATCAGGAATTTCTGATACTAATGTTCTCAGAAGGGACTACGAACGATTGAGGGTCAGTCATGAAGTAGCCACATATCTGGGTGTTCAAACCGAACTTAACACGCTTCTTAAAAAGATTCTTACAAAGATTTTTGAAATTTTTGCATGTGACAGAGGAATTATATTCCTTCCTGACTCCAGTGGAAATATGAGGCCGTCAGTCTCAAAATTTCGACGTGAGGATGATGAGGAGGAAAACAACATTGTGGTTTCGCAGACCATACTCAGCAATGTTGTTAATAATAAAGAGGCCGTTCTTTCTTCCGATGCAAGTATGGATAGTCGCTTTAACACTGCGAAATCCATTATTATTCAGGGCATTCGTTCCACGATGAGTGTTCCAATGATATATGGCGAAAAACTTCTGGGGGTTATTTATCTTGACAGTCAGATGGCTACCGGGGCGTTTTCCAAAAAGGATCTGCAGTTACTTACAGGACTGGCTGCACAGGCAGCAATGGCAATAAATAATACCAATCTTATTAAGCAGATAGAGAGTGAAACAAAGACTCGTGCTCAGTTTGAAAAGCTGTTAAGTCCCAATCTTGTTGATCAGGTTGTTGAAGGCAAGCTCACGTTTGATCAGGAAGGTCAGGGTACAGAAGTAACCACAATGTTCGCTGACATCAGGGGTTTCACTTCCATGAGTGAAAACATGGAAGCAAAGGAAATCGTAAAAATGCTCAATACATACTTCGAAGTTATGGTTGATGTGATTTTTACCTATCAGGGAACTCTTGATAAATTTGTTGGTGATGAGATCATGGCTCTTTTTGGAGCACCGGTTCCCATGCCCAATGGTGCTAAAATGGCTGTTGAATGTGCACTTGAGATGATTGCCTCTCTTGAAGTTTATAATACCGCAAGAATGGCTGACGGGAAAAAACCAATCGCAATTGGCATTGGTATAAATACAGGCGAAGTCGTCTGCGGCGCTCTCGGAAGCAGCAAAACTTTGCAGTACACAGTTGTAGGAGATCCGGTAAATCTTGCTTCCAGACTCTGTTCCCTTGCAAAACCATACGAAATTATTATTGGAGAAAATACGTACAATCAGGTGGCAGATTATTTTGATTTTGAAGTTAGAGACCCCGTGAGTGTTAAAGGAAAAGCTAAACCTGTAAATATATACAATGTTCTGGGCATGAAAGTTCGCAAGGAAAATACCATTACTTTCACTCATAGACCCCAATGACATCATCGGAATTTATACTTTCAAACTGGGGAGGGATGTTTGCGTTCATTTGGGGTGCAATCTGGGGTAGTTTCTCAAATGTTGTGATCTACAGACTTCCTGCAGGAAAAAATATTGCCTGGCCACCTAGTCACTGTTATTCATGCAAACACAATCTCGGGGCCATCGATAACATACCGATTCTTAGTTATATATTCCTTCTTGGAAAATGCAGGCACTGCGGAGCATCATTCAGTTCCAGATATGCTGTAATCGAACTTATCAGTGGAATTATATCTCTTGGCATTTTTTTACTTTACCGAACATTGCCCTTCCAAAATTTTCTCACAAGTTTTGCAGTAACTTTTACTTTTTTTCAGACACTGATTATCCTGTCATTTATAGACTGGGATACCTTTATTCTTCCGGACCTTTTAGTCTTTCCACTTATTTTACTCGGAATATCATGGGGCTTTTACACAAGAGGACTTACAATGACTCTGGTTGGGCTATTTTCAGGCAGTGGTTTATTTATAATGATCACTCTATATTATAGATATATCCGCAAAAAAGAGGGTCTGGGTCTTGGAGACGCCAAACTTCTTGCAGCAATAGGCGCATTTGGCGGACCTTTCATTATCTTTCCGGTAATTTTGCTTGCCAGTATTCAGGGGCTTATTTTTGCTGCGCTGGCATTTATTTTCCGAATTTCCTGGCCTGATCCCGGAATTTATGTCGGCATTACTGACAGCGAAAATGATGAATTTGACGAAGTAATTGATAATAAAGGCAAATGGACTTTAAAACCTCTGCCGTTTGGACCATTTCTTTCCATCTCCACCATCGAAGCAGTTCTTCTCTCAACCTCTCTGCTGGTTCCATTTCTGAACTTTTTTAATATTCCAACTGCTTAATTTTTCCGCTGAGCGTGAACTTTTTTACTCTTATTGAAATTAAGTGTTCACATCTACACATTTTTGACTATAATGTCATGTGAGGGTAAGAAGTTCTGAGGTGCAATGAACAAAGTGTTTCGAAGTAATAAAGAAATGAGAATTCATACACTTTATCTAAAATCCGCAGCTGATTTCTTTGAAATGTATAGATCTGACTCTGGCAGTGTAGCATTTCTGACCAGAGCAGTGTTTCATAACAGCGAGGAAATTATTCTGGAACTGGTATTCAAGGATATTGGCGAAAAAGAACATTTTCGTTCAACTGTTTATGTGCAGAAACACTACTCCACCGGCAAATTCCGGATAAGTGCCATGCTGCAGAGTGGGCAGAATGCAAAGGTTGCCTTCATTGAGCTGCTGGCCTCTGGAAATACCAACTGGGCTACCAAGAGAAACCATTCAAGACATCCTGTGGCGATAAAAGCAGCGTGGAGTCTTGAAAGTCCGGATCTTTGGCATCCCTGTGAAATTACTGATATCGGCAACGGGGGATTGCAGGCTCTGGGAACCGCAACTCCTCCTATGGGCACAAAACTCCTGATTAACTTTAAACTCCCAAGTGGAGGACAAACTCTCAGTATCAGGGGGGAAGTTGTATGGGTAAGCCCTAATGATGAAAAAATCAGTAGAATGGGAATGAAATTCATCAGACAAAATATTGATGAGTCATCAATGCTTGCCAGAGCAAGTATCCGTAGATTCCTCAGACTTTATAAAATTCATGGAAATATGAATGGAATTCCCAACGAAGCCCCCAATAATTCCTCGGATACCTAATAATTACATACAAAAATATTAATGAAAACATATTGAATCAAAAGCACACTGCTTCATTGAAACTTATGACAACGAGTACTCCACCTGTGAATTATATTTGATTGAAGATATAAAGAGAATTGGTGGGCATAGATAGACTTGAACTATCGACCTCACGCTTATCAGGCGTGCGCTCTAACCAGCTGAGCTATATGCCCTTCATCAACAATGAAATCATCATTGACAGCGAAAGAGCATATATAACATTGAACATTAATCGTCAAGCTGAGAGTTCACTTTTTATTTATTTTTTTTTAATCTGTAAATTTTCTTTTAATATTTCATTGCTTAGATTTCTCTCTGGGTGTAAAAAACTCTGACAATGAAGGCTTTCGTATGGATGTACATAATTTTGGCATTGTTGCCGTTTTCCACAGGATGTGAAAAATCCATATCTCCCCCCATAACACCAAAACGTAATATCCTCAGTTTCAGTAAAATAATACCCCATCCTCTAATGCTGTTTCCCGAAACAATTGATCTTGTTGCTGTTTCAGAGCCATCCAGAATCCCCGGGGAATTACTGGCCAGTTATTATGAGCTTGTATCAGAGTTTACAATAACTGATAATCATTCTGAAATTGTCAGTAACATATCAGGTTTTTCAAAAGGCAGTAATGTAGTCAACTATATTGAATATAAAAAGGAAATAACTGTAAATACAAACAAATTTTACAGAGGATTTCCTGAAAAACTCAATTCATCAACATCAATTATAAATCTGGGAAAAGGACGAGTTATTCAGGGTTTTTCTGAATACACACATCTGGGAGTTGATATCCTCAAAGGACATGAAAAGAAGATTCATACATCATGGAAAAATATGAATTCAACTCTGAATGGACTGAAATGGATACTTCCTGAACCCGTGGTTATCATTTTTAACAGTAAGGGATACTGCGGTTTCTACCCTATAAACGGATATTTATCGGTAAAGTGTACATATGAATGCCCGGTTTCAAAAACCAATAATTATGTTAACGCACTAAAATTTTTAGTAAATTCGCTTTTTAAAGCCAGAATTTTTCCTGTCATTCACTTTTTTGAGGCTGCAAAAAACCTTTCAGTTCACACTGAAATCACTAAGATACAAATTCAGTTATCTGTGAAATATTCCACTGCAGCAGCATTACTGAAAGTAAAATATCTGAAATCATCATTGGATATTTTTAAAAAATTGAAAGTACCAGGAGATAGTTTATGAATGCAAAAGGACTTCTCGAAACATACCTGAGTCACCATTCAAAATATCTGCGTTTTGTATCTGATTTCTCGACGCTTCCCGTTTCAAATATTGATTCTCGCTCTGTTTCATCAGAACTGGACTCATTGCCTACAAACACGTCATCTCCAGGTGAATCTGAGGCACTAGGAGAAGTCAAAAATGCTGAACCGGATACTCCACCGGAAACTTATGCCTCTCACAGTATTAGCGATGCCACCACACTGGATGAACTCAAAAATTTATGGGGAGATTGTAAAAGGTGCCCCCTAAGTGAAACAAGAAATAAAATTGTATTTGGTGAGGGAGGAGCTCACAGCAGACTCATGCTCATCGGAGAAGGCCCGGGTGCAAATGAGGATCGTACGGGAAGGCCTTTTGTAGGCAGAGCTGGTGATCTTTTAACCAAAATGATTGAGGCAATGGGACTCAACCGTCAGGATGTATATATTGCAAATATCGTAAAATGCCGTCCACCGGGAAATCGGGATCCCCTGCCCTCGGAAATAGTTTCCTGTATTGGCGCTCTGAAAATGCAGATTTCAATTATCAAACCTGAGCTCATCCTTTGTCTGGGGAGAGTGAGTGCACAGACATTGCTTTCAGATACCAGATCAATGAAACACCTGAGGGGACATTTCCACAAATATGCAGAAACACTTCTTGCTGTAACCTATCATCCATCCTACCTACTTAGAAATCCTGATGCTAAAAAAGATGCATGGTCGGACCTGCAGATGATTATGAAGAAACTTGGACTGGAAAAAAATGGATAACACCCGTCAGAGTATTACTTCTCATCTCAGAGAACTTGCATACAGAATAAAACTTATTTTTATCTGTGCAGTGGCTGGTTTTGGTGTTGCATATTTTTTCCGTGAGGAACTTCTTCAGATTCTTGTAATGCCTCTTGCTCCTGCAATGAACAACAATCCACAACTGCACTTCACAAGTCCTGTTGAGCCCTTCTTCACCTATTTAAGACTTTCTCTACGTTGTGGACTCATCCTCGCCATGCCTGGAATCATTTACAACATATGGGCATTCATTGGTCCAGGACTCTATGCAAGGGAAAAAAAGTTTGTACTGTCTGTAACTGTTCTCGGCGTAGTTTTTTTCTCTCTGGGAGTACTCTTTGCCTATTATGTTGTTTTTCCCTATGGGTTCAAGTTTCTTATTGGTTTTGCACAGAGCAGTCCGGGAAACATCAGGCTTTCAAGCCATATCTCGGAATTTATTTTTCAGGTATATGGCGTAACTCCGGTCTTAGCTGATGGCAGTGGAAGTGTATCCATATCTCCAACAATAATGATGGGTGATTATCTTAAGTTAATCCTGAATCTACTTATAGCTTTCGGTCTTGTTTTTGAACTTCCTCTGGTTATCTATTTCCTCGCCACATCAGGGATTGTTACTACTTCCGGATTAATGAAGTTTTTCAGATATTTCGTAGTAATAGCTTTCACATTAAGTGCAATTCTCACTCCCCCAGATGTTATAACTCAGGTTATGATGGCGGTTCCATTGATAATAATGTATCTGGCAAGCACATTCGTGGCATGGATTGTTATAAGAGCCAGAAAGAAATTATAAATAATTTCTTCACATTCCCACACGTATCTCCAACCCCATAAAAGTACTCATTATTCTGCTTTCCATGTAAATCAGCCCCTGATCAATAAAGAAACCTGCGCTGACATGAAAACTTCCTATCCCTGTTCCAGCACCTGCCCTTATTCCATATTTTATCAGAGGATATATATTTGTTGATCCATATATGTCAATTGCATAGCCACCTGCACTGGTTGTTAAATCCATGTAAAAATGAAAAGGTAGAGCTTTCTGAATGCCAATACTCAAACCCAGAGTCAGATGTCCTCCACTGAATTCCTTTAATACCCCGACTTCTGTATTAACGCCAATTCTAATGGTTTTACTGTATGGAAATGCATAAAGAGAAAAAACATTTTCAGTGATTTCAGTATCAATTCTAAACGGAACTCCACAAACCCACGAAATCTCGATATTAGGAAAATACTCTGGTGATTTAGTCTCTATACTGCTCTCATTTAAGATTGAAAGAATTTTTGGGTCATCAATACTTTCAATATTCTGAGTACCCGTGCTCAGGATAAGAAAAGCAATAAAAGGAATCATTGGATCTCTCCGAAAATTTCAGTGGGGCTCAGTTCCAGTACATCTGCAGGGGATTGGCATGCCGGATTTGATTCTGGTGGCGGCCCGGGAGTAAATGTCTTTACCATCTGAAGATACTCAATACTGTTCGGGTTCCGAATCGAATGTATACTCAAATGCCAGACGCGATTGTCTCTGACAAAAAAATAATCATTGGAATACCAGAGATAACCTCCATCCTCAAATATCCATTTTAGAAGTAATCCGGAATTGTCTCCAAGTTCAAATTCACTTTCCGTGCATCCTGATGAACAGTAGCCCTCACTTTCAACCCAGGAACTGAAAATACCAAATGCATTTTCCAGCGAAATATCACTGTAACTGATAACTCCCATCATTGAACTGGCGATATCACCAAGATCAGCAAATCCGAAGGAGACAACTGATTTAAAAACTGTAATCTCATATTCACTATTCCATAGTGTTTCGGCATCACCCACCATTGGAGGACTCAAAGCCTTAAAATGAAAGTTTCCAGAATAATCCGAGCACCATGCTGACAGGTCTGACTTTTGTATTTCCAGATAGTCACATGAGGTAAAAATACCGATAAGGATAGCAACCAGAATGATTTTTGTATTGTAAAGCCACAGGAAATATTTCAATACCTGTTTACCTCCGTACTCTTATCTGGTATTTATCGGATGTTTCGGAGAACATATTAATACCTGATCATAATGCTGGAGGAGCAAATGAATTTTATATTTTTAACAATGTTGTCTGCTGGTTTGGTTTCAGCCTCTCCAAGAGTACTTACCGTAGAGGATCTTATTAAAGTTAAAAAAGTCAGTCAGATTACTTATTCAAAACCCCACAAAAATGTTTATTTTACTGTAAGCTCTCAAAACGCTACAAAAAACACCAAGGGTGTAGCCGTTTACAGAGCAAATCTCAAGGAAAACAAATCAGTTAAGATTACCGGAGATAATGAAAAAGCCTGGTCCCCCAGTGTGTCACCGGATGGAAAAACTCTGGCATATATTTCCTACATTCCGGGAAAAAGCACCAAAGGCCCTCAGATTGTTTTGCGCAATATTAAAACAGGAAAAATTACCACACTGACTGACACAAATGCCAGTGCTTCAGGTCCTCTTGTCTGGTCGCCTGACGGAAAAAAGATTTTCTTCAATTCTCTCATCCACAGACACTGCTACACCATGGAGTGTGTAGACAGGAAAGTAGCTGAAGAGAAAAAGAAAAAAACAGGTGCAAGACTTTTTGACAGACTAATGTACAGACACTGGAATCACTGGAGATATAACAACATAAACCAGCTCCTCAGTGCGGATACTAAAACAGGGAAAGTAAGTTTTCCCTTAGGTATAGCTGATAATCCCACCGCAAAAGATGTTCCTCCTGTTTCCCTCGGAGGAAGTCAGGATTATGCATTCAGTCCTGATGCAAAAGAATTTGCTTTTGTGATGAACACAGAGTCCCTTGTGGCAAAAAGCACAAACAATGATGTGTTTACATATCGTGCAAGAAATAAAAATGCACATCTGAAATCAAAAAGTAAGGGTAATGACTTCAGTCCATCATACAGCCCTGATGGCAGATATCTTGCTTTTCTCTCAATGGCAAGAGCCGGATATGAATCTGATAAAGCGGTTATTGTTCTGCTGGACAGAAAAAACGGAAAATATTCAAGACTGACTGATTCCATTGACCTCAGTGTTGCAGCTTATGCTTTTGCTCCTGATGAAAAGCGGATTTATTTCACTACTCAGGAAAAGGGCCATATCAATATGTACAGTGTTAATTTCAAAGGAAAAATCAGGCCTGAGTTCAAAAATACATTTATTACTGATTTCAAGATTTTAAGCAGAGGAAAAATTTTTATAATCAATCAGACTATTTCCACTCCTCCTGAAATTTTCTTCCATCGGGGAGAGAAAATAAAAGTTGAGGGAAAGCGTATCAGAGATAATTCGAAATTGAGCCCGATTTCAAAAATTAATGACAAAACTCTTAATAACATTCCTATGGGTAAGGTAGAAGAACTGTGGGTTAAAGGAAGCAACGGAGATCAGGTTCATTCACTGATACTTTATCCTCCTCATTTCAAAAAAGGTAATAAATATCCAGTTGTTTTCCTCATTCATGGTGGACCTCAAGGAGCATTTGGATATGACTTTCATCCAAGATGGAACAGTCAACTTTTTGCAGCTCCGGGCTATGTGGTTGTAATGGTCAACTTTCATGGTTCAACAGGATATGGAATAAAATTTCAGGACGCAATTCGTGGAGACTGGGGAGGTGGCCCGTACAAGGATATAATGGCTGTTTTAGATGTTGTTGAGAAAAAAGACTGGGCAGTAAAAGGAAACATCTGTGCTGCCGGAGCAAGTTACGGTGGTTATATGATTAACTGGATTGGTACTCAGAATACGAGATTTAAATGCCTCATAAGTCATAGTGGTGTATTTAATATTGAATCAATGTATGGAAGTACAGAGGAATTATGGTTTCCTGAATGGGAAAACAAGGGAACACCTTGGGAAAACCGAAAAACATACCAGAAATGGAGTCCTCACCAGTACGTGAAAAACTGGAAAACACCCACTCTGGTTGTTCATGGCGCCAAAGATTTCAGAGTAACTGTTGATCAGGGTTATCAGTTATTCACTTCACTTCAACGACTTGGTGTGAAAAGTAAATTTCTATATTTTCCCACTGAGGATCACTTTGTATTCAAACCCGCCAACAGATTAATATGGTGGAATAATGTTCACACATGGTTGAAAACATATCTCACAAAATAGCTATTTGTCTTCAGAGTTTATTCTGGATAACTCAGAACTGATTCTGCCGAGTATTCTAAAAACAAGAAAAAGGGAAAGCGCTGCAAGTAAAAGACTCTGTGACAGCATTTTTAAATCAGGCTTTTCAAAAACAGCATCAGTATATTTCAGAGAGAACTCATTGAATTCAGGTTCTGAGAAGATGACAGGCAATATACTTATTGATATTACTAAGAAATTATAAAGTGAGTGAAAAATAACTGATGGAACGAGAGAACTGCTGTTCATCCTGATGATCGCAAGAACCCCACCAACTGTGGATAAAAGAAAAAAACCCTTTATCTGCATATGAACCGCAGCAAAAAGTACAGCTGAAAACCCTATTACCAAAGCTGGAGAAAATTTTTTCAGCATTAATGACCTTACAATAACACCTCTGAAGAAAAGTTCTTCACTTACAGGGGCAACAACACTTACAGCAAAAAGAGTCAGAAGAACTGTCCATGGCGCCAGAATTGAAGTTTTCACAAACATTGAAAGTCCGGCGTTTGATCCGAAATCACCATGAAAATAAAGAGCAATTGTTTCCAGTTGAGAACCACATAATATTACAAATGGAATTAAAAACACTATAAGTATAATGAGTTTTAATGAGATTTCTTTTTTAAAAGAAAGAACATCAGCAGGGAGTATCAACCTGTTTGCACTGATAAATGCACTGACCCCCCAAACGGAACTTCCGGCTATGGAGACAACAATAAATGAAACTCCATCAAGGGGCATTTTTAAAAGCTTCACGAGAATCAATGCAAGAATCATGGAAATGAAAAAAGTGAGAAGTGTTGTTCCTGCTGTGAGAAAAAAGGAACCTGCGATACCAAGAGGAAACCCTTCAATTGGCAAACCGGAACTTTCAGTTTCATAATCGTCTCCGGAATTATCTGTTTCAATATCCGAATTTTTTTCCATCATCAAAATCCTCACTTACACACGAAGATACAAAGCAGATTACGGTGTCCATAAGTAAAATCAAAAAATGAAGTTACCGATTCCAGACTTTATTTATTAACACAGATTGAAAGTAGAACTTAACACTTTATGTTGAAAAAGCTTACCATCTGATTATATTGACGCCGGGAGATAAGTATGGGCCATATTTTATTTGGAATATTATTATTTACTCAAAGTACAGGAACATTTTCAGAACTGTCAAATGTGGAAAAAACATCACAATCCAAAACAGTCCTTTCTGAGAATCCTGTTTACTCAACTGCTGCAATTTTTGCGGGTGTTCCACTTTTTGCAACACTTGTAGGAATGCAGCTCTGGGAATGGGGAGATACCACACATTTTAAAGCAAATTCCGATGGTTGGTTCAGTTCAAATACTACGCATGGTGGTGCCGATAAAATGGGGCACATGATGAGTTTTTATTCTGCCACCAAGGTTCTCAGTTGGTATTTTGATAAAGTTTTCCCCGGTGAAAATGTAAAATCATCATTTTTAGGAGCCCTTCTGGCATCAATAGGAGGCATATGTGTTGAAATTGGAGACGGGTTTGCCACAAACTATGGCTTTAGTTACACTGATCTTGTGGCGAATAGCGCTGGTGTTTTAATTGCTCTTGGACAGCGTCTTTTTCCAGGATTTGATGATCTTGTTGATTTGTCCATGTTTTATTTCCCATCTCCGGGCTTTTTTACAAAACTCAACGAAAATAAGACGGATGTGGTAACTGATTACAGTGGACAACTTACTACCATTAGTTTGAGACTCGGAGGAATATCCTGGATAAAAGAAACGCCACTACGTTTTATCAGATTTGACGTGGGATATTTCACCAGATGCTACCAGCCGTATGATAATTGCAGCAAGGAGAGATCCGGAGTTTCTGATTTTGAGACCAGAAACATCTATTATGGAGTGTCCTTCGATTTTGCCCGTATGATTCAGGAAAAAAGCAGTAAAAATACTTTTGACCGGTTTCTTTCCAGAGCATTACGACTGTACAATATCAATGGATTTTTCCCCATCGGGATTAATACTGACCTCAATTCCGGTGGGTCAGTTTCTCAGGGCATTTCTGTTCGTTCAGTGGTATCTCCCTGATTTAGCACATTTTTCTTCAATATTTAAAATCGTTGACAGTGTTTTTGAAATAGTATAAAAATTTTCAATCTGGAAACAATCTGGATCATTACTTAACTGGAGGAAAAAATGAAAAAGTTACTTGTGTTTGTATCACTTCTATCCTTTGTTGCTGTCTCCTGTGGCAAAAAAGGTAAAGAGGACGAGAAGAAACCCGCAAAATCTGAGAAAAAAACAGAAAAAAAAGACCCCAAAAAAGTAGATAAAAAAGTAGAACCAAAAAAAGATGATAAAGGTGAATTCAAATTCATCGAAGCTAAAAACGTGAAGCCTGAAGACGAGAAAATAAACTGTAACAGTTACAGTTGCACAATCAGCGTTGTAACAAAAAAGGTTAAAGAAGAGATTGAAAAGAGAGACCAGTATAAAAAACTTACAATCATCTTCAAAAGCAAAATTAAAAACAGTTACTTCAAGACAATCCAGAATCTTCCCTGGGTAAAAAGACTCAGCCTTTCCAGCCTTTATATCGACAACATTAAACCGTTGAAAAATCTTAAAGAGCTTGAAAAACTCACAATTTCATACATTAAGACAGACAAGACCGGTGCTAAGGTTACCATAGATCTGGCTCCAATTGCTGGTCTTTCTAAAATGAAGTATCTCAGTATTTCCAATACAACCATTTCCGGGGTTGAAAATATCGGGAAGCTTGTGGCACTTAAAGAACTATCCATTTATTATGCAGACCTTCCTGATTTGAAATGGATTAGCAGCCTTAAATCACTGAAAAACATATATTTTTCAAAGAATAAAATTGCTGATCTGGCTCCTCTTAAAGGGATGACAGCTGTTGAAAGACTTTCACTTAGAGGTAATGATTCCATAAAGGATTACAGCCCCCTTTCAACTCTCACAAACATGACTTATCTTGAATTAAGCTCAACAGCAATTGCGGATCTTAAGGTTCTCGCACCTCTCACTAAACTTGAGACTCTTTATATTGCAGGGTCAAAGGGTAAAATTGCTGATATCAGCCCACTTAAGGCTCTTGTTGCCATAAGATATCTCACTCTGAATGGAAACAAGGATATCAAGGACATTTCAGCTGTTTCAGTTATGAAGGATCTCTACAGACTCTCAATAAGCAATACAGGTGTTTCTGATATAAAAGCAGTTAAGGATCTTAAAAAACTCAGTTCCATTGAGTTGAACTCCACTAAGATAAAAGACCTCAAGGCTCTTGCAAAAGTAACTTCACTTTCAAGAATTGAAGCCAGAAAAACTGCCATAACTGATCTTTCACCACTCAAAGGACTGTCACGATTAAGTTCACTTTATGTTGATGAAACAAAAATTAAGGACCTCACTCCACTGAAGGGTCTTAGTGAAATGTCCACACTTAACGTCAGCAAAACGAAAATTAAAGACATCAAGGCACTTGAAAAAATGCCTAAACTCTGGTGGCTTTATATCAATGAAACAGAAGTTAAGGATTTAAGTCCACTTAAAAAAGCTGAGAAACTCTCAAGTCTTGAGATTCGGAAAACAAAGATTAAGGATCTTAAACCACTGTTTGGTTTGAAGAAAATGTCTTCCATTTATATCTCCAGAGGATTCCCCAAGGATAAGCTTGATAAATTCAAAAAAGCTCTTCCCGGATGTCGTGTAAGCGCCTGGTAAAATATTTCGCCTTACAGTAGAATTTCCTTCCACATTCCTTTTATCATTCAAATCATAGTTTTTACTTGGAAATTAAAACCGGTACAATAACAGATGATAATCCATCTCAAGTACTGCAAGAAAGAAAATTGTCAGATGTTTCTGGATTCCCATCGAGGAAACCGAAATTTCAATTGCAACAAAAGGCTAAACGAATGAAAACTTTGAATCCTGGAATAATTTATATGTAAACTACTCATGATGATTACCTCGCATATATTCGTATTACTGATACACAGTAACCAATAAGACAATAAGTGGGCATTTGCTTACTTTTAATAGTCTAATATCCTTGAATAATATTTTCATCAATGTATCATGATGCCGAGTGGATGAATAAATTAATTATGGATGATAATAAGGAATTTTCCAGTAACCACCTTCGCGGAAAAGATCTTCTGATAGGAAAGCTTGTTGGAAACTACAGAGTAGATTCCAGACTTGGGCTGGGAGCTATGGGAACTGTTTATCTCGGAGTACACCCTGATATTGGAAGAAAAGTTGCTATTAAAGTTCTTGCAGTTCATTTAAGCAGCGATAACGAAATGGTAGAGAGGTTCAAACAGGAAGCACTGGCTTTAAATCAGTTACAGCATCCCAATATTATAGAAATCTACGATTTTGGAAAGCTTGATGATGAACGCTGGTACTATTCAATGGAGTACCTTGAGGGTCTCACTCTTACACAAAAACTGAATAATTCCATTTTATACCTAAAAGATATAAAGGAAATACTCAGACAGATATGTGATGCTCTTGAGGAAGTGCACAAACACGGAATTCTCCACCGGGATCTTAAACCCGGTAATATATTTCTGGTTCAATCTGAAAATCAGATAAAAACCAAGATCCTCGATTTCGGTATTGCCAAGCTACTTGATAATCCTTTTGGTTCAGGTGTAAGAACGTCTACGGGTACTGTACTTGGAACACCGGTTTATATGTCCCCTGAACAGGCAATGGGGAAAAACTCCGAACTGAATCCATCATCTGACACCTACTCTCTGGGTGTAATACTATATAAACTGCTCTCAAACGATTTGCCTGTTAAAGGTTCAGGCATAGGAGAAATAGTAAGCGCTCATCTTTTAAATCAGCCTACCATGCTAAATACCGTGAATCCAATGGTTCCTGACTCCCTCAACGAAATGGTGATGAAATCCATTTCTAAAAATGTCTCTGACAGATACCAGTCTTCAAGTGATTTTTTTCAGGCTTTTGAAAAAGCAACCCAAAATCTGGCAGATGATCTGATCCTTAACCCCAGGCATGCAATGTATGCAAATGCTCAGGTACTTGATTCCGGTGTAATATCAGTCAAATCAGGTGAATCAAAAGATAATACCAACGATAAAAACAGTGTTTCATCTGATTGGGGAAGTGTTGCTGCTGAAATTGGCTATACTCAAACTGAGGCCGCAACAAAAAACATTAAACCACCCATTATTTCAGTTTCAGTTTCTGAGCCGAAAACTACACTGCCTTCAACTGTTGAAGACAATACTGATGCCGATAAGCAAAAACCTAAAACCGTAGCAAAATACATGCTATCATTACTTCTTTTCCCCATTTTTATCATTTTAGGCTATTTCATAACTACTCAGTACCTGAACAAAGACAAGACATCAGTTGAACCGCCGATTCTGGTTCCGGAAAAATTTCCATCAGCAGATCAGGTTATTAAAAACAAAAAGTTTAGTATTAAATTTATATCAACTCCCCCAAATATTAATGCTGTAATACAATCTGGAAATGAAATCCTAAAAAAAACCACACCATTTGTTATGGATTTTTTTTACAATGACTCTTTTAATGTAACTGTAAATGCAGATAGTTATGAACCATTTTCTAAAAAATATACTGTCAAAGAAATTTCTTCAGTAAACATCAAATTAAATGTACTAAAAAATTCTACTCAATCTAAAAATCAGAAAAAAAGAAAATCTGTAATAAGAAAAAACAAGGTTAAAAAAAGAAAGCATAAACCTGCTATGAAACCTGTGGAAGGCCTGAAGGATTCTCTTTTCATTGACTGAGAGGTATTGTTTTGAACAAAAGATTTTTTTATTTAATTGCCCCACTGATACTGAGTCTTTCTTTTCCAGAAAAATCTTTTTCCGCAAACAGAAAGCAGAAAATAAACAGTTATGTCAAACTGGCAAAAGCTTTTTATACAAAGAAGAATTACACTCAGGCCGCAGTATATTTTGAAAAAGCGATATCTCTAAAAAGTAACTCAAAATTTTATTTTAATATCGCTCAGTGTTATCGACTTGCGGGTGAACTGGAAAAAGCACTTTCCTATTACAATCTGTTCTTGCCCTATGTCCGAAGTCTGAAAAACATCAGTTCCGGGAAAAAACGCGCCATTGAAAAGGAAATCACTGGGTATATTGTTGTTATTACAGAGAAAATACAGAAGAAAAATGAATTAATCAAACTTGAAAAAGAAAAACAACTCCAAAAAGAAAAAGCGGAAAATTTAAAAAAACAAAAAGCTGCACAACAAAAGCTCATGGAAGAACAGAAAGAAAAGGATATACTTGCAAAAAAACTGGCTGAAGAAAAAGCTGCCTCAATGAAATTAAAAGCAAAAAAATCTGTAACATCAAAGTGGTGGTTTAAGGGAGGTTTTGCAGTAGCAGGAACAGCATTGCTTTTTTCTGGAATTTCCGGGATATTAGCGCTGAAATATAAAAGTGATTATGAAAATACAGGATTAGATGGTAACAGGGAAAATGCGTTGTTATTCAGAACAACAACTGATGTTTTCCTTGGCACAGCACTAATTACAGGAATTATAGTGGGAATTAAAACTTATCTCTATAATGATGATGAAAAAAGTAAGGAAAATGCCCGCTATGTAATTTCTCCCTACTGCAGTCACAGTTACTGTGGTGCATTTTTGGGAATTAACTTCTGAGGGCAGGAAAAAATGAAAAATCTTTTTTTTATATCTCTTTTTACACTTCTTTTTTCAGGTTGCACACTGATTCTTGATATAGATGAAAACTGCGGAAACGGGAAAGTGGATCCCAATGAAGAGTGCGATGGAAACAATCTTGATGGCGAGGATTGCCAGTCGCTGGGAAAAGGAGTCGGGTATCTTCAATGCACTAATGAATGTACTTATGATTTTACCGCATGTGCGCTTGTTGATTAAACCACTAACCTCCGGTTCATTTCTAAACAGTATCAATAATATCGTTTATACTGGACGTAAATCATGGTTGGATAAAGACCAAATTCTGAGTTGACCTTCAGTACATTTCCTGTTCCTGATAAGTTAATCTCCGGCTTTTTACCAATAGGAACATAACCCCCGAGCACGATACTGGAGTTATCATCCAGCCTGATATCCAGTGATGAACTGAGATGAAAACTGGCATCAAAAAAATTTCCCATTGCCATGGTTGCCATTTTTATTTTATCACTCAGTTCAATGTTCAGGGCTACCGCCCCATAAAGCATTCCGGGATTAAGAACTTCCCCATGAACAGCAGTCCTCGCACTGGACATTGTGTTTAGATATTCGGATGGATCATCCGTTCCAAAACCGTTGTAGTAAATTTCAGATACAAGTTTAACTGATTTTTTTGTATCAAAGGAATATTCCATACCCAGAACACTTCGGATAAAATTGTTTTTCGAGCTGTAATATGGATCTCCCGGACTCTGGGTATCCATATCATGGGTGAAAGTTGCTTCTCCCTTGAAATTAAATTTTTTAATGCTTCCAGCGAAAAAAATTCCCCCAACCAGATCCCCTCTCACATAACCCCCAAGAATTCCTATATCCCATTCATCAAAAGTGGTTCTCAACCTGACTGCAGCACTGCTGTGCTCATTTTCATATCTGATTTCCCCTGGAGTGCAACTGTTCCCGGCAACCGTCTGCCAAACAGAAGGTGCCAGAGGATTGGAAGAATCAGGAAATGAAATATGGTTGCATCCGGGTCCACCAGCAACACCTATAAATGCAACCTCAGTAAACTGCCCCGGAGTCCAGTTGATGCGAATGGCATCCACCCCGGGTTTATTTTCCCGATCTATTTCAAGTGGCGAAAATGTTCCCAGTAGATCAGCAGGTTGCCATATAAAGCCCACACCTAGGCCAATCGCCTGGCGACCAAGAATAAAATCCAGTTTTCCAAGACGAAATTTGATGTTCATCCTGTCCACAAGAGATGAGAGAGTTACATTTGGATCATCCGAATCAGTATACTGTAGTGGAAAAAGATATGAAGGCTCATAGTTTCCCGTTCCACCACCAATGGAGTTCATTATTCCAACCTGAGAGTAAAGTGCCGCTGCACCCTTAAGTTGAAACTGCCATTTAAAAATATCTTCTTTCCATGCGCCACTGAAACCGATTCTCGCTTCACCCAGACCCATCAGAGCACTTTTTGAATCCCAGCCCAAACCTCCGGCAATAATTGACCAGGGGTAATTCATGTGTAATCCCATTACATAGAATTTCAGACTCCCATCCATTTCCATTGTCAGATTATCAGTTTCATAAATACTGGATGCTACAGCATTTTTTCCAAGCCCCAAAAGGCTAAAACCTAGAACCATTACAAACAGGAATGTTCTCATAGAATTCTCCAGCACAGATTCAGTTATTTTCCATATTCTGAGTTTCAGGTAGGGATTCCATTCGGGAATCCTTAACAATGTCTTCACTGATTTTACCATCTACAATTCTTACCAGTCTTCTGGAAAAATCCATAACCATGGAATCGTGTGTAGAAAAAAGAAAAGTCACATGATGATCCTCATTAAGTTTCTTCATGAGTTTCAACAGAGATTTTCCGGTTTCACTGTCAAGATTGGCAGTGGGCTCATCCGCAAGTATAAGTTCAGGCTGGGCAACCAGTGCTCTGGCCACAGCAACTCTTTGCTGCTGTCCTCCTGACATTTCTGCAGGCCTTCTGTCTGCGAGTTCTTCCAAACCTACCTCTTTTAATACTTTCATGACCCGTTCATGTCTTTCCTTTACTTTTACTCCCTGAAGGCTCAGTACAAGGTCAACATTTTCATATGCTGTTAACACAGGTACCAGATTGTAAGCCTGAAAGACAAAGCCAATTTTATTCAGCCTTAATTCACTGAGTTGTGTAGATGAGAGATTTCCAGCATTCTGCTGAGCAATTTCTACTTTTCCGGATGTAGGGTTATCAAGACATCCAATAATGTTTAAAAGAGTTGTTTTTCCGCTCCCACTTGGTCCACAGATGGCAGTAAATTCCCCTTTTCTGATAACCAGATCAATACCTCTGAGAGCAGGAACCTCTATTTTGCCCTGAAGATAGGTTTTCTTTATATTTTCAAGCTTAATAATTTCCATATCCATTCTCCTGTTTCAAACATCCCTTACTGCTTTAACTGGAATAATTCGTGCTGCCCTGATAGCAGGCAGTAAAGCACTCATTACTGTCATCAGCATAACACTGCTGCTTGTCCATACTATTGACCAGAAAGTTATTTTGGTTCTTATCCTTTCTGTCAGGCCAACTCCTGCCACTTCCATGGTTTCTCCTCCTGTAAACGCCGCAGGATCAATGCCATATTTATAAGTCAGATAACTTATTAACTGACCGATTAAAAATCCAATAACGGTACTGATCAGACCAATCAATACACTTTCGATAATTATTAGATTAAAAATACTGAATGGCTTCATTCCAATGGATTTTAATACACCAAACTCTCTGGTCCTCTCCATAACGCTCATCAGAATTGCGTTAAGCACTCCCGCTGCCACAATGAAGAAAATTATAAGAAGAAAAACATACATCGAAATTGTATCGACCAGAATAAACTGACTCAATGTTGGCAGAGCCGATGCCCAATCAAGAACTTCAAGTTCATTGTCATGAATTTTTTTCCTGATTGAACTGGCCATTTTCAGACTGTTATCAATTCCGGAAAAAACAGATATCTGATTAACCGAGTTTCCCATATTTAAAAGTTTCTGTGCCTGGGAAAGATTTATTACAGCATAACCCCGGTCAATATCGCTTCCTCCGGTGGTAAAAATACCTGTAACACGCAGTGCCACTCTCGATACATTTCCACCCAAATCAGGAATACTCAGTTGAACTTTTGTTCCAATATCCAGTTTAAGCAGTTTGGCAGCAAGAAAACCGATAACTATTTCGCCATCCTTACCACTTATCCATTTTCCGGAAGTAATTTTTTCCGGAATATTGCTGATTTTACCCTCATCCACATGGGAAGCTCCGAGCAGTGTATCCAGAATAATATTTCCATCACTGCTCGCCAGAGAACCTGTAGTAAAAATTCGGCTGGAAACTGGAAAGGATGATCCAAAGTTTTCTCTGATTATCTTCATAACCTTTTCAGGGTGAATTATTCTGTCTGCAAGTTCACAACTGGACTGAAAGTTTTTATGCTGTATGACAACATGCCCTGAGTGCAGTCTAATTCCGGAATTAGCCATCTGCTCATGCTGACCGAGATGCAGTTGTTCAAAAAAGAGAAGCATGGATGAACTTATTCCAATGGCAACAATGGTTATTATTGTACGGAATTTTCTTCTCCAGAGATTTCTGAATGCAATTTTTAAAAGCATTTGGGCCCTTTCACTTATCCGATTGTCTGCCTGAAGGCTTCAACCGGTTTAATTCTGGCTGCTCTCACAGCCGGCCATATTGATACAAGCATACTGATTACAAATAATAATATCACTGGAATAGCAATACCTTCGATAGTCCATATTCCTCTCCATACGGGATCAAGTACAACACCCTGAAAAGTGAAGCCATCGGGCAGCACAGACCTGAGATCCAGCCCGGTATTTACCAGATAACTGTTCAATGCAACCCCTATCGCTGTGCCAACAATTGAAGCAGCTAGACTCATAAGAAAAGTTTCAAAAATAATAAGTCTTGCCACCATATTTGGCTTCATTCCAATGGATTTTAAAACACCAAACTCCCGAATCCTTTCAATAACACTCATCAGCATTGTGTTCATTGTGCCAAAAGCGGCAATTATAAGTATTATCATCAATATAATGCTGGTCATGGCATCAGTGGTTTTAATCATCATTGCCATACCCCGATCAATCTGTTGCCAGGTTCTCACTACTGCTACATCCTTTGTGACCTCTTTGATACCTGATATATAACTTGAATTTCTTGATGGTTCTTTTACGTGAACAGCGAATTCATGAACACCTCGAAGGGTTTTATCCTTTCCTTCAAAATACCGGATATCCATGAGATCCTTATCCCAGCCGTTTTTAATGTGAACTAAAACCACACTGCGATCCACCGAAGTACTGCCGGTTTTAAAAATCCCACAAACTGTATAAAACCTGTCCATCGGATAAAAGTGACTTGTTGCACTATCCATACCAATCCTGTCACCAACCTTCACATTAAGTGTTTCAGCTAAACGGTTCCCGATTAATATTTCGGGATATTTTCCACTCGGATTATCATTTAAATAACTTCCTTTAATTACTGTTTTCCAACTATTTGTCACCAGTTTTTCCTCAGACGGAAGTATTCCCATTATTCCAACAGGGGCACTTTTTGTTCTGACAAATCTCCATTTGATTTTCTTTTTTATTCTGGTGAAAGATAGTTTTCTCTTTTCGATAGTTTTTTCATTTTTATCAACTACTGCAGGCAGCTTTTTCAGGTTATCTATATCAGAATCATCATCTGTACTTTTTTCCTGCGTTTTCCCTTCCGGATTTTCTTTTTTTGATGCTGAATCAACTACTGCAGGCAGCTTTTTCAGGTTATCTATATCAGAATCATCGTCTGTACTTTTTTCCTGCGTTTTCCCTTCCGGATTTTCTGCACCTAGAGCCCGCATTATATTTTCAGAAACAAATATTTCATTATCTGCATAGTCTCCATGTCTGATTCCAGAAATCTTTAATGTTCCGCAATTAAGTGAGACCGGAACAGGCTTGAAGAGTAAAGTACTGCCTGGTGTCAACCGATACTTCTTTGATGCTTTTTCAGATATTAATGCTTTGCAGTGAAATTCTTCATCATTTCCTTCACCAGTATTAACTTTTTTATCCCAAACAGCCGTAAGTTCTATTTCTTCATCACTGCTTATCATTCCACCACTGTATATTCTGGGAGCAACACCGATTATTCCGGATTTCCTTTTTAGGCGGGTATAGATATCATCAAATGGTATTGTCTGACGAATACCTTTTTCCTCAGGCCATTTGGGATTATGAATCTGTATGTCTCCGAGATGCATTCTGGTTATGCCTTTAGTCATGGAGGTTGTCATTCCCACGATCAGACCATAGGTTGGTATACAAAGAGCAAGTCCCGATGCCATAGCACTAAGAGTTATGAGACTCCTTCGCTTTTGTCTCCAGAGATTTCTCCATCCCATCTTTAGAAGTAGAACCGTATTCTGAAACATATGTATCCCCTTTATCAGAATCAGTGATTATTTCTTTAAACCGCGTATGGAGAAATATCTCGATGGAATCGCAACATCAAAACGAATTTTCTCGTAAACAAGTTTAGTAAACTCTTCTTTTCCAGCAGGAATCAGAGTCATCACAGTTGGTACAGTTTTTCCGTCCACCTTCTTAACTCCTGAAAATTTCATGGTTCTTTTCAACTGACCCTTTTCTGAATAGTATCTGCTTTCCTCTGGAATATTGTTGGATTTAAGAATTTTCATAACGATTTTTCCCCATACAACGGGAGCGTTTGATTTTGGTTTCAACTCAATTACAATAAAATCCTTATCATCCTTCCTTGATTGACAGTCATAATGTTTATAAAGTTGAGTTTCCTTAACTAGATCATCATTAGAGAAATGGCTTCCCATCCAGCTTTCACCCATCATGGATGAATTAACCTTAACAATGCGATCTGTTCTGGGCATATAATACCAGACATTATTTCCAACTTTCAAAGTGGAGGTATTCCTATTTCTTGCAGGACTCGTTATTTTTACTGACATTTTATCCCGTCCTTCAGACCAGAATTTCATTGTCATTTTACTGCTGTAGCCTGCTTTTTTAACAGACATTGTCATTTTACCGGCACTTGTCCGGGAAAACATGATTCGATCAGCTTTGTCCACAATTGTCCTGGTATCGGCGGTGCAGTTACCCCACTTTTGTGCTGTGGCAGCACTTGAGTAAAAAGCAATTATTGATATTATTGTAATTCTTAACATTTATACCCTCCACTTCATTTCAGGTGAGTGATTTCTTTAAAAATTAACAGTTTTTCCCCGTTAATTGAATAATCTGGTTCCAATATACCCCTCAGAATTTCAATATAAGCACTTATTAAAACCGGCATGATTTCTTCATTTATATTATCGAAATAAGGGATGAGCCATGTATCAAGCATTGAAAATAAATGTATCGTAATATCTATGGAAAGTTTTTCCGGAAGTTCCTTCCTTACTGCTCCAGCTTCAATTCCGGATTTTATCATAGTACCAATCCAGATATGATTTATTTGAGGATATTTACTGTCCTTTAGTATATCCTCCAGAAACTCAGGGGAAAGACCTTTTGAAAGAGTCATTATTTCCTGAAATTCTGTTGTCTTAAATATTTCAAAAAAGGTACTTGTGAAGCTGCTCCAGTAAGTTTCAATGCTTGAAGAATCAAGATTAAATTCCATTGAATCGAGAAATGACTTTATAAATGTATCCAGAACCGTGGCGAGCAGATCATTTTTATCGTTGAAATAATAATACATCGCGCCCTTGCTTATACCTGAGTTCTTAATAATTCTATTAAGAGAGGCTTTTACAGGGCCCTTCTCAATAAATTCAACTTTGGCTGCCTGAAGAATTCTGGCCTGTTTTTCTTCAGACAGGTTATAAAATCTGCTTCCTGGCATTTTCAAACTCCGATGATTGAACCAGTGCCTATACTGGAGTACATACTTATGTTTATACTCTGGTTAGACCACCAGTCTATTTTTTACTTACTAATTATGCTTTGTCAATCTCTTTACTGATATTAATATGAAAATATTTTAAAATGATATTTGTTCACATTACTTTCAACAACCATCTTTTCTAAAAAGGTTTTAGCATGAAAATTACATTTATTCGTCCCGGAATTGGAAGGGTAAATCCTGAAAAACCTGAGTTGGCCACAATTGAGCCTCTTTCTCTTGCACTTCTCAGTGCAATGACCCCTCCGGAAATAGACCGAGCCTTTTATGATGATAGAATAGAGAATATTCCTTTTGATGAACCAACTGATTTTGCAGTATTGACCGTAGAAACATTCACTGCAAAACGTGCATGGGAAATCTCTGCTGAGTACAAAAGACGTGGGGTCATGGTCATTGCAGGTGGAATTCATGTATCACTCATTCCTTCTGAAGCTTTAATGAATGTAAACTCAATATGCATCAATGATGCAGAAAGCGTCTGGGCTGAAATTCTGGATGATATGGCCACTGGAAATCTTAAACCCTGGTATCAGGGAAATAATGGGGAACCACAGAATGGTTTTTTACCTGACAGAAGATTGTTCAAGGGAAAAAAATATCTTCCATTGAGTCTGGTTCAATTTTCAAGGGGATGTCCATATTCCTGTAACTTTTGTGCACCAGCAGTTTACTTCGACAGAAAGATGTTTCACAGACAGATCGACTCAGTAATAAAAGAAATATCTGAACAAAAACTGAAGAATATACTTTTTGTTGATGACAACATCACCGCCAATCAGGAAAGAGCCACTGAGCTTTTTCAGGAACTCGCCAAATTAAAAATAAGATGGGGAAGTCAGGGTTCAATTGAAATGACCCGAAACAAAAAACTGATGGAGGCGATGGCCAAAAGTGGCTGCATAGGTCACGTTCTGGGAGTGGAATCTATTGATAAATCCAATCTGCTGCATATTAATAAAATTCCAAACCTGAATCAGGATATTGATACAGCTATTGATATTTTCAGGGATTTCGGATTTCAATCATGGGCAGCTCTGACAGTTGGGCATGATAACGATACCCCTGATACTATTAGAAATCTTGTTGATTATGTCATACGCAAAAAGTTTGCGTTTGCTGCGGTAAATATGCTTGTTCCCTACCCTGGCACTGAATTATACAAACAGCTATCCAGTGGAAAAAGACTGGCCTTTTCCGGAAAATGGTGGCTACACCCTGAATATCAGTATAATGAAGCACCCTTCATTCCAGCAAGAATGACAAGGCAACAATTAACCACAGCTTGTGCTGATGGATGGGAGAAGTTTTACAGCCATTCATCAATCGCATCAAGAAGTTTTGATTTTAAAACGAATCTGAGCTCGCCTTTTCGTGCGGGAATATTTCTTGTTTACAACTATATTTTCAGATGGGAATATTATAGAACAAATTTCATGAAATTCGGGCTGGAGCACCATTACAGATGATTAACCTCGCATGGAAAAATCTATGGCGAAATAAAGCGCGAACATTCACTACTCTTTTATCCCTTGTGGGAGGACTTGTAGTTGCGATTCCGGCGTTCGCCCTGGCCAGGGGTGTGAGCAAAGCACTTAAAAAAAGTATTATCTCTACAAGACTTGGTGAGTATCAACTGGTTGATAAAACCAGTACAAATCAATATAACCGAAAAGTCTTTTCACTTAATGAAGTTATAGACACACTTGATATTAAAAACGAAATAACATGGGCGCCCAGGCTCGATTTTCCCGGTAAGATTATACATGACAGAAAATTTCGCCTGATTACAAATGAACTTGTGGAAAAATGCAGTGGAAATTTCACTTTCAGTCGAAATGGTATCTGCACAGGTTATCTGGACGAAAAAACAGCGAAGGACTTAGATATAAGTGATGGCAGCAGAGTATTCATTAAAAGTGGTCATTTTGCCGAATACTGTGAAATGATACAGATCAAATTCTGGAATAAAAATTCAAATATATTGCATATAAAAACGTGTAAAAGTCATAGAATAAAAAACCATATCAGCACATTTTTTGTCCAGAAAAGTAAAAATGTGATGTTTTCAGGAACCGATTTGCTCAGAGAACCTATGGTTACTGAACTCAATAAAAAAATAATATCAGGAAGATGGAAAATTTCAGATACAGGTTTAATAATCGGTGAGGAGCTTTCCAGAAAATTAGGTGTTAAAACCGGTGATAGTTGTCTTGGAATTATAAAAGGAAAACATTCAATTCCCACAGATGAAATATACAAAGTTCAGGGAATTTTCAGAACGAATATTCCCCGACTTGATTCAAGTCTGGTAATTATACCAATTCAAACACTTAGAAGAATCAGTGGAGATAAAAAATCTGATGAAGTAAATATAATCGTATTCAACTCACGTGAAGGAAAACCGATACAAGCCATTAACGCTCTTGATAAATTAAAGAATTTCAAATTAACCCCGTGGTGGATTACTGCTGCATCACTTTTTCAGATCGCAAATTTCAATGAAGCTCTGAGCATTATGATTATAGTAATTATTATGGTTATGGCTTCAATAGGAGTTATGAACTCCATTATGATGAGTATTATGGACAGAAGAAGAGAATTTGCGATGCTGTCAGCTATAGGGATGTCCCGGCAGAAACTGTTTTCTCTGATTGTCATGGAATCTATGATTATAAACATTCTCACTGTTACTGCAGGGTGCTTTCTGAGCTATTTTATAGTGAGTTATATGAGTAAATACGGCATCAATCTATCCTTCATAATGAAAGATGGTCTGGCTATTGGAGGTATGGTTATTGATCCCCACTGGAAAGCTGAATTAACAGGGCGTGTTTTTATTATTCCTGTTGCCATTTTCACTCTAATAAACCTCTCCATATCCATGTGGCCTGCCTGGAGAGCCGGCAGATATTCACCAGCTGTTGAAATGAGAGACTGAAAAAGATGTTCATTCTGATAAAATACAGTTTCAGAAATCTTTTTCGTCGAAGATTCAGATCAGTGACAGTATTCTGTGCTGTAGGCAGTGCTGCCTTTATACTTATCTTTTTCAGAGGACTCTCTGATGGCGGCTACGAACAGATGGCAAAAATAAGCACCAGAATTCAGGCTGGTAAAGTAGTTATATCACACCCTGAATGGCTTAAAACCAGACAGCCTGACAAACTCATTCCATTCGATGAAAATATCAGAAGAAACCTACAGGATTTGACTCGTAAAATAAAACCATGCGGGAGAATTATACTTTCAGGTTCAATTAAAACTGAATCAGGAGAATTCAACACTGATTACATAGCCGGAGTAAATTATTTCCAAGAAAAGGAAACATCCGATATTGAACAATTTTTACTTTCCGGATCATTCAATTTAACCGGTGCAATTATGTCTCACTCATTCGCTGATAAAACAAATCTGAAAATAGGAGATACTCTGATTGTTTTCACTGGAGACTGGCCTGAAAATGTTTTTTTTAGAATTCCACTTGCAGCAACATTGAAAGATGGGTGGTCAGGAGCAGAAAATTGGGTACTTGTACCCCTTAACCTACTTCAGAACAAACTGAAAATATCAAATGCAGTCAATATGATTTCTTTTTCAGGGGGGCGTTTCAGAGATGAAAGAAATATTGAGCACCTGATTTCAAAATTAAAAATCCATTTTAAAAATACAGATATTGCCATCAGTCCATGGTGGAAAGTAATGCCCATGGTAAATCAGTTCATTGATTACCATAGTGCCAGTGTATGGATTTTTCAGATTTTTATTTTTTTTATTGTCTCAATTGCTATCGCGAATGCCATGATCATGTCGGTTATGGAGAGAAAAAAAGAAATAAGTGTGCTTCGAGCACTTGGGGCATCAAAACACTACATTCTGACTCAGATATCAGTAGAATCCCTGATACTAACATTTTCCGGGGGACTTACCGGAGTGCTTGCCGGTCTGGGATTAAACTGGTGGTTAAGTAAAGTTGGTCTTGATCCTGGAATATTCAATGGAGGTCACGCCCTTGAGATTGCAGGGGGTACTTTTTCAAGAAGGATATTTCCTTTGGTTGATCCCGCTATGGCATTATATTCTTTGACATTTATTGTCAGTCTGGGGCTGTTGGGCGGACTAATGGCTGGTGCTAAAATACTTGGAACTGTCAAATTAACCGATTCAACCAGATGATTACCTATTTGCCGGATAAGGATTTTGATAAATATTATTTTTTAATCTTATATTTAAGTTATGAAAGGATATATCATGAAATGGATTACACAAGGTGATGGCAAAAACAGCGTTATTTCTGTAAGTTCCCTATCAACCAATGAATGGGTGGATATTTTCATTAAAAACAACTTCACAGTAACCTATCCTAGTGAAGATCATAGTATAGAAGAATCTGATTTCTTTGAAGAACTTGAAAAAGGAGCATTTGGTGTAATTTCTATGCTCAGTTGGAAATGGGATAAGGCAGCTATTAAAAAGCTGTCACTGGCTGGAGTCAAAATTCTGTGCAATTACGCTGTCGGTGTTAACAACATTGATCTTGAAGCGGCCCGTATGGAAGGAATTCAGGTAGGTAATACCCCCGATGTTTTAACACAGGCAACAGCTGAACTTGCAATGACCCTCACAAATGCATGTGCAAGAAAAGTAACCATGGGTGATTCATATGTAAGAAATGGAAAGTTTCATGGCTGGGCGCCAGACTTGATGCTGGGAATGGAGCTACAGGGCAAAACACTGGGGATTATAGGACCGGGAAGAATTGGTACATCATTTGCGGTAAAAATGGCGGCAGCATACTCAATGAATTGTTGCTATTTCGCAAGGTCTGAGCCTCATTCACTCATTAGCGAGTTCAAAATATTAAATAAATGGAATGAGTTAAGAGGGACAACTCCTCTTGAATGTAAAAAAAGTAACTCAGTTATTGATTTGATAAAAACTTGTGATGTTATATCAATTTTCGTGAGTCTAAATAAAGAAACAAACCATCTGATTGGGCGTGATGAACTGTCTTCCATGAGAAAAAACAGCATTATTATTAACGTATCAAGAGGTCAGGTTATCAATGAAAAAGAGCTGGTAAAACATCTTCAAAAAAGGGTGGATGTCACTGCAGGACTGGATGTTTATGAACGCGAGCCAGTTTTAGAAAACATGCTGAAGGAATTGCCCAATGCTGTTTTATTGCCACATCTTGGAAGTGCCACAAGAGAGGCACGAAGAAACATGGAAATTATCACTTCGCTGAATATTATAAACTTCAAAAAGGGGTTTCCTCAGTGGACTGGAAATTCTATTATGCCGTTTATCACAAATCAGGACCTTCCTTATGTACCATCAATTCTGACATTCTAATTTCAAATATCAGGAAAGTTTTTTAATCCAACGGTTGACTTCACTAGACATCTAATTATATTATTTTTATGTTCAGTAAACAGGCCCTTGCCAGAATAAGCCGAATTAGAGAAACAGCAAACTCCCTTATTATAAATTATTTAAAACAGAGGGGAATTTCAGAACTTGTACCATCCCATGGCGATATACTTATGGCTTTGTATAAATCCGAAAATGCAATGACTGTCAGGGAAATTTCGGAAAAAATACATCGTAAAAGTTCAACTGTTGTTGTTCTGATAGACAAACTTGAAAATTCTGGATGGGTTTACAGAAACAAGTCAAAAAAAGACAAACGCATCACGCTGATTTCACTAACACCTAAAGCCATAGATATTTATAGCGTTTTTAATGAGGTTTCTGACCTGCTTATGAATACAATATATGAAGGATTTACAGAAATAGAAATTCTGCTTTTCGAAAACCTTCTGGAAAAAATATTTAACAACCTAAAAAAGCTAGACATCTAGCTTTAGGAGCAAAAAATGAATATACTCATTATCTATTCTCATCCAAATCCAAACAGTTTTAATCACGCTATACTTGAAACAGCAAAGGAAACATTTCAAAAACAAGGCCATACGGTGATAGTCAGGGATCTTTATGCAATGGAATTCGATCCTGTGTTAAAACCTGCTGATTTTGAACTGATTCAGCAGGGAAAAGTATCCCAGGATGTAAAAACCGAGCAGGAGTTTATTTCAAATTCAGACTTGATTGTAATGATTTATCCCATCTGGTGGGCCACTATGGGAGCAATGCTTAAGGGCTACATTGACAGGGTTTTTAGTCATGGTTTCGCATATAGATACACACAAAATGGGCCTGAAGGTCTTTTAAATAGCAAGAAAGTTATAATTATCAACACGATGGGAACTCCCAACACTTCTTATGAATCAATGGGAATGCTGGATGCAATGGCCCTAACCACTGACACTGGAATATATAAATTCTGCGGGATGGAAATAAAAAACCACATTTTTCTAGGAGCTATTCCAGCATCCACCCCAGAGCAAAGAGCAGCCCACCTCCAAAATATATCCACCCTCCTGGGTTAAGTTTATAAAATGTTGTATAAATTCCTTTGGGTTTTACTCCCTGGCCTGATTTTTTGTTTTTTGTCGTTTA
>JAFGWM010000084.1 GCA_016937155.1 Deltaproteobacteria bacterium
AAGTCAGTCAGAAACCACAAATCCCAGTAGGAAACACCTAAAATTCATCGCAAGAAACATAAAAATAGAGGACAAAAAGTATCAGGGGAGACAGAAAATACCAGAGGTTGAGCAGGAAAGAAGTAGGGAAAAAAACTAACCCGGGTTCCCTGTTTCCCTGATTCCCCGCTCCCCTGTTCCCCTGTTCCCCCGCCCCTTTCTCCCTGACCCTGTCTCCCTTATCTGAATTTATCCCTGCCTGCCTGTCCCCAGTTTTTCCTGATTTTCCAGATATTCTTCAAGCACATCTGGAAAAACACTCAGTGCTCTCCTTATGATTCCATGTAAAAAGGCAATTGTCAGACCATAGTTTGTAACAGGAACCTTAAAATCCCTGCATTTTTGAATTCTGGAAACTACAAGTTGCCTGTTGACCATACACCCGCCACACTGAATAACAAGATCATAGGGAGAAAGATCAACTGGAAAATCATTTCCACTTCTGACATCAAAATTGAGATTCAGCCCTGTATACTGTCTGAGCCATCTTGGTATTTTAACCCTTCCAATATCTTCGCTTACAGGTCTGTGGGAACAGTTTTCAGCTATAAGAATCCTTGAATCTTCCTTCAGATTATCAATAGCATTTAATCCTGCGACATACTCTCTGAGATCACCCTTTGCCCTTGCATAAAGAACTGAAAATCCCGTGAGAGGAATTTCCGGAGGCACTTCCCCATCGACCTTCAGAAAAACCTGAGAATCAGTGATTACGAGATCAGGCTTGTCTTTAAGTACATCCTTAAGAGCGTACCCGATTTCCTGCTCCTTTGTGACAGTAAAAACCACGTCTGAATCAAGGAGTTCCCTCATTACCTGCATCTGTGGGAGAATGAGTCTTCCCTTAGGGGCTTCTCTGTCAATAGGAATAACCAGCATCACATTTGAATGAGGCTTAACCAGATCACTCACAAGGGGCAAATCAACTGATAATCGGGAAACTGACCCCACTATCATAGATCTCAGTTTTTCAATTCCTGTCTTTTCCGGAACACATACACTGACATAGGGATAATCATCCACCTTGCACTCTGTACAGTTTTCCGGAGAGATATCAGTTTTTGTTCTGACATTTATAAAGGGTTTTTTCATCCTTTTGCATTCTGAAACTATCATTTCCTCCCATGGAGAACTTATATCACTGTCATTTACCAGCAGCACCAGATCACATCTTTCAAGGGTCTGTGATGTTTTGGAAACACGTTTAAGACCCAGTTCACCCTCATCATCAACACCTGCAGTATCATGAAACACCACCGGACCAACGGGCTGCAGTTCAAAAGCTCTTGAAACAACATCCGTAGTTGTACCTGCCACATCACTTACAATTGAATAATCCTGACCAATCAGAGCATTCATAAGAGAGCTTTTTCCGGTATTCCTCCTCCCGAAAAAGCCAATATGAGTACGATTTGATGAAGGTGTGTTATTCATGACTGAAAATATCCCTTTCTTATGGAATGTCCATACCCTTGTCCCGTAATAAATCCTCTTGATTCAATCAGTTTTTTTGATGATTCAAATGACAGTTCCGCCGATTCATCCACAGATGTCTTTTTGGGATACAGATTATAATTTAGTTTAAATTTCAGCGGTGTAACATTGGGCATGAATACATTTGCAGCACTATCAAGTACCTTCACCCTGCCCTGCGGAGAAAACGCATCAAAGGCTGTGGTGGCGGGAATATGAGCCCATGGACAGATAATTCTCATTATCGCCATTGTTCTGAAGGCAATTTCCTTTTCAAACGGAAAAATAAAATCTTTCATTGAAGTGGCGGGGTCAGCTATCAGTGGACCGCATCCGATCATATCCAGGTCAAGAGAGCGGCACAGCATTATATCATCGGTAAGTGAAACCAGATCGGGAGTGATTCCTATAAGAAAACCACTTCCTGTCTGTATACCTGATTCGTAGATGCTATGAAGAGATTGAATTCTTTCCTGAAATTTCTGACCTTCATGCATTTTTGAGTAAATTTCCTCACTGGAAGTTTCAAATCTCAGGAGATATCTGTCACATCCTGACTGGTGGAGAAATCTGTACTCATCCAGTGAATATTCCCCACAGCTAAGTGTTACAGCCACATCTGCCTTCTTTTTTATATTCTGAACTATCCTGCCAAGTGTTTCAGCTGAAAAATACGAGTCCTCCCCGGATTGCAAAACAACCGTTTTATACCCTAAAGCGTTAGCATAAACAGCATTTTCAATAATTTCACCCTCAGACATCCGGTATCTGTTCACACCGCTGCATTCCCTTCCGATTCCGCAGTACGAACAGTTATGAATGCAGTAATTGGAGATTTCAATAATCCCTCTAAGATGAATCACTCTGTCGTGAACTTTGTTTCTTACATTTGCCGAAAATTCATGGATTTCATCAGAAAACCTTTCATCCAGAGTCAGAACTGAATACACCAGTTCAGCAGTTGGATTTTTGTAAAGTTCCATGAGCAAAGATTGCGTCTTCATTTTAACGGCCTAGCTGATATCAGTTTTGAAGGTTCAAGTGCCTTTTCGAGAGTTTCGATGCTGCAGTATCCAAGGGCAGCCACCGCTTTTCGGATATCGCATTTCTCACGGGACATATACTCCGCTACAAGTGCTGCTTTTTCATAACCAATCTCCGGAATAAGAACAGCGGTTGTCGAAACACTGGACAAAAGATGCAGTCGGCAGTTTTCCTCATTCACTTTAAGAAATTTCAGACACTTCTCATTCAAAAGCACTACCCCCTGAATCAGCAGCTCCATATTTTCAAAAATCGTATGTGCCGCAGCTGGAAGAAATGCATTCAGTTCGAACTCCCCGGACGAAAGACACATTTCAATGAATACCTTTGATGAAATTACTTTTTTCGCACAGATGCTCATCATCTCAGGGATCACAGGATTCACCTTCCCCGGCATAACAGTGGACCCCATCTGAACGGTGGGGAGTGTAACTTCACCGAGAAGATGCATTCTTCTCAGATCCATGGAGATTTTTTCGAGATTCACTGCAGCTACACCTGCCATTGAAAAAGCCTCAAGGAGATCATCATGATTCTGAGTGGCTTCAAACATATTTTCAACACGACTCACTGGAAAAGAGGTATTGGTGCGAAGTTTTTCAATAACTCTGAAAATATACTTTCTCGGTGCAGTTATACCCGTTCCGATGGCGGTCCCACCAAGATTAAGCTGTCTGATTCTTTCTCTCGCCTTAAAAACCCTCCAGCGGTCCCTTGATATTATCTGAGACCAACTTCCAAACTCCTGTCCCATGGTACAGGGTAATGCATCTGTAAGCTGGGTTCTTCCCGTTTTCACCACTTTCCAGTTTTCATGCTCAAGTTTCTGCAGAGTCTGCAAAAGATCCTCAAGAACATTCTCGAATTTCTCCAGATACATCAGCAGAGCAATTCGCACCGCAGTGGGATAGGTATCATTGGTGCTCTGATGAAGATTCACATGTTCAAGTGCACTGACCTTCTCAGATGACCCGAATTCTTTGAGCATACTGTTTGAGTAAAAACATGCCGTTTCATTTATATTCATATTTGTGGATGTTCCGGCGCCCCCCTGAAACGGATCAGTTATAAATAATTCGTAGTATTCACCATGAGCCATTTTCTCCAGCACCGCATAAAGTACCTTGAATATTTCCTCATTGAGATAGCCAAGTTCATAGTTAGCCTCACAGCAACTGAGCTTTACCAGAGAATAGGCTCTGTAGAAAACTTCACTCATTTTACTCAGAGAACGGGGAAAATTATAATAACTTTTTCGGGTTTCGGGGCCTGAGAATTCGGGAATATCAGTCATAAGAGTCTTACCTCGTATAGGGTTTATACAAAAACATCCCTCTTTCCATCCCTGACAATCTGTATAAGAGCCTTTGTTTTTCCGGCTGTTTCGGGATCAGTTTCTGCCAGTTCTCTTGCTATCAGTTCCATTCCGGCATTTTTCACTTTATCTGATGCAAAATCCAGAAGATATTCGGTAAATGTTATCAGTGCATTTGGCTGGCACTTCTTCTTTATTTCACCGGGTTTCGCAAATTCCATGAAATCAAGACCGGTTCTTCCCAGACGATAGCAGCTGGTGCAAAAGGAGGGAATGAAACCCGAACTTACCACATCATAAATTACATCATCAAGAGATCGATGATCCCCCAGTGAAAACTGTTCGCAGCTGTCGTTTTCTCCGTATCCCCCGGGGTTTGTTTTACTGCCGGCACTTATCTGACTGATACCAAGTTCAAAGGCTGCCTTTCTCATTTCCGGGGTTTCTCTTGTTGAAAGAATCAACCCGATATACGGCACTGCAAGTCGTAAAACAGAGATAATAAGTTTAAAATCCTCATCAGTGACTTCAAACGGAGGTTTAGTTGATATTGAACTCCCTGTTGCAGGCTCAAGTCTGGGAACACTTATTGTGTGTGGGCCCATACCGAATTCCCTCTCGAGATACTCCACATGACTCAGTATGGAAAGTACTTCATACTTCCAGTTATAAAGACCAAACAATACTCCGATTCCGACATCATCTATCCCACCATGAAAGGCCCGACCGATCGTATTCAACCGGTAGTCATAGTCAGTCTTGGGACCAAGGGTGTGCAGTTTATGATATGTCGGTTTATGATATGTCTCCTGAAAAAGTTGATAGGTACCGATATTATGTTCTCTCAGACGCCTGAAATCATCGGTTTCCACAGGAGCAATATTAACATTAATCCTTCTTATTCCATGCTCACCAACTCTTGCATTGTATATTGTATCTATTGAACGCAGCACATAATTCAGCCCGTCCCTCGGATAAGCCTCCCCACTGACCATAAGCACTCTTTTCTGACCGGTTCTCAGTAAATGTTCGGTTTCAGATGTTATTTCCTCCATGGAAAGAGCTTTTCTCTTGAGTCCACGGTTGGATACACGAAAACCACAGTATGCACAGTCATTTTTGCAGAGATTTGAAATATAAAGAGGAGCAAATATAACCAGACGATTTCCGTATATTGATGATTTCACCATTTTGGCTGTATGATGAATGCGGTTTCTGGTTTCCTCATCGGTAACATTCAGCAGTGCAGCGGCTTCCTCAAGCTCAAGACGACTCAGAGATAATGCCTTGTTTAAAATAGCATCAATATCCCCGGATGAAGTTCCATGATTTACAAGCTGCGTTATTTTTTCGGTTTGAATTATTTCACTCATAATTATCTAACCTCCAGGGTTAAAATAGTACAATTTTTTATTTTTCCAAGTCTTTTGTGAATAATATCTCAAAAATGTATAAATTTTCACACTTAAAAGAAATACTTCATATCTTCATAATGTTAGAAAAATATGACATTTTCCCTGATTTTTAAGAAACCCGAATTTTTCAGCGTTTTTTATTACGATAACAGGAAAATCACAATTTAAAAAAATCATACTCCGGCTGTTAGATTACAAAATACCGGACCTGCTAAACAGACTTTACCTTCGAAAAGTAAATTACTCAGCACATCAGGATCTCACATGCGAAACTTCTGCATAATAATTCCCTTTTATTTTTATTTATCACAGTAAATACAAACATGATACCGGCCAGTTTGCGAAATCAATGAAAAATCATAAAAACCGGATTAATAATACTTCTGTAATTTCAATATATTAAAACAGCTTCTAGTACATATCAAAGAATATGTTCGCAAACCGTTTTGCGAAAATCCCTACAATTAAAAATACCCTGCAATTTTAATAACATAAAAAAAAATCAAGCAAACCACACCAAAAAACAACAAAAACCAAAGCCAGTTATAAGTTCCGATAATATGTGTTATGTCAACTCCCACATGACTAAAACCTTCTGTTTGGGGTACTGGTTTTGAACCTGATCTGTGATTTTCGAAAACTTTCCATGTGCCTTCCCTTTTTTCAAGAAAATACTTTTGTCTGTTTGTTTCCCTGTATGCGTAAACATACTTACTGAAGTTCTGACTCCACCAGTGCAGATACCAGTACTCAGTTGTCGGAAGATCTGCTTCCCTGGCAGTGATTTGCTTAATCACTACACTCATCATCCTCTTACTTGAAGGATTGTATGGATTTGTAATTATCAAATTTTTTTCCGGCAAAAATGCATGCTATCGTTGATTTTTGATACAAGTCTGAGAATCCGGTTAATCTGATTTTTGAACATACACTTATTTCTGATTTGGCATCTTGGATGGATGCAACCGGGGGAGGATTTTACAAAGATAGTTGGATAGATACAGCCGGGGGAGGATTTTACAAAGATAGTTGGATGGATGCAACCGGGGGAGGATCAGTCTCTGGTCAGTTGGCGGTATTTAATTCTTTCGGGGATCAGAGCTGCTTTTCCGAGGGTCTTTTTACGGTATTCTTCATATTCAGTATAGTTTCCGTCGAACCAGACAACCTTTGAATTTCCTTCAAACGCCAGAATATGTGTAGCAACACGATCCAAAAACCATCTGTCATGGCTGATTACAACACTGCATCCTGCAAAGTTCTGCAGAGCCTCCTCAAGGGATCTTAATGTATTTATATCAAGATCGTTGGTGGGCTCATCCAGAAGGATTACATTTCCTCCTTCTTTCAGCATATTCGCCAGATGCACACGGTTTCTTTCACCACCACTGAGATTCCCCACTTCCTTTTGCTGATCCTGACCGGAAAAGTTAAATCTTGAAACATATGCTCTGGCATTAACTTCCTGATTACCCAACATAACAGTGTCGGAACCGTTGGAAATAACTTCATATACAGTTGAATCATCATTCAGAGAATTTCTGGACTGGTCCACATATGCAAGTTTAACTGTATCACCAACTCTGAACGTACCGGCATCAGAATTTTCCTGCCCTGTAATTAGACGGAAAAGGGTAGTTTTACCCGCGCCGTTGGGACCAACAACACCAACTATACCACCAGGAGGCAATGAAAAACTCAGATTTTCAAACAGGACTTTTTCTCCATAACTTTTGGAGATACCGTCAGCTGAAATAACCTGTTTTCCAAGCCGTGGACCAGGGGGAATAAAAATTTCAAGTTCATTCAGTTTTCCTTTGGTATCCTGATTCAACAGTCTGTCATATGATTCAATTCTGGCCTTCGAAAGTGCATGCTGTGATTTTGCACTAAGCCGGTGCCATTCAAGTTCCCTCTGTAGAGTCTGAACAAAAACCTGATCCGAGGATTTACCATGTGAAAGCTTTTCAAGCTTCTGTTCAAGCCATGATGAATAATTCCCCTTCCAGGGGATTCCTTCTCCCTTGTGGAGTTCAAGAATCCAGGTGGCAATATTGTCCAGAAAAAATCTGTCATGGGTTACCGCAATTACTGTACCCTCATATTTCTGAAGATGCTGTTCGAGCCATGAAACTGTTTCGGCATCAAGGTGATTTGTGGGTTCATCAAGCAGTAAAATATCCGGTTTCTTCAGTAAAAGTCTGCAGAGAGCCACACGACGCTTTTCTCCACCACTCAGCACACTGATTTTTGTCTCAGCCGGAGCACACCTGAGGGCTTCCATGGCCATTTCAAGTCTGGAATCAATATCCCATGCATTAACTGCATCAAGTGCTTCCTGAACCTCACCCTGCCTTTTAATGAGGGCATCCATCTCATCATCATCCATGGGCTCGGCAAACTTCATATTTATTTCATCAAACTCAGCTAAAAGTTCATACGCTAGTGAAGCACCTTCTTTCACCACTTCAATTACCGTACGTTCTTCATTCAGAAGCGGTTCCTGTTCAAGATACCCCACAGTAAAACCTTCAGCTATGTGAGTTTCACCCTGAAAGGAATCATCAACCCCTGATAAAATCTTCAGTAAGGAGCTTTTACCGGAACCGTTAAGTCCTAAAACTCCAATTTTTGCTCCATAAAAGTACGAAAGATAAATATTTTTCAGAACAGTCTTTTGTCCATGGGTCTTTGTAACCCCCACCATTGAATAAATTATTTTCTGCTGATCCTCGCTCATGGTCTGATTCCTTTTAAACTCCGGGCTCTCTCAGTTGAATAACAGCCTCTGCGATTCTGTTTAGTGCATCCTCAATACGATCGTTATTAAGGGCATAACTCAAACGTATATGGCTCGGAGCACCGAATGAAGTACCGGGAACAAGAGCAACCCCTGACTGATCAAGGAAATAGTTGGCGAGATCAACATCAGTTTTTAAGAGATCACCTGTGGGGGTAATTTTTCCCAACAGGTTACTTATTCTGGGGAGCACATAAAAAGCACCACGGGGATGATGAAATTCAAAATTCTCAAGTCTGGAAAGATGCTTCAGCATATAATTACGTCTGGAAACAAACTGACCCACCATATCATCCACCGGCTGCTGAATCCCGGTGAGAGCAGCAAGGGAAGCCATCTGACTCACTGCTGCAGGATTTGAAGTGGTATGACTCTGAATATGCGCCATCGCTTTGGTCACCTGTCTTCTGGCTATGGAAAATCCAATGCGCCAGCCGGTCATTGCATAAGCCTTTGACACACCATCAATGATTATAGTTCTCTTACGGGCCTCTTCACTGAAGGATGCAATACTTGTGAATTTTGCATTCCCGTAAATCAGTTTTCTGTATATTGCATCCTCGAGAATCATAATGTTAGGAAAATCAAGGATAACATCAAGCAGTGCCTTCAGTTCCTTGCGGTTATACACTGTTCCTGTGGGATTTGAAGGATTATTGAGAATAACAAGTTTAGTCCTTCTGGTAATAGCAGCTCGGAGTTTCTCAGGTGTGAGAATAAAACGCTCCTCAAGTGAGGTTGGAATGAACACCGGAATACCACTGGCGAGAGTTGCAATCACCGGATAACTGACCCAGTAGGGAGCTGGAATAATAACTTCATCACCGGGATTGATAATCGCCATCATTGCGTTGTAGAGACTGTGTTTTGCTCCACTGGATATAATGACATGATCACTTGTTATCTTATCAAGACCATAATTGGCAGAAATCTCATCTGCCACAGCCTGTCTCAGTTCGGGAATTCCAGCTGCGGGAGTATATTTTGTAGCTCCATTATCCAGAGCAACCTTTGCCGCTTCAATTATGTGTGCCGGAGTAGGGAAATCCGGTTCACCGATACTCAGACTGATAATATCCCTTCCTTCACTCTTCATTTTCAGAGCTTTGGCTGTGATGGCCAGAGTTGGAGAATTCGGAACAAAACGAATCCTGTGTGCTAACTGCATATTATTCCACCTTTGAAAATTTATCCTTTAGTGCTGCATAAACCGGAGGTGGGACGATATCTGAAATATCCCCACCGAATCTGGCAACCTCTTTAATTACAGATGAACTTATATAATAATATTTCTGACTTGTCATAAGAAACACAGTATCAACATCCGGTGATAAACTGTTGTTCATTGATGCAATCTGAAATTCATAATCAAAATCAGATATAGCCCTCAGACCCCTGAGGATAGTATTTATCTTGTTTTCTCGCAGATAATCAACTAAAAGCCCCGAAAATGAAACAACCTCAACTTGTGGAGTATCAATAAAGGTTTTCCTTATCAACTCCACTCTCTCTTCCATATCGAAAAGACCGGATTTAGTTGTATTTACCGCAACGGCAACTATTACCCTGTCAAAAACTCTCAGCGCCCGCTCGATGATATCCACATGTCCCATTGTGACTGGATCAAAACTGCCTGGATACAGTGCCACTTTATCCTGCCTCATATATACATACCTCAGTTTCTCCCCATTTGTGACATTTGGATAAAACTACAGAACCATCAGGAACGTGCGGAGGCTCAGTCTTAATGCTTTTTTCCAGCATTAAAACACCATCCCTGCTTAAAATTCCCGATTCAAAAATCTGAAAAATAAAATCGCCGGGAATTCCGGTTTTATACGGGGGATCCATATAAACAACGGAAAACCGGATATCAAGCGATTTAAGACGATTCAAGGCCTTTTCCACCTTCATGGGCAAAACTATAACCTGCTTTACCATGTTCAGCAATTCTAAATTACTTTTAATCATAAAACACTGTTGCCTCGAAGCCTCCACACATACGGCACTGTCAAAACCACGGCTGATGGCTTCGCACGCCATAATACCACTTCCTGAAAACAGATCCAGAAATGCACCCCTTATTTCTCTTGAATCAAGAATGCTGAATATTCCCTGTCTTGTCATGGACGTGGTGGGCCTCACAAAATCATTGCCTGAATGGGTGATAACTCTGCCTCTTGCACTGCCGCCGGTTATTGAAATTTTACTCATAAAGATCAGTTACCTCAGTGAAATTCACACTTTTCTGAAGAAGTTTTAACTTTGCAGACTTCAATTGTCACGGAAAAATGCTATAAGTGATGAGATGTCTATTATTTTATAAGGATAAAATATGATTTCTGAACAGGAAGCAGCCAGACAATATATCAAGGAATATCCAGCAGGTACGATACTTTTTCAGGAAGGTGATCAGGGAACAGAACTGTATGTGGTGCGAACAGGAAAAGTTCAGATCAGTCGAAAAATCGCTAATAAGGATTTCATTATTGCCCTGATTCCTGAGGGAAGTTTTTTCGGAGAAATGTCCCTTCTTCTGAATCGCCCAAGAAGTGCCTCTGCTATTGTACTTGAAGACAGCCAGATAATGGTATTTGATCAGCAAACATTTCTAAAAATGGTCAGTACCCAGTCCAATATTGCCATCAGAATAATGAAAAATCTGGCTCAGAGACTCTACAAGGCAAATATTCAGATAGAAACACTGCTTTTAGGAGACAAAACTCATAGAGTTGTCAAGGCTCTGCATTATATGGCCCGGGAAGAAGGAGAAAAACGGCCAGACGGTATTTTTGTATCTTCCTCACTGAAAAGACTGAGTGGATTTGTAGGTTTTCCTCTTGGTCAGGTGGCTGCAATAATTGATAAACTGGCTGATGCATATCTCGTTCTTCCTCAAACGGATGGATTCCTCATTGCAGAAGAGGGGCGTTATATCGAATTTCTTGAATTTCTGGACATGAAGGAAAAATTTTCCTGACATGATATCAAATATAGAACAGGCAATTAATTATCTTTTCAATCTTAGACGGTTCGGGGTAAAATATGATATTCTTCCGGTGATGAGCTGCCTGCGAATACTTGGAAATCCTCAGAAAAGTTTTCCATCAATTCATGTTGCAGGAACAAATGGAAAAGGCTCCACATGCGGTATTATAAATACTCTTTTTATGGCACACGGTTTTAAAACCGGACTTTTCACATCACCTCATCTCACCAGATTTTCAGAACGTATTCAGATTAACGGAAATGAAATTTCAGACATCGAAATTCTTGAGTATCTGAATCAGATTATATCCACAGATGTTGAACTCAGTTTCTTTGAAACTGCCACTGTTATGGCCATGCTTCATTTCAGTAAAAACAGAATTGATTTCGCAGTTATTGAAACCGGACTCGGTGGACGACTCGATGCCACAAGAGTATGCGAAAGTGATATTCAGGTAATAACATCAATTGAAAACGATCATCCCATTGCACTTACAACTTCACTTGTTAAAATTGCCTGGGAAAAAGCCGGAATTTTTTCCTATAACAGCACTGTTGTACTTCCTGAATTTCCTTCTGACATTCAATCGGTAATTTCCCGAAGAGCTCACGCATCCGGAAGTCATATTCTTCAACTCAATCGCGATTTTCATGTAAGCCATCAGGGGGAACAACTGGTAAAATATTTTGATGATTCCGGTGATTTTATTTTCAAGGCACCTTTAGTTGGTAATTTTCAGTATAAAAACATAGCTCTGGGTATAACAGCCTTTATAAAAGCCACTGGAATTCAATGCACGGATATTTCACCGTCATCATTCAGTCATTTCAACTGGCCCGGTCGGTTTGAACGTATTGAAAACTTCATACTTGATGGTGCCCATAATCCAGCAGCAGCAAAATCCCTGGTGGATATTCTCGAATCCATGAAGATCGATAAAATCAATCTGATTATCGGGGGTATGGCAGACAAAAATCTGAAAGATTTTATCATTACACTTAGGGACCATATTCATGGCTATTATGTTACTGCCATCAATTCAGATCGTGCAATGCCACCGGATAAACTTGCACTCTCCATATCCGAAATCGGTGGTGAAGTTTTGGGCGTCCATAGTGATATTGAGTTACTTATTGATTCCCTCCGGGGAAAGGAAACTGTGCTGGTTTCAGGTTCATTTTATCTGGTGGGAAAGGTTCGTTCCATACTTCTTGGAATCAGAGATGATTCTTTATTCTTGACCGATCCCTCCACATAGGTCAACATTATCGCTATGGAAAATGAAAATTTACAAAATCTCCCTCCTCTTTTAGAAAATATCATCAAATCCGGTCTGCTTTTGCCAACACAGGTAAAAACCATAGTCAAGTTAGCTGAGATTTCCGGAACTGATATAGAGATACTGATGATCGCACTGGATCTGATTAGTGAGAAAACTCTTCAGGAACAGCTTCAGGATATGTATGGAGTTGAAAGTATAACTGACCCATTTCTTCTCCCTGATGAGGATGCTATCTCCAAAATCAAATCGAAAGATGCTCTAAAGTATCGTTGTATACCTCAAAAAGAATCCGGAGGTTCACTAAGCGTACTTTTCAGGCCTCCTATTGAGTCAGAGATCATAGAAAAACTTGGCAAAAAATGTAACTGTTACATAGCACCAACTATAATCTCTGAATTGAGATATCAGTATCTTCTTAACAAATTTTATAATATTCCTATGAGTGATGATCTTGCTGAACTTGCATTTTCAACTCTTGAAAAGGGTGAATATTTCAAAAACGTTCAATCTGAAAAATCCAATATCTACGATCCTTTTACAGGAGGTGTTCCTTCACTGCCTGATGATGATCCCCTTAACCTTGCGAGTCTTCCTTTCTCAGAAGACTTTGAACATGTTCTTGATGATTTCACCGCTTCAACAGGAGTACTCATTGAAGAACAGGTTGCCAGCTTCATAGAAATGGTAACTGAAACAAGAAACGAATCGACCTCACATATTCATACCCTTTCGGGTAATTATGAGCCACTTACCAGAGAAGAACTTCCTGAAATTCTCAGTATGATTCAGAGCAGAAATGAAATACCTGATATTTTCTACCGTTTTGGTTCGCGGGCATTAAGAAATATTTCCCTGTTCAGTTGTGTGGATGATTTCATACTTGGTTGGACCGGCGCAGGGTTAGGCCTGATTTCATTTCGCATGGAAGGTATTATTGCTCCTGCCACAGGAGGAACTCTTTTATCCGATGTCCTCAATGACCGCTTCTATATCGGTAAGGCTGATCCCACTTTTGTCAATAAGCGTATTTTATCCCTGATAGGTGGTGATATAGAGGATACTCTTATTGGTGGTAGTGTTTTAATCAAGGACAGGCCGGTTATTCTCTGTGTTGGTATTTTAGAGGATGAATCAGACGGACCATCTGAAATAGAATTTCTACAAGAAATCTGTGACCAGCTTAAAAACGTTCTTGTAAGGCTGGTAAGAGCTAAAAAATCATCCAGCTAGATTACTGCTCATCTTATTAAAACCCCTTATCAGATTATTTTAATGAAGTATCAACTTACAGACGGAGAGGTTATTTTTTACCTTTTTTGGGAGCGGCCTTTGGTGCAGTTTTAGGAGCATTTTTTGCTTCCTTGAGTCTAATGAGAGTTGATTTAATATCTGCACTGTATTTTTTAGCCATGGCAGCGGTATTTTTATCAACACCCTTCATTGAGGATACCTTACTGAACATATCAAGTGCTTTTTTCATGTTACCTTCGGAATCACCCATGAGGTCACCTGCCTTGTACATAAGCACTGCAAGATTGAAAACCGGGCGATAATCCCCAGAGTGTTTTCCAATATACCGTTCATAGGTTGATTTGGATTTTTCAAAGTTTGTTTTCGCATCAGACTTGAGTTTATTAACGTCGGCAAGTTTAGTCAGTTCAGCTTCCATATTCTGAATACGTTTAGGAATCTTGTTGTTTACTGCATCATCAAGGATGTTTTTGGCAAATTTCACATCAGCCTTAATCTGCTTAACTGTAATTTCACCCTTATCAAGACCCTTGCGGATTGCAGCGGCATTCCAAGCTCTTCTTTTTACTTCTTCGATGTATGGCTGAAGTTTTGTCAGAAGTTTTCTTACATCACCACCGCCGAGGGCTTTTTCACAAAGTTCCAGACCTTTTTTGTAAGCCTTGTGAACTTCCTTGATTCCCTTGAGTGAATTTTCCAGTCTATCTTTATTCTCATACTGGTTATCAGCCATATCCTGAAGTTTCATACCATAAACCTTGTATGCAACACCCAGAGCCAACTCAGCTTCAGATGTTCCGGATTTACTGGGATATTTTGAAATAACAAGTTCAAGACTTTTAATAGCAAGCAATGGCTGACGGAATCTGATACCCATCATACCGATATTAAGATTTGCACTGTAATCGTTTGGATCACACTCAACAGCCTTTTTGAATTCTTCAAATGCTCTACCGATATTTTTCTCATATATCGCATGAAGTCCTGCAGCATTGTGGTAATTCGCAAGTGCAATCATTGCCCATTTGTCAGTGATAGCACCCTTGCCAGAACATGTTTTTCCAACAAACTCTCTTGCCTGCTGGGTAAAAACATTTGCGAGATCGATATTTGCATCTTTTCTTCTGTCAGCCTCAAGATAGAATAACAACGTCAGAGCATATACCTGACTTCTGATTCGGACAGCCTCAAGTGTATCCTTGTTAATTTTACCAATATTAGCCAGAGATCTTCTGAGATAATCAAGTAGCTTTTTCATATGAACACTACGACCGGATTTTTTATACATCTGATAATAAATCATGGCGTAGTTGTAATTGATATCGGGATCACTGAGGGATTCAGTATCCTTCATAAGGTCATTTTCATATTTCAAAAGTGCTTCAGGATTATTATTTGACTCAATGATAGCTATTGTCATCTGAGCGGCTGGATAACTGCCTGCCATTGAAACAGCCTTTTTCATATAATCCATAGCTTTGTCGGTTTTACCGCATCTGAAATAGGTAACTCCAGCATTGTAGGCAAACGTGGCAACTTTTTCTCCGCCTTTTTCCTTTAAAAGATCACTGAACTCATCAGCTACCTTTTCACAGTCCTTGCTGTCCCATCCCTTGGCAGCAAGTTTGTAGTACTTACTCATGATGGCAGCAAACTTTTTAGAAAGACCTTTGGAAACTGCAGTTGTATGCGGTTTTCTGGCGACTCCCGGTCCTTTGACTGGAGCTGTGGGATCATTTGGATCCACGCGTGGACCACCGGTGGTCACGTTATTACCGCCATCGGGGGTTGTTTTTGAATCATCCTTGCCTTTACATCCAACTGTTAAGACAAGTGCCAATGATAATAATATAAATCTACGCATAATTCCTCCAGCTCCTTATCTTGACGGTACAGGCATAATTGTTGCTTTGGACAGCTCAGGCTCTTCATAAGCAGGTTTTGCCCAGACTTCATCAGAAAGAGGACTTACTGAACGTTTTAATACAGCCAGTTCGTTTTCACAGAATTCAAACCACTCATCATAGCGGCCACTTCTTTTTGCCTGTTTAACACATGCCTGGAAACCGTTCTTGGCTATATCAAGCATTGGTTCAACAGCATTGGAAAGAGTATCCTTGAACTCAAGTTTAGCTGTAATATTCTTCTCAAGTTCTTTACCAAATTTAATGTTATTAACCTTGGTATAGAAATTCTTATAGATTGCGCCAAATCTTCCTGCAGCAGGAATATACCATTCGTTTTTCTTTTTCTTGCTGAGTGTGATTTTTCCAACTTCCTCATAAAGTTTTTTAACTTTGAGCATCAATTTAGACTGTTTTCCCATCCAGCTCTTTATATCCTTAAGAGAACGGGCAACTTCCTTTGCATTCTTTGCCTTAAGCATTGGGATTTCTGCACTGATAATCTCTTCATAGTTAGCTTCAGCTAAGTGGAATTTTGCCATGGCAACATCATTCAGACAGCTGTTGACACGATTTTTCTTATCAGTTGCATCAACACTACCCTTGGTGGATTTTCCACCTTTCCATCTGTTGTAAATTCTTACAGCCTGATTGAACTGATTTACAGCAGCTCTTACCACACCGCGTTTACGTGGAACAAATTTTACCACGGCTTCTTTCCATGTGTCCGTTTTTGATTTCTTGGTCACATAGACGATTCTCATACAGACACCGTATTTTGGTTTTACAGGACATGAGCTGTCCCAGAGTATTTTACCAAGTTTGGAATATGCCCTAATAAGAAGGTCATCAGTACCTGCTCTGCTCATTTTCTGAGTGAAGAAACTGAGATATTCCTGAACTTTTGCAACTTTCTTGCCCTCATAGAAACTATGAAGCATGAAGTACATGGATGCCATATCACCCATAAACTGTCTTGCACCCATGTTGTTCAGACGTGTTATGAACTCACGGTTTTTGGCTTCAGCTTTTTTAATCTGTCCTGACCACCAGTAAAGTTTGATAGCTCTTCTTGCTGCCTTTACAGCGTCAGGGTCACGAGGATATGACTTAAAGAATGCCTCATAACTTTTTGCTGCATATTCAAACATAGCGATTTTTTCAAACAGATTACCTATTTTAAGGTTGGCATCAACGATACTTTTGTTTTTCTTGTAGCTTGATGCATACTCTGCCTGCATCTGCCTCAGTGAACGAATTGCACGACCAATCTGACCGGCTTTTTCAAATGCTATGTAAGCACTGTTATAATACCTGATAACTCTTTCTGGATCAGACTTGTACTGTGACGCCATTTCCATGAGGAGTTCACCGGCATCAACGTATCTGCCTTCTTCACCGCGTTTCGCAACTTCATTCTCAAGATTCTCAAGTTTAGCTTTTTCCAACTGAGCACGAAGTTTTCTGGCCTTGTCATCAATGTTAAACATAACATTATACTGAGGTTTAAGAAGCTCAGTGATAGTTTCAACCATATCTGAGAATCTGTCTTCAGCATCGTAAGCAATCATCATGAAGTTTACTGACCAGTAGGCCATCTGAGGATTTTCCTTGTAGGAACTGAGTGCAGTATCCTTGAAGAGAGGAATTGCTTTATTGAAGTGTCTGTAGATGTAATAAATCATAGCACGGTTGTATTTTATTGTTCCAAGATACTTACCGCCCTTGACATATTTAGTGTAAAGGTCAAAAACCTCAATTACACTTTTCAACTGTGCCGGAATATCAAGATTCTTTTCGAAAGTCGGGCATTTTCTTCTCCACTTTCTACCTGAATCTTCTGCCTTTTTCTTGGCCTTGAGACAGTTACGACGCTTGATGTAATCCTGAGCTTTTTTATTACGACTTTTTTCTTCCTTATTGAAGTCAACAGCAAGAACCTTCATCCATGCGGCAACAGTATCATTACCAATCTGCTCTCTCTGTTTTTCAAACTGGGACTGAGTCATACTTTTCGGCTTGCGATCCCATTTCAGAAGTTTGGTATATTCCATTGCAGCAAATTTATAACGTTCTCTCTGCTCGTTCTCGTTTTTACCTCTGGTTTCCTCTTCATAAATCTGAGCCAGTCTGTAAAGAAGATAGGCATAGTCACCTCTCATCTCGTAGGTGTCATCATCATTAGGGAATTTATCAAGGAATCCCTTGTAGAGTTTGGCAGCGTTGATCATGAGTTTCTTCTGCTCATCAAGCTCTTTGGCTTTACCTTTTTCAACAAGAGAGAACCAGCGTTTGGCCTGATCGATAAGAGCTCGCTTTGTAAAATCACGACAAACCATGTACTGCATTTTCTTTTCACCCAACTGGGCTTTCAAACTATCCATGGTTTTAACGATATTAGTGAGGGTATCAGCCATTTTTTCAACGGCCTGATCAAGTTTATATCCAAGATAGATTTCCCTGAACCACTCACATCTTGCGTGATCCTTAGGGAATTTTTTAATCATATCTTCATATACCCAGATCATTGAAGGCATATTACCCTGAGCAAAATATTCCTTTGCAAGCTGCAGATAAAGCGGTCTGGCAAAATTCTGTCCCAACTGACCACGGAAGAAATTATATGCAAGTTCCTTTTTCCCCTGGAAGGAATAGGCCATTACAACTTCACGTCTTGCACTGGATTTGAGAGCTTTTCTTTTTGCATTTTTAGCAACAAAAAGGAACTCACTCTGAGCAAGAGGATACTGCTGGAGGTTGAAATAACACCAGCCAAGCATTCTTCTGGCATAGAAATAAATACCTGTGTTTTTTGCAGCCTTGTTTGCAACAACCTTTTTGAAATAAGCAGTAGCTCTGGTGAGACCGGTACGGCCTTTTCTGAAGTAATACTCAGCAAAAGCCAGATAAACATGAGGAACAAATTTTGAGGTGGGATATCTGCTGAGGAGTTTTTGGAATTTGTCCTTCATGATATCCTGATAACCAAGCTCACGAGCAATATCACCAAGCTTGAACAGAACCTCATCCATTCTGTTCCAGTCTGCGTAATTTGGATTTGTGGAAATGTCGTTTAATTCCTTGAGGGCTTCTTCGATATATTTTTTCTGCCCTCTCATATACAAGGCTTTACGTTTCAGAAGCTTTGTTTTGGTGGCACCTGTTGCGGTACTTGCCTTTTCAATTGTTTCACCAAGTTTGAACTTGTAAATCTGTTCAAGCTGCAAAAAAGCATCAGCAATACGGAATTTGTATTCTCTTGCTCTTTTATCATTTGCACGGATGATTCTCAACTGGCGTCTATTCTGCCTGATGAGAGATTTTAGAATAGGAAGTTTAGCATCCTGAGCTTTTTTCGCTCTCTGGATAAAATCTTCATATTTAATTTCTGTCTTACCCTTGGCTGCATCAGCTTTTGCTTTTGCAATAGCTTCTTCTTTAGTCATATTAAGACTTTTATCAGCCTTATAAGTAATTTTTCTCGAACTGTCGTGTTTAACATCTTTCGATGCTCTATTTTTCCTTCTCTGAGCATTGGAAGTAGATGAAAAAATAAGGACAGAACAGGAAGCAATGAGTAAAATCTTGTTCAGCATGCTTTTCCTCTTTCAAAATTATTGTCCACAACTGGAACGCACAACAAACCGGTAGTAACCAAGTTCATCCTGCCAGTATTCACCGGTGAAGGGCCATATAACATGTTCATCATCAACAGTAACACCAAGAACCTTAACTTTTGGTGTCTGCTGTGCCATAGCCTTTGCACTCACCTTTTTGAGCTTAAGGTTTTCAATTTCGATTTTAACGTCACCATACTGAAGAACCAGTTTGGTAAGGTCATCGTCCAGACGCCTGACACGATCCCTTGCGAGTTTACCTGCGGCGGCCTGAGCAGTTGATTTCTGGAATTCAAGATCCTCTCGAATCTCTCTTGCTATATCTGTTGTTTTCCAGGATTTGTCTGCTCTTTCAAGCTGTTTGATTTCTCTAACCAGCTCATTTATAAACTCTACTCTTCTTTCAAAAGTACGATCCTTGAGCACTGATTTGATAAGTCTTCCGAGTTTTACTTCAAGACCGGCTTTATCAGACTGAATTTTTTTAACATATTCAAAATATGCATCATTTTCTTCGTCATCGCCCTGTTTGTATTTATCGGAAACTGTACGAACACCCTTCTGAAGATTCGGATAAACTTTACCAAACTCAGCTAAGGCTTCCTCTGCGCTCTTAACACGACAGTTGTTGAAATAAATAACAGCTCTGAGAATCAGTGATTCGGGGAAGAACCATTTTTCAAAGAATGGAGCGTTAAGAGTATGAATATTACCGAGTGCTTTCTGATATCCGCCGTAGTCTTTTTTGAATACACTTCTGAGCATTGCATCCAGGAGGAAATATGCCCATGATTCCTCAAAAAGACTCTGTGGCCAGTTTACGCTGGTTCTCGGCACCTTTTCATAAAAGGTAATGGAAAGTTTGAGATATTTCTCAGCTAAAGTAGCAAGCCTGAGATTCTTTGTCTGTTCGTAGGCACCGACACCAACACGACCTGCCTGATAATATACTCTGGCGAGGGAAATGTTAGCAAGTTCCACGTATTCAGATATGTTTTTAAATTTAGGATTTTTCTGTGCAAATCTTAAAATATTATTGAATTCCACCAGAGCGTCCTGGGGTTTATTGGTTCTTACCAGTGTAATTCCCTGAAAAACTTTGGCTTTAAGATAATAAGAAGTACCCTTTGGAACTTTGGAGAACAGATCTGTAGCCTTTTTCAGTCTGCCTGCAATGTAGTGGAATCTTCCAAGATAATAAAGAAGCTGGGGTCTGAAAGGTCTGAGGGCTCTTGCATCAAGATATTCCTCTTTATATTTACCAATCAGAGGGAGAATACCAGCACTTTCAGGCATTTTTTTCTGGAGAGAAACCAGCCATTTAAGGGTCAGTTTATAGAAGGGATGGGATTCGCCCTGCTCTACTATTTTCTCAAAATAATTTTTGGAAGCACTGTAATATCCCATGTGGTAAAGACTTTTACCCATGTAAAACTGAGCCTTGTTTTTAATTTCCTGGCTGTCATCCATATTATCCTTGGCCATTACGCCTTTGAATAACATTGTAGCACTCTGAAAATACACAAGAGGATTATCAGAGGTGGGGGAAAGAGCTTTCTTATAAAAGTCCTCTGCCTTATCCATCTTGCGGGACTTTTTGATTTTCGTAACATCCTCTGCTTCGAAAGTCATTTCGTCGCCATTCTTTTTACCCTGCGAAAAAGCAGGTCCAGCATAAGAAACTACGGTCGCTAAAACAATTATTTTGCTTAACAGTCGAGCTGATATCATATCTAACTCCTTACAAAAAGTGAAAAATGTGCAAAAACCCAGTGGGGCGAATATAAAAAGAACTTATGGATATGGCAAGTAAAAACATTCTTTTAGTTGCCTATTTTATGTAAAACTGTTACTGGACGTTACCTTAGAAGGGACTTTTACCCGAATGCGGGTGATAATTATGTGAGTGTTATCACATGGTCGCGGAAAACATATTATTATCAATATGTCTGAGAAGCTTAAGCAATGGATTACTTTAATAATTTATTTGGTCATGAAGAGATAAAAGAATCAATCAACAGGGCTTTTGACACAGGAAGACTCCATCATGCCCTGATGATTTGTGGAATTGACGGAATAGGAAAGAGATCTCTTTCAAATGCCATCGCTCGAAAACTTTTATCCGAAAATTCTGCGAATCCTGAAAAAACACTCTCGAGAATTGAAAATGGAACCCATGAGGATCTCATTGTGGTTGATATTAACTGGGGAGTAAAAAATCCCGGTTCAACAATAAAAGTCGAGGCCATCAGAGAATTGGAATCACGCATTCATTCAGGCCCCTTTGAAAGTGACTCACTTGTTGTAATTATTGATTCCGCGATCAAAATGACAACCCAGAGTGCAAATGCTCTGCTGAAAACCCTTGAGGAACCTCCCGGAGGAACCTATCTTTTACTTCTCGCCCCTTCACCTGATGCTGTGTTACCCACCATCAGGAGCAGGTGTCAGATCTACCATCTGAAACCACTCAGCATAGCCAGAATGCGACAGTTTGCAGCAATTGTTACGCCCCAACTAACTGAAAAACAAAGTGATTTTGCAATAGATATTTCTCAGGGAAGCCCAGGAATATACAAGGAATTCACTGGTTCCGAAATGTTCATTGAACTGAGTCAGTTGGTTGAGAAAATGATTGAATCAGTTATCAGCGGAAACCTGAGGGATATATTTACCCTGACAGACAGATTATCTTCCCTGGATGCGGAAAATATGATTAAAGTATTCGACCTTTTTCAGTTCAGGATATCCAGGATTCTGAAAAATGGACCGGTTAAAAGAAATCCGCCTGTAAATGCGGATAAATGGTATGAAACTCTTGTTAGTGCCACCGGGAGCCTAAAAACAAACGTTAACAAGCGACTCTTTTTTGAACAGTTGCTTTGGACCATGAGAAGAACATGAAATCATCCCCTGACAACAGACGGAGAACAAGAAATCCCAGAAATTCAAAAAACCGCACCAGAAATCCGCGGAGGGACAATCCCAGACAGAACTCCGGTTCATCTCAGGTGGCTTTTGATATCAGTATTGAAAATCATCAGAACCGCTCCGGCGATCTTGATAATCAGGATGTCAAAATCGTTAATTATGGCGATATTGATGAAAAATCTGAGAACACAGAAACCATAATCAATTATGCAAGTCATGATCCGGTACCTGAACCTGATCCTTTTGGTGACGATCTGTACTGCAACATAAAATGTGGTTATATTCCGGAAAAATCAGACCTGAAAACGCGTACAGCAGTCAGATGGGGAATCCCACATAAAGTAAGTTGGTTTATAAGCGATGATCAGAGATTCATACCCGGACAGAAAGTTATTGTAGATACTGAAAAAGGGCAGTTTCTGGGGGAGGTTGTTGTTGGCTCAGAATTAAAAATTGAAGCACACGTTTCAACTCCAAGAACAATACTGAGACTAGCTGACGAATCGGATTTTCATCAGGAACAGAAACATATTGAACTTGCTGCAAAAGCTATGGAGTTTGCAAAAACAAGAATTTCAGCTCTCAAGATGGATATGGATCTTTTTTTCGTTCATGTCCTTCATAGCGGGGATAAAATTCTGTTCTTCTTTACATCGGATAATCGCGTTGATTTCCGAAGACTTGTGCGTGATCTTGCAGCAAGATTTTCAATGAGAATCGAAATGAGACAGATGGGGGTGAGAGATGACGCAAAAGTTCTTGGTGGACTTGGACCCTGTGGGAAAGAACTCTGCTGTTCAAGACATCTCAATAAGTTTATTCCCGTCTCCATAAGAATGGCCAAGGATCAGAACCTTGTACTTAACCCTCAGAATGTAAGCGGCCAGTGTGGAAGACTTAAATGCTGTCTGGCATATGAACAGCAGTTTTATCAGGATATGCGCAGGGATATGCCCAGAAATGGTAAAAGGGTGAATACACCGGATGGAACCGGAAGGGTTGTGGAAGTTAATGTACTCAGGGGAACGATCCGCTGCGAACTTGAAAACGGTCATTTTGAAACTTATGACAAGAATCTGGTTCAAAAAATTACGGATCACCGTGAAAAACATGATGAACCGGAATCTGATAATGACAGCAGTGACAAACTTGAATAAGAATTAAACTGAATCACAGGGTAATAAAGCAGATGAATAAAAAAGAAGAACTGGCTGAAAAAATCTGGGGAAATATTCCAAATGTCTCCCAGAAGGAGCTCCACCGAATGGTCAGTGAGTTGGGAAGAGTTTCAGAAGATCTGAAATGTGATGCATCACTTCTAGCATCATACTTCCTCCCTCATGGTGACGGAGCCATCAGGCATGCGGCTTTGGTCAGTATCATGGAACTGGATGATATAGATACTCATCTGGAGCAGATTCTTGAAATGCTTGATGATATGTTCCCAATGGTCAGGGAAGCAGCAGTTATTGCTCTGGGAAGATGTAAATCCGATACAAAAGAAAAACTTTTGTCACTGGTTGACAATGAAAATCCCGAAGTGCGTTATCAGGTTCCAATATCACTGGTTGAAAAAAACTATTTTGATACTGCACAGGTTCTGGTTGATCATTTAAAAACAGAAGGTGACAATGAAATCAGAATAAATATTCTTGCAGCACTGGGAGATATGAATTTCACCCAGGCCCTTGATACTGTACATGATTTTATTGATAATAATGTTTATGAAATACTCAGATTTGAAGCTGCATACACCAGTGCCAGACTGGGAAGCACTTATGCTTTTAATTTTCTTTTAAAATACTCGTCTCATGCAGTTTATGGTGAACAGGCAATTTCTGCTCTGGAAATGATGACCCTTTCAGAGGAGCAAATCCCGGTTCTGGTGAAAACTCTTAAAAATAAATTCAGAAGACCCTTCCTGAGTACTGAACGGAGAATTTCTCTGGGTTCACTTCTAGCCAGATACGGCGAATCAGTTTTTCTTGATTTTGCTGGTAAAAAAACAACAAGCTTCAGTTTTCAGACCAGAGTTCATGCCTTTGAAAAACTTGGACACACCAAATCCATCAAAGCTATCAAATATCTTGATCGTAAAAATTTCAGAACCCTCCAGGAAATGGAGGTTGCAGTTTCATCCCTTTTGAATATTGCAAATGATCTGACTGAATTTGGCAGTGACATCGGTTCAATAAAACAGATTATAAAAAACTGGCTCACAAAAAAGGAATTCACTGAATACGCTCATGAGGACACTCTCAGGGATATGAAAGCTCTGGTGAACCATGACTGAACTGTTTGACACACATGCCCATCTGTTTATGAAACAGTATGAATCCATTACGCCACAGGATCTGATTGAAGAAGCCAGAATAAACGGTGTCAAAGGAATTACCAGCGTTGCCCTGAATATGGAAGAAATGGTACTTTCCCTAGAGTTAAGACAGAACTCCAGAGATATCTACGTTGCTGCGGGAACGCACCCACACAGTGCAAAAGATTATGATGAGAATTTCTCATCATCAATTGTGAAAAATGCAGGCAACATCAGTTTATGGGGAGAAATAGGACTGGACTATCATTATAACTTCAGTCCTGTGGAAACTCAGAAAAAAGTTTTTCGCACTCAACTGGAACTGGCCAGAGAACATTCCATTCCGGTTATGCTTCACATCAGAGATGCTCATGAAGATGCTCTGGAAATAATAAGGCATCATGGAGCAATTCCCGGAAGTGTACTGCACTGTTTCACAGCTGATGCACCCATGGCAAAAAAGTTTCTGGATCTTGGATTTTATATAAGTTTCAGTGGTATTGTAACGTTCAAAACTGCTGATGATATAAGAGATGCCCTTAAAATAGTTCCCATGGAAAAACTACTTCTTGAAACTGATTCGCCCTTCCTTGCCCCTCATCCGCTGCGGGGAAAGACATGTCATCCTTCTCATATTCAGCATACATTCAATTTTGTATCTGACTTTTTGAGAACTGATCCGGAGCTGCTGTCAGAACAGATAAAACTTAACTCAGAAAAAGTAATGAATTCACATTTCCATGGAGATGAAAATTGAGCATTTTTCTGAATATTCTATTTCTTTCCGGTGGACTGGCGTTCCTTCTGGCTGGAGCAAGCCTGCTGGTAAGCGGCGGAAGTAATATTGCGTATCGTCTTGGAATAAGTGTAACAATTGTCGGCCTGACTATCATCAGTTATGGTACATCACTTCCGGAACTGGTGGTCAGTACTGCATCGTCAATATCGGGAAGTTCAGAACTTGCACTTGGTAATGTTCTGGGAAGCAATATCGCAAACATTGGTTTAATCCTTGGTACAACAGCACTTTTAAGTGCTCTAACAGTCAAAACGGAAATTCTGAGACGGGATTTCACAGTGCTGATGATTGCTACAGCAGTTTTTATTTTCATCATACTGGATGGGAAAGTAACCAGAATAGAGGGAATTATCCTTATGGTATCGGGATTTTCATATACTGTTTTCCTGATACACAGTGCTGGAAAATCAAGGAAAAATATTGATTCCGAGGATTCTGAAAAAAGCAGATCGTTATGGCTGAATATACTATTCATAGTATCTGGAATATCGTTTCTTGTAATCGGTGGAAAACTTTGTGTGGACAACGCTGTAAAACTTGCCGGTGTTATGGGAATCAGCCAGAAAGTAATTGCAATAACCATTGTCAGTATAGGCACATCACTTCCTGAGCTGGCAGCATCAATGGTTGCAGCCTGGCACAAAAAAGGTGAAATGGCTTTGGGTAATGTTGTTGGAAGTAACATATTCAACATTCTCTTCGTTCTTGGAACTGCTGCCGTTATCAGCCCTTTTTCCATACCTTCGGGAAGCTTCTCACTTATTGACATCACTGTTCTGGTTTTCTTAACTCTGATGCTTGGGCCGGTCATGTACACGGGAAGAAGGATTTCAAAGGGAGAGGGTGCGTTTCTTTTGATTTCCTACACCGGATACCTTGCCTACCTGGTGATTCGATGATACAAACCTGAATGTTTCTGGAGAAATTAAATGGCTGTTGATCATTTTGAAATAAAAGAAAATCTGTCAAGTATTTCGACAAAATTGAAAGAACTTGGAAATCATCTGGATATCCTGGCACTTGAAAAAGAACTCTCTTTACTTGAGGAAACAAGCACTTCTGAGGATTTCTGGAACAACAGGGAAAAGGCTCAGGATATACTTAAGAAATCTTCTGAAATCAGGGATACACTTGATAAATGGAAAAACATCTCAACAAAGTTTGAGGATGCAGAAATCCTGATATCAATGTCTCTGGAAGAGAAGGATGAGGATTCCCTTCTTGACGCATGGAACGAACTTCAGACTGTAAAACGGCTTCTGGAGGAAATGGAAATGGAGGAAATGCTATCCGGTGAAATGGATGGTAACAATGCTCTCCTTGCTATAAATGCCGGTGCTGGTGGTGTAGATGCCATGGACTGGGCGGAAATGCTTCAACGCATGTACCTGAGATGGTGTCAGTTAAGAAAGATGAAAGCCACCATTGTGGATCTGACCGAGGGAGCTGAAGCCGGTATTGCTTCCTGTACGATTCTGGTGGAAGGGCCTTTTGCATATGGGTATCTCAAAGGGGAGTCAGGTGTTCACAGACTCGTCAGGATAAGTCCATTCGATTCAAATGCAAGGAGACATACCGGATTTGCAAGTGTTTTAGTGACACCTGATCTTAACGAGGATATTGATGTTGAAGTCAGAGATGAGGATCTGAGGGTTGATGTTTACAGAGCCAGTGGCGCCGGAGGACAGCATGTGAATAAAACTGAAAGTGCAGTTCGCCTGACCCATCTGCCCACAGGTATCGTGGCTGCCTGTCAGAATGAACGGAGTCAGCATCAGAACAGAGCCATGGCAATGAGAATGCTTAAAGCAAAACTCTATCAGTTGAAAAAAATTGAGCATGAAAAGAAAATGGAAAATATTGTTGGGACAAAACAGAAGATTGACTTTGGAAGTCAGATCAGAAGCTATGTTCTTGCCCCATACAGACTGGTTACGGACCATCGTACCGAGTTAAAAATTGGTAATGTTGATTCAGTCCTGGACGGGGATCTTGATCCCTTTATCAGGGAATATCTGCTAAGTGATCTGGAATAGGTGGCTGATTGATTAGTGTTTTTGAAAGTCTTGTGGCATTCAGATATCTGAGAGCAGACAAATTCAGACTCCACGTATTTTTTGCATCCTTTCTCATACTGACAATGGGACTTGGATTACTGGGGGCTGACACTCTGCTCACTACATCCAAAAGCTATCTGCTTCCCATTATTTCCGGTATCGTTTTTATTTCCGGGATTTCCATTGTTTTTGCAAGAATCCTTAAAAAAATTCCACGGGTTGTGTTCTTATCAGGTCTGTGGCTTGCATTCCTCAGCATCATGCCACTGATCGTTTCACTGCAGTTCAGGGTTCTGGGTATTCCAACAGCCGCTCTCAGTTTGATTAACTCATATCTGATAATTATTTCAATAACCCTGGGTGCACTGGTTGATATTTTTGGAGTTATTCTTATATTTTTCAATGTTTATTCAACAATTTCTATTTTTGGAGTTTTTCTCGGAACCACAACAATGGTGGTGGTACTCAGTGTTTTGGGAGGACTGGAAACAGAGCAGAAAAGCCAGATTCTAAGTTTTTCACCACATATCGTTATCACACATCCAAGAAATGAAAGTATTGGAAACAGAAAAAAAGTCTCTCTGAAAATAAATAAAACCCTTGAGAAAAATGGAATAAAGGCGGTTGCGGCTCCTTATCTTGAGGAGGAAGTACTCCTCAAAAGCAGCAGCTTCGATGCCACTCAGGGTATTCTTCTAAGGGGGATTGATCCTAATTTCCCAACATTTAATCTTGAGAAACACATGGTTAGCGGAACTCTGACCAATCTTATTAATGAAAAACGCGTAAAATGGCTTGATAGCGGAGTTATATACGGTGTTTCAAACTCAAACTACAACCAGTTTCATTCCTCCTGGCCTGCGGACAGTCCGGGAATAATTATCAGTAGCGAACAGGCAAGGACCCTTGGAGTATCTCTGGGCAGTCCGATTGATATTATTTCACCAAGAGGAACCATGTCACCCAGCGGTCCTGTTCCTAAAATGCTGCGTTTTCGTGTAGCAGGGATTTATTCCACAAGATATTTTAAATATGATCTGAAATACAGTTTCGTTTCCCTTGACATGGCTCAGGCTTTTTCTTCAAGAAAAAACTCTGTTTCCGGTTGGGAACTGAGACTTGAAAATATGAAAAAGATTAACTCAGCAGCTGATGTTTTACGTAAAAACCTTGGCAGCGATTTTTCTGTGGGAACATGGGAAACCAGAAACAGGGCACTTTTTAATGCCATGAAACTTGAGAAGTTTGTCATGTTCTTAATTCTCATTGTAATTATTCTCGTAGCTGCTTTTTCCATAACAGCTAATCTTATTATGGTTGTTATGGATAAACAGCAGGAGATTAGTGTTCTGAAAAGTCTTGGAGCAACAAACAGATCAATCAGTAATATTTTTATGCTTCAGGGTGTCTTTATTGGAATGATGGGACTTTTACTTGGTCTTGCAACGGGACTTGGAATTTGTGGTTATCTGGCAAAAGTCGGTATCAGAATGAGCGAAAACATTTTTCTCTTTGCAAGAATTCCCGTGAGTGTGGAACCTTCAGACATAGTAATGATCGCATTGACAAGTATATTGCTGACACTTGTGGCAACAATGTATCCATCACATAAAGCCATGAAAGTCAGTCCAATAGAAGGACTTTATGATGACAAATAAGATGAAAACATCGTTGCTGGCTATGGCAGTATTTTTCCAGATCCTTTCCAGTTGTGATGATAATAGTGAGAAAACCTCAGATATTACCAACAATGTCACTAACAATAATACCAGCAGCACCAATAATACTTCCACCAACAATGTCACTAACAACAATACAAACAGTGTAACCAATAACTCAACCAATAACTCAACCAATAACTCAACCAATAACTCAACCAATAACACAGTTCACTTACCTGCCAATGTAGAAAAAACCATATCGGAAGCAATAGAAAAAATCTGGCCTGGGTCTGATTACACCGAAGTTTCCGAGGATGATATAACTTACTATAAAGTCAATGCGTCTGATGGTTCGTTGGCAGGATATGCCTTTAGCGTGGAACATTTCGGTTTCAACGGATTTGTTGAAACCCTGAGCTGTTTTTCCATGCAGAACGAAATAATCAGTGTTGAAACAATTTCTCAAATGGAAAGCTGGTGGAACAGAATAGGACTCGATTTTTTTGAACAGTTCAATGGAATTTCCTCTTCTGATGTAACTCTTTTAACAGACTATAACAGTGAATGCTCCCCGAACTGTAGTTATATTTACAATGCGATAGGTGATGTGGATTCAGTAAGTGGAGCCACTTATACTTCGGATGCCATTACAATGAACATCATGGATTCCTTCATAAACCTGAATTCTATTCCAAAATAAGCTCTACTTATTTAATCCATACCACAGACAATTTTTTTTTCGATATTGCAGGGTTTTTTATCAGTACGTCTTTTGGTTTTTCAAAATAAAAATACGAAATGAGTAAAGAAGCATTTTCTTTTACCGAAGGGAAAGTACTGGAGGACTTCAATGTCAATAAACACAAGGCTGAAACTTATAATGTTCCTTTTCATCGCTGGCATAGGGTCTCTTAGCCTGATAAGTTATGTTTTCGTGGAAAAAATTACTCATAAAGCAGATGATATCTATAAAATAAGGCTTGTTTCTGTTAACAGGCTTGTGGAAGCTGACAGGGATGCTTATCAGTCCAATGTGGCTCTTGTGGAACTGTTACGGCTTCTGTCAGCAGGTAAAGTGGAACTAAAAATTAAAAAAGAACTCCTGCAGGATATCACTGAAAACCGGCAGCAGGTAAAGGATCGTTTCACATATTTCAGCAGTCTGATGAGTAAAGAGAATTCTGATATTTCATCCTTGAAAAATAAATTCGATCCACTCTGGAACAAATGGTCCATCACCATTGATAGGATCCTTAAAAAAATTCAGGAGAAAAAACTGAACGAAGCAATCTCAATATATAATGGCCAATATAACAATGCATTCAAACCAATGCGCACTATAATGGATAAACTTACAGAACACAGCCTGAATGAAGCCAAAACAAATCATAATAACATCAGTAAATTTGGTGGGTTTCTTTATTTCTTTTATGTTTTTTTCGGGATTGGTTCACTCATCTTTGGCGGATTCGCTATTTTCATTGTTAAAAGAAAAATACTCACTCCAATAGATAATCTTGACAACCAGATGAAAGAACTTGCATCGGGAGATGGGGATCTGACAGCAAGGCTCATTACTTCAGGAAAAGATGAAATGTCGTCTGTGGCGGCAAATTTCAATATTTTTGTAGAAAAAATTCAATCCAGTATCAAAACTGTCAATGATGTCACCAGATTAATACTGTCAGTAACTGAAAAGATAACTGAAAATGTACTCCAAATGAATGAGAATTCTGAGATAATTGCAGAATTAACTCAAAGCTCAACAGCAAGCATGGAAGAACTGAGTATAACATTCAATGAAGTTGCCAGGAAAACTGAGGAATCATCAGATGATGCTGAAACAGCCAGTACTGCAACTGATGATATTGCATCCTCTGTAAACACCATCTCAGCTGGAACTGAAGAACTTACACTCACAGTTTCAGGAGTTGCAGCCGCAATAGAGGAAATGTCAACTGCACTCAATGAAATCAGCAGCTCCAGTGCAAATGCGGCAACTGTAAGTAAACAATCCAGTGAAATGACCAAATCAGCTAAATCCCTCATGGAAGAAATGAAAAAAGCAGCGATTGATATATCAAAAGTAATCTTAATTATTAACGACATTGCTGGCCAGACCAATCTTCTTGCTCTAAATGCCACTATTGAAGCTGCAAGTGCAGGTGAACTTGGAAAAGGATTTGCTGTTGTTGCAAAGGAAATTAAACAGCTTGCAAGACAGACTGCTCAAAGTACTGATGAAATCAGCAATCAGGTCAACAGGATGCAGTCCACTACAGATTCTTCAATTGAATTCATTCTAAACATAAGTGAACATATTGAAAACATTAATACTCTATCAAATACAATTGCAGTAGGTGTTGAAGAGCAGAGTGCCACAATCAATGAGCTCAGTGCATCCACTCAGGGAGGGGCAGCAGCATCCATAGAAATCAGTTCAAATATTTCTGAGATTTCAACCAATGTAAATGTATCAGCTGAGAAAACATGAAATATTGCAATAGCAGCAAAAGAAATCTCATATGCAACAATTGAAGTGATGAATGTAGTTGATGAGGTCAGCAACAAGGTATCCGATATCAATGAAAAAATATCATTATCAAATTCAGGAATAAAGGAAATCAGAGAGGAAATTTTAAGTCTGAAGGAAACAGCAGAAAATCTGGAGTCAGTAATCAGTCAGTTTAAAATATAAATACAAATTTCCAGAATCCCTGAGACATCTGTTTTTAAATAACTCATCTGATGATTTCAGCTCACCACACTCATTCTGAAGTTATATTTCCAGCACAAAATACTCTCTTTCTGAACAATGGCTGTATCATTATAATTACTGTTATTCTTGATTATATTTAAAAATCCCGACAAATAAATTGTACCTTTTTACTGGTAATCCAATACCTTAGTATGATATACACTACCACTTGGAGGTTGTTTAATATGATAGTATGTCCACGCTGCTATGAACAGGTCACTGAGGATTTTAGAGCCAACGATGAGCTTTGTCCTTATTGTTTTCATACACTTCCGGAACCGGAACCTGAACCGGAACAGATAGTTGAAGCTGTTGTTGAAGCTCCGCCTCCAGTCAGAACATACGGAGTTGCGGATATGTCCGGAGCTCACAGTGATCCCACTATTTACGAGCCTGAAAAGAAATCCAAGGGGATGGTTATCGGTATCGCTGTCGCTGTTATTTTAGCTGTTGCTGTGGGCGGCTATTTCATGTTCGGAAGAAGTGATGAAGGCGGTGCCGGAGGCCCTAAAAAGGCAAAAGGTCTCGATCCTAAGCTGGTGGCATCTCTTAACAGGCTGGACAAACAGATAGGTGACAGACTTGATTTCTTTTTCAAAAAAACCTGTGAAAGTTTCCAGAAAACAGGATACACCTATAAAATTAAACTCGGTTATGATAACAGCGAAATATGGAAATCCTCAATTCAACCTGGTGATGGTGGAGCCACAACAAATGAAAACTGGTTCCTTTGTCCCATCAGATTAGCTGAAATCCGATCAAAATCTGACATGACACTGGTTGTTAAAAGTCGTTTCCAGCCACCACCAGATCTTTTCTCCAAAGCCTCCAGATACGTGAAAGTGTCCTTTGAAGGAAAAAATGTTGTACCAATTGAAGAAGTACCCGAAAAGGATCTTTACACAGGAACATGGGAAAAAGTTAAGGATAAGTTTGTAATCAGTGTTGGTGCACTCTATAAAGCCCCCAAATATCTGAAGGATATTAACGGTCGACATGATTACAAATACAAAAGCAAACTTGTACAGGTCAGTATAGGCAAAAATACTCTTTCCCAGCAGGAAAGAAAAGGACCAGGTAATATATATGGAAAATTTACTGCTCTGGTTCCTGGATGGTTTGGTGAAACCTTTACAAAATACATCAAGGACTGGGGAACCGGTTGTGCTAACGATGTAAATGAGCAGTTCAAGAAGATACGCCAGAGTATGATCGACAAACACGATGATCTGGAACTTTTTGCTGATTCAAAACAGCTTACGGGTTATATGGAATTAGCTGAAAAAGGTGGAAAAAAACTCTGCACTGCAATGCCCAAAGCATATAAGATAATCAATCTTTATGATGAAGGAAAGGCAAGTGAGGCTGAAGCTCTGACTAAAGAGTTCGAACTGGATCTCAAAGCTGCTAAAAAAATACTCAGAGAAGAACTTCCTGCTTATATTAAAAACCTCAAATAGATTTCCAAAAGGCCCTTCCCAAAATGAAAAGTTATTATAAATCAGTTCTAGCGGTTATTGTAATATCCACTCTTTCCTGTTGTAAGAATTCAGAAGATTCCAAACCGAAAAACGACATTAAGCCGTTAGTTGAGAAAAAATCTGATTCAGGGAAAAAACCAGACAAAGTAATTCCTGCACCACCCACTGACAAAGTGGTTCCAGGAGTATGGCTGGATGAAAAAATTTCAGATATCGTATCGTCCTTTGAAAACCTGAAGGGTGAAAGCTGGTATGGACTTTATATGTTCAACAACAAGGTTGGATACAGTGTGAACAACTGGAAAATGGAGAAATCTCCCAAGGGTCCGGTGTTTATCAATACCCAGAAATTCCATATGGAAATTGTGAACATGGGTGATAAAAAAGTTGTTGAAATTCTGGCTGTATTAAAATTTGAAGGATACGGAAAAGGTGCCACGATTTCTCAGGAAAATCTGCAGACAACTAATACAGAAAGCAGACGTTACGTACTCAAATTGAATGATGATGGCAAATATTCTTTCTCTGTAGGAACTGGAAAACCCGGTGAAAAATCCTTCAAAATGAGTAAACCGATCATTATTTCAGAAAAAATCGGAGGTCTTTCTGAAAGTGAACTTGCTCTCGCTTATAAAATTTCCCGTGGAAAAAAATACTGGAAGAACCAGACCGTTTGGAAAAGTCGTAAATTCAATTACTCAACAGGCGGAATCAGTGTAGAAACAGTCAGTATTCTCAATAGTGACAAAATAATGGTGGGTGGGCTTAAAAAGGTTGTATACAATATCATGGTGAATACTGATAAACCCAAAATGCAACTGAAAACTGTTGTTGATTCAGATGGCTCCATGGTAAGCGGAAATTTCGGACCGATGATTCTCAAAAGAGAAGAAAAGAATATTGCTGTAAAGCTTGATGCCAGTCTTGATATCGGTATCATGGCCATGATCAAAGTATACTACAAGGATTTTAATCCTAAAAAAACAGATATACTTAAAATTGCCTTAAGTGGACCCTTCCCTGATGTAAGTGGCTACAACAATCTTAGATACTCCTATAAAAAAACTGGTAAAACCGGTGAACTGACTTTAAAAAGGGATTCATTAAAAGGTCTGGCTAAAGTTGACAAAAGCAAAATAAAGGATCCTGAAATTCTGAAATTTACAAAACCTGATCACAATATAGAATCCAATGATCCTGTTATAATTGCTCTTGCAGACAAAATCCGTAAAAAACACAGTGATCCCATTGATCAGATAAGGGCTACTGTAAGTTTTGTTTCAGAATACGTTACAGACACCATGAAAGCTGATTTTGACAGCGCTGTAATGGTTGCCAAAGAAAAACGCGGTGACTGTACCGAACACACTCTTTTAACCACGGCAATTTTGAGAGCACTTGGCTTTCCAGCCAGAAGTGTGGGGGGAGTGGGTTATGTAAATCTGGGACCTAAAAACAGTGGACTTGGTTATCACGCATGGGTTCAGGTCTGGGTTTCCAGATGGATTGATATTGACCCTACATGGAATCAGTTTCCTGCTGATGTCTCCCATATCCTTCTTGGAACACCGACAGATCTGACCTGGATCAGTGCCATTGGTTCTCTCAAAATAGAAAAAATCCTTGAAATGAAATAAACTGTAAACTAGATTCCTTCTAGAACATTCTTCTCATAGAAAAGAGGCCAATATGTCAAGAAAAGATCTGGAAGACAGTTTGAATTTCATCCACAATTGTCGACGTTCCCATGACAGAATTCCCTGGAAATCACAGGTAACCGTTGATTTTGAAACCGGCCGGGTAGATGGCGAAACTGTTAATATCAGCCTTGGAGGGGCGTATATTGTTTTTTCAGGTAATGCCGCACCTGGGGATATTCTTAAAATTGAACTTCCAATTCCTGGTGTGGAAAACTGCCATTTAAATGCAGAAGTTCGCTGGTTTCTCCCTCATCGGGACAACAAAACCGGTTGTGGTTTAAAATTTCTTAATATTACTGATTCCATGCTGAAAGCTCTGGCCAATATTACAAATAACTCTGAACTTCGTGATATCTGACCGATAAATAAACAATTCTAATTATATTGAAATAATTTGATAATCTGGTATAAACTCTTGTCACTGAGGGGTGGTAAATTGAAAACTATTTTATTTATTCTAGCTGGTACAGTTTTTATCACGGCATGTTCTTTTGATGTTCAGGGGCCGGCTTTACCTATAGAGGTGTGTGACAATGGCCTCGATGATGACAATGATGGTTTTGTAGATTGTTTTGATATGGATTGCAGCGAGTTTTCCGGCTGTAATACCACGGAAAACTGCAGCAACCAAATTGATGATGACGGCGATAACCTCATTGACTGTGATGATCCCGACTGCTCCCAGAATGAAACCTGCATGAGTACGGAAAACTGCTTCAATCAGATTGATGATGACGGCGATAACCTCATTGACTGTGATGATCCCGACTGTGAAAATCTGGAATACTGTAATCCCACGGAGGACTGTTTCAATCAGATTGATGATGACGGCGATGACCTCATTGACTGTGATGATCCTGACTGTGAAAATCTGGATTACTGTAACCCACTGGAAGACTGTTTCAATCAGATGGATGATGACGGCGATGATCTCATTGACTGTGATGATCCTGACTGCGCCACTCAGGATGAATGTATTCCTCCTGAAATCTGTGGAAACGATACCGATGATGATGGGGATACCCTCATTGACTGTGATGATCCCGATTGTACCACTGATCCTTCCTGTGCCCATGATGAAACATGTGATAATCACTCAGATGATGATGGGGATGGCCTTACTGACTGTCTGGATGATGACTGTTTCGGAACCTATACAACCTGTGGTTCGTGTGATCCATTCAATAATAACGGATGTTCTCAGGATCAGTACTGTTATATCGACAAATATAATGGTTTCAGAACTAAATGTTTTGATGATGCCGGGACTGCACACCTTTATGATTCCTGTGGAATGGGTAACTCCTGTGAAGAAGGTCTTTACTGTACCAGTGCCACCAATCCTGTCTGCCTTGAAATTTGTTATCCAGGTGTGCTGGATAACTGCCCTTCTGAGGCTCCATGTAAACCATTTACAGACTGGAATATTTATACTGACTGGGGTGTCTGCTGGCCCTGGTGAGAAATTGTTCCACCCCAATGCATTTTCTGGTATAAACGGAAGCCGGATTAATATTTTTATATAAATTGTTCCCATGAGGCTGCTAATGAGTACACAGTACATAGGCCGTGAAATACTTCTTGTTTCAGAAAACAAACCACTCGTTCAGGATCTTCAAACGGTTCTGTCCAGAGAAGGATTTTTGGTAACAAACATATGTGAGTGGGGAACTCTCGAGGATCTCCTGGAAAATAAGTTTTTTATTATTGCCATCATTGATTTTGATATAAAGGCAAAAGGCGATGGTCTTGAAATTCTGGAAATGACAAAAAAACTTTCTCCGGTAACTCACGTTTTTATGATCACCGCCAGAGAAGATTTCAAGGCAACGGTAAATGCGTTCAGAAGCGGGTGCGAAGATGTAATTCACGTACGTCCTGAAGAAATTTTATTCCTTATTGAGAGTATCAAAAAAAGTGCAGCCAGAATTTCCCATGAAAAGGAACGAGATCTTCTGCTCAAGGACATGTATACAGTTCATAATAATTTTTTCAAAAGAATGCTCTCATTGCATATAAAACTCACAGAAACCGAAGAGGCTCAAAGATACAGAGATGGAGTTGATGACAGTGAGCTCCCTCCACTTGATATTCTGATTGTTGACAGTGAATCAAATCTAACCCAGGAACTGACTTCTTCTCTGAATGACTCAAAGGGTTGGAATATAAAAAGCGTGGGCTGGGGCAGCGAAGGTCTTGATCATGGAACTAGTGGAAAATACAAGTTTGTTTTCGTAGGGAAAAATCTTCCGGACTTTCCTTCAAGTATGGTTGTCTCATCAATAAGTGCATCGAGTCCTGAAACCACAATTATAGTGGTCGAATCAGCCGGTGATGGAAGTTTCAGGTTATCTTCACCCGATTCAGAAGATGTGCAGATATCACCTGTTGGAGATATTATTTCCTGGCTGAGAGATAAGCGAATTGATCTGGCTGCCAAATCAACAAAAAAACAGCACATTAAAACTTTTAAGGCTCAGAATTTTGATTTTCTTCAGAAGTACAGCAAAATCAAATCACGGGTTGAGAAACTTTTTGGAGAATTACTGAAAGATGAATCACAGGGGGATTAGTCAGTTTCTGACTTCAGAAAAATTTAAAAGATTTGATTATAATGAAAATTCAAAAGAACGGGGAAATCAACTTTTTCAGGCTACTTCAGGGTTCACAACTGAAAACAGCCCTTCAGGGATTAATTACTGCGGTCATATTTATAACAGTATAATACCTGATGCATTTTCTGATCTTGAAACAAAAGCAATATCCGCATGGGAAAAACCCGGCACTGTTAAAATAACTGATCTCCCGGATGATTTTAAATTATCTGATTATAACTTCGATGATATACCATTTTTCAGCCTCGGTGAAAGTATGACTGACTATCTGACCGGAACTGTTGCTGTTATTCCCACCGGGAATTCATGGAATCTGAGTTTTCACAGATTCCAGAAAAAATCTGCAGATACTGCGGTGGTACGTATTGTAGACAGACATCTTAATGCTGTTTTAAATGAAAGTTCAGATAAAATTCCTGTAAGCTTTATTACAGGGGCTTCTCCTGAAATTGCTCTTGGCGCATCAATTTCACTTAAGACTCCCGGAGGAGAACTGGAATTTGCAGCGTCCTTAAAAAATGATGATATTCACCTGATAAAATCCGATGAATGGTTTTTCCCGGAAGACTGTGAACTGGTTTTTTGCGGTTATCTTGAAAAAAACTGTCTACTTCCTGAAGGTCCTTTTGTTGATATTACAGCAACTTCTGATTTTATACGAAATCAGCCCCGGTTTAGTCTGAAACACATATATTCAAGACCACATCCGGTAATTCCTCATATTCTGCCTTCAGGTCCCGAGCATGGATATCTGATGGGTGAACCAAGGCGACTTCATATTATTTCAGGGCTGAAAAAAAGTGAATTCAATGTACATGATATTTCTCTCACCAGAGGAGGAAGTCACTGGCTGTATGCTGTTATATCTCTTGATTATACTGAAAAAACAGATGAACTTTCAGAACTTGTTTTTTCGCTGCATCCTTCTCTCAAGAAGGTTACTTTTGTCAATACGGATATAAATGTAAACTCTTCAGAACAGGTTGAATGGGCTGAATCAACCAGATGTCAACCCCATCGTGATATAATTGTTTTCAATGATCAGCTAGGTTCCAGTCTTGATCCAAGTTCTCAAAACGGACAGACATCCAAGTGGTCAGTAAATACACTTGTGAAGGACATTAAAAACTCTGAAAAGTACAGAAGGCAATTGCCATTTTTGAAGGTATGAGACATGAGAGATATTTCTGTTCTGGAAAAGATTTTTTCCGGTGAGTTAACCTGCGGCCAGAAGCTGTCTCTGGAGATAATCAGAGGATTATCTGAAAGCAGTGCAAGTCGATATGTTGTTCCAAGCAGCAGTGCTCAGATAAGTGGAGTGTCTTTTTATAATATTGGACCTGAAGGCATAGATTTTCTTGATACTTTCGCGAAAAACACCAGAGTCAAAATAAAAACCACATTAAATCCCGGTGCATTTGATACCGATAATCCCGGGAATCATATTAATTCCAGGGAAGTGGAATTTCAGAAAAAAATATATTCCATATATGAATCCATGGGAATTTCACTTTCCCTGAGTTGCTCACCATATTTCACAGGAAATCTCCCACTTTACGGCCAGCATATTAGTTGGTCTGAATCCAGTGCGGTGGTTTTTGCCAATTCTGTTCTTGGAGCAAGAACCAACAGAGAAAGCGGTATAAGCGCCCTTAGCAGTGCGGTAACAGGTTTTACTCCAGCTATCGGGTTACATCTCAGCAAAAACCGGTTTTCCGATGTGGAAATTGATGTAAAGGATAAACTTGACGATCCAGTGCTTTTTGGACTGCTCGGAGCATGGTGTGGAAAAAACATACCCGGAAAAATCCCACTTTTTCATATGAACACTGATAAACACGTTGGTGTTACTCATCTTCAGGCATTGAGTGCTTCAATAATAACATATGGTGGAGCATCCATGTTTCATATAGAAGACTTTACACCGGAATGGAAGGATTATCCGCTCCCACAATCTTCAAAATCAGTAACCCTAAAAGACCTTAATTACTTATGGAATGAACTGAGTGATGATTTTGAATATGATAAAAACACACTATTTTTCACCGGTTGTCCACATAAAAGCATGGAGGATTCTCTATCTATTATTTCCAGAACAAACAGAACAAATTTTCTGTGTGCTGGCCCTAGGGGTTCATGTAAAATAAATAATAATTCCTACATGGCAGGAGGCTGTCTGGCGGTCTCCAGGCTACCGGATAATATCAGGAAAATAGTTACTGACAGCGTCAAGGCAATGTTCTATCTAAAAAACAGAGGTTTTTCAGTAAAACTGGTATCGGCTGAAGAAATGGATAATCTGAAATGAATCAGTCAGTTATTCACGGCAAAAAGATTTTTGGCCACAACATCTCAGGAGATATACTTTATTCTGAAAATTCACTTTCATTTTACGGTGGAATTAATCCTGAAACTGGAACTGTCGTACAAAAATCCCATCCACTTGAAGGAAAATCAGTGGCGGGGAAAATACTGGTTATTCCCTTTGCAAGTGGTTCAACTGTAGGAAACTGGTCCCTTTACAGGCTTGCAAAAAGGGGGCTTGCTCCTGCAGCAGTCATAATGTCAAAAACTGATAATGTGACAACTGTCGGATGTATTATGGGGAATATTACACTTTTTGCATGCAATAATATCTCATTACTGAAATATATAAAATCACTGGAAATTAAGGAAAATGAATTATTCATTGACAGCACTGCTGATAAACCTGTGACAGAGAAACTCTTCTCGGAATCAGTTTTTGTAATAAAAGTGGGCGGAAGCCTGATAACTCATAAGGAAAGTTCTGAGCCTAGTTTTAACCGTGAAAACGCAGAGATTTTTGCTTCAGCATTCTCACAATGGAATAAAAAGGCAATTCTGATTCACGGGGCAGGCAGTTTCGGCCATTCAGTTGTAAGACAAAAAGGACTTAAAATTTCTTCTGAAGTTAAATCTGATACCATTAAGGGATGGTCTGAACTGATTTCACTTCAGTATCAACTGAATATACTTTTTACTGATGTATTGAGAAAATACGGAATAAACCCCTGGCCTGTTCAACCTGACAGTTTCTTTGATTTCAACAGGGAAGGAAAAATTATCACCACTGGAAATTCACTTTTACAGATTATAAACCGTGGATTTACTCCTGTTTTTTATGGAATACCTTTTAACTTTGGAAAAAAAACAGGTATTTTGAGTGGGGATGATATTGCTCTCAATCTTGCTGTTTTTCACGGTTTGAAAAACATCATTCATTTTACCTCCACTGATGGGTTTTATGACCCTGAAACAAAAAACCCCATTATGGAAATTAACCGTGGTAACTGGAATATTCACAAAAACAAACTGCATTCGTTGAATTATGCTGATGTTACCGGAGGAATAGGGGGGAAAATAGAATCACTGCTCAAAGCATCAGATAGTGGAATAACAGGTCTGATAACCTCCGGACTCACAACTGAAAAAATCATTTCAGCACTTAATCTTGATTCAAATCACACATGGATCAGGCCGGAAAACAGTTAAAAAAATTACTCACCTCCTGTACCCATTTCAATACAGACGCCAACCGTATTTCCACTCATGATGACATTGCATATTTCATTATCACCGCAGTTACCAAGCTCTCCAAGCCTGCAAAGGCTGGCACATTTACCAAGAGCAGGAAGACAAATTGAACCCTCCCTGCAGTCTTCAACTGTTGAGCAGTCACCACCTGCATTTGATGTACCTCTATACGGGCTGCAGTATGTCTGAAAATCACCTGTACCGGGATTATCAAAATCTATCTCCGGGCGGCACACCATACTTTCAGGACAATCACTTTCCCCTGAGTTTAAGGGTGAACATGTCACATTTAAAATGCAGTAGCCCAGATTATGACTTTCATAAAGAGCACTTTTGAAAACCATACACAAGGAAGAAGCTGTATCATCAGGCCTAGGACAGTATGTATTATCCTGAGAACACACTGTCACACATGAATTGTCGTTACAGTAAGAACCCTTTGGGCATTCAGTATCGGAATTGCATCTTGAATAATGTGTCCCTGAATTAACCCCGCAGCCCACTGATGCATTGGAAAGAAAAGTACATGTTCCCTGAGAGCATGAAAAGGAAGGATCTGTGTTCCAGTAACTGTTGCCAATGGTACATTCATCACATGATGAATTAAACCTGCAGTCTATATAATCGCAGCTTGACCACTCATCATTGACAGAGTCCATTGAGCATGAATCCGAAGTATTGCAGAAAGCAACTGAAGCACATTCAGGATCTTCACAATCCATCATGGTGTCATTTTCATCATCAACATGGTTGAAACACACTTCCCCATTGATATTTGTAATATTATTGGTTGAATTATTAACAGTGTTATTAGTGGTATTGTTACTGATTGCAGCATCACTATTATCTTCAAAATCAACAATCAGACTGCATGAGGATACCACCAGCAACAAAACCATTACACCAAACAGTTTTTTCATGACTATTTCTCCAGACAACATCACCTTAAGAATTAACTTCCCATTGGTCAATAAGGATATAACACCAGACACTATAGCACACCAGACTCCTAAATTTCAGAGTAATAATATCGAGTAAATCGAGAAAATTTTAACCAGTATATACTGGAATATTGGGTAAAAATGTTCTAGTGTCAGACCCAGTTATGTATGAATTATTTTCTAACACATTGTTTTTTTAACATTTCAGGAGGAATCAATGATCCGTAAAGAACTTGTTAATCCAAAAAGTATCGCAGTAATAGGAGCTTCAAACGAAATCACAAAGCCAGGTGGCAAAGTACTTCGAAATATTCTTGATGGCAAATTTGCCGGTGATCTTTATGCTGTGAATCCAAAAGAGGAAATTGTGCAGGGAATAAAATGCTATAAGTCCCCTGATAACCTTCCCCTGAATGTGGATCTTGCAATTATTTCGATTCCTTCAAAATTTGTTCCACAGACAGTAAAAATTTTAGCTGAAAACTGTTCAACACGAGCATTCATTGTTCTTAGCGCTGGCTTTTCAGAAACCGGTGACAGAGGGGCTGCTCTGGAAAAAGAACTGCTTGAAATTGTTGATTCTTATGATGCTACTCTAATAGGTCCCAACTGCATGGGAATATTAACCACGTCATATCAGGGAACTTTTGCCGGACCTATTCCTTCCCTTAAAACTGATGGAGTGGATTTTGCTTCAGGTTCGGGAGCTACAGCTGCATTCATCATGGAAGCAGGAATAGATATGGGACTGACTTTTTCCAGCATGTTCAGTGTAGGAAACAGCGCACAGACAGGTGTTGAAGACATTCTGGCCTTTTGGGATGAAACATATGATCCCGCTACATGTTCTCCAGTGAAACTGCTTTATATGGAGAAGATAGATAAACCACAGATGTTTTTAAAACATGCATCTTCCCTCATTAAAAAAGGCTGCAGACTTGCCGCCATCAAGGCAGGAGCTAGCGATGCCGGAAATCGTGCTGCATCAAGTCATACCGGAGCAATGGCAAGCAGTGATGCTGCAGTTGATGCATTATTTTCCAAAGCCGGCGTTGTAAGATGTTATGGAAGAGAAGATCTTATGCTCAGCGCTGCACTCTTTTCTCATCGGGAATTGAAAGGAAATTCAATAGCAATAGTTACTCATGCAGGTGGCCCTGGTGTTATGCTGGCTGATACTTTATCTAAGGCAGGATTTATAATTCCGGAACTCAAAGGTCCAGCTGCGGAAAAACTTTTATCGCAGCTGTATCCAGGATCCAGTATTTCAAATCCAATTGATTTTCTGGCCACAGGAACTGCTGAGCATCTGGAAATTATTATCGATACCATTGACAATGATTTTCCGGAAATCGACGGAATAGTGGTAATTTTCGGAACCCCGGGGTTGATGGATGTAACTCCGGTTTATAAAGTACTCGATGAAAAAATGAAAAACTGTTCGAAGCCTATTTACCCGGTTCTTCCATCTGTGGTAACAGCAAAGGATGCTGTACAGTATTTCAAGTCACTCGGTCGAAGTAATTTCAGCGACGAAGTACTACTGGGACAGACTATGGGCAATATAGTAAAACGCAAAGAACCTGCCGATACAGATCCTGAACTTCCTGAAATAAATGTGGCCGCAATAAGGAAAATAGTTGATGAGTCCTCAGATGGATACCTATCATCAACTAATGCCCTCGCATTAATTGATGCTGCCGGGATACCGCATGCAAAAGAAATAACCGTCAACAGCATCGATGAATTAAAATCAGCTTCAGGTATTGGATATCCTCTGGCCTTAAAAGTTTCCGGGGTTCTTCATAAAAGTGATTCGAATGGTGTTTCACTGAATATAAGTGACGAAAATCAACTTTTATCTGAATTCAACAGACTGATGGACATTCAGGGGGCCAACGGGGTTCTTGTACAGGAAATGCTTTCCGGCACAGAACTGTTTGCCGGAGTATCAAGACACGATGGCTACGGGCATCTTATGATGTTTGGCATGGGTGGAATTTTTATTGAAGTTTTCAAGGATGTAGTAAGTGCCCTTGCACCGCTTGGACACGAGGAAGCCGGATTTCTTCTCAAAAAACTGCGTTCCTACCCACTTTTCAGAGGAGTACGAGGGCAAAAAGGGCTTGATGAGGAAAAATTCCTGGATATTATTATAAGAATCAGTGCCCTGCTGAAGGCAGCGCCTGAAATTGAAGAAATGGATCTCAATCCTGTTCTGGGAACTTATCACTCAATGGCATGTGTAGACTGGAGAATTAGTTTAAAAAGGTAAAAAACTGTAAAATATTTCAATTTTCGTGTATGGAAACTGAGTAGTAATGTGATATTAAATATTACTCGGAGGTTTTCATGAAACGGTTTTTTCTTTTAATACTTATTGCTTCCTTTGGCCTGAGTTGTAACAGCAATCCCGAAGATTCAAACAATTCTTTCAATAATCCATCAAATAATATTAATAACCAGTTTGATGACAAGGATAAGGATGGATATACCATCGCAGGAGGAGACTGTGACGACAATGATCCCGATGTAAACCCTGGTAAGACTGAAGTTCCAGATGGTAAAGACAACAACTGTAACGGTTTTACCGATGATGATTATGATAATGATGGTTTTGGAGCAGATTCTGACTGTGATGACCATGATCCTAACAGATCCCCAGCTCAGGTGGAAGTCTGCAACGATGGAATTGACAACAACTGTAATGGACTTGTGGATCTTGATGAAAGTGATGATGACGGCGACGGTTTCAACGAATGTGATGGAGACTGTGCTGATAATGACGAAACAAGAAGCCCTATTGCTGTGGAAATTCCAGGTGATGGAATTGACAACAACTGCAACGGTGCCGTTGATGAGATTAATGATCCCTGCGACTGCAACAGAGTTGAAGTAACAGGAGCACTGTCGAATTTAGGACCAGGCGCCAGACTGGGGGATGCACTGGGTCTTTGTGATACTGGTGTTTTTCAGGAAACCATTCAGGTCCTTGGAGCTCAGAGTTACGCCATCATCAGTTATGATCCCGAAAACCTGACTCCTGGTGCTTTCGGGTGGGGTGATATTAAACCCATTCCTCCACGTCAGATCGAAGAGGGGGATCCGGAATATCCTGCCTCCTGCCAGATGGTGGCTCTTTTCACCGGAGAAGTTCTAAATAATGAACCTCAGGGTGCAGGCACTCAGGATCTTGAATATACATGTGATCATGACCCTGTGGAAGATATTGATAATGCTGAGGCAGATGATACTCCGGCAACCTGTACTGATCTTACCCAGATTAAACTGGTAATCCGTACTCCACCAAATGTAAACTCAATATCATTCGACTTTTTATTCCTCTCCTCAGAGTATCCTGAATGGGTGGATTCTCAGTTCAATGACACATTCTATGCAATTATGGGGAAAGCTTCAGGTGAAGGTGAAACAATTAACATCAGTTTTGATGGAAATGGTAAGGCCATAACCGTAAACAACAATTATTTCCAGACTCCACCTAACTGGAGCCAGTCAATCAATGGCACAGGATATGAAGTTGAAGAATATGGGGAGTATGTTGGAAGTGCAACCGGCTGGCTGACCACCAGAGCTCCTGTGGAACCCAATGAAATATATGAAATCGTCTTCTCAATACATGATGAAGGAGATCATGTTCTGGACAGTGCAGTGGTAATTGACAATGTAAGATGGGGATTTGAAGAAGTTGAAGGTCCTATAACTGTTGAATAAATTCTAGTTAAGACTTGTTGGCTTTTCTTTTTTTGCTCCATAAACTGTCTTATACTTTTCAAGACTTTCTCCCATCAGCATAGTAAGTTTTTCCATCTGTTTAGGAGTGATTATTATTCTCTGCAGAATTTTCACTTTTTCAATTCCAGGTGCCTGAAGTGCGAAATCCAGTATAAATTCATTTTCAGTATGATTCAGAATAAATGTGTTCGAGTACTGCCCTTTGGCAACATCCTCTGACATATCAATATCAAATGGTAATGCATTTCTTCCGGTCTTAATTGTGGTCATTATCTGCCTTTCTTTCTTATAAATCGGTCAACTGCCTTTTCATGTTCCTCTATTGTTTCACTGAAATAGTGTTCACCACCTGGTGTCTTTGCGACAAAATACAGATATCTGGATGGGTCAGGTTTCAAAACACTTAACATTGCGGCATATCCAGGTGAACAGATAGGACCCGGAGGCAGGCCTTCATGAGTGTATGTATTGTATAAATTATCCCTGTCCCGCAAATGAATATATCTGATTCTGCCATTGAATTTCTTACATGCTTCACTTTTATCCATAGAAACAGTACACCCATAGATAATAGTCGGATCAGTCTGAAGAAACTTGGGTTTGAATCCTGGAAACAGTAGCCTGTTCTGGAAAACACCTGAAATCAGCGGCCTTTCCTTTTTCACACCAGTCTCTTTTTCAATAAGTGAAGCCATTATCAGCATCTTATGAGAATTGAAGCCCAGTTGTCCCTGAACCTTTCGGAATTCTTTGGGATATTTTCTAGTGAGACCCCGCCATACCCTGAAATGACTTTTTACGAGATATTTCAGTATATCCACAACAGCCGTTCCCTTACGAAACTTATAAGTTTCAGGCATCAGATAGCCTTCAAGATTATCACCTTTAGCCCCAACCTCCTGAACAAAATCCGGATCTCTGATATATTTAAGGAATTCTTCTTTTTTCCCGAAACCGGCGTTTTCAAGAATTGAACTGACTTCCAGAATATTTTTTCCTTCAGGAATAGTAACCCCCACAAGGGTTATTATGGGACCTGCCTTCAGTGTCTTAATCACCTGTCTTGGTGTGAAATTCCTTCTGAATATATAATTTCCAGTCTGAACCTTAATATCCCCTGATTTCAGCATCGTATACAGTCTGAACATCAGAGGTTTCGAGATTATCTTTTTTTCATGAAGCAGTGATATGATTTTATTAAAACTCGCTCCCCTTGGAACAACAAATTCAACCTGTTCATCAGATGAATTCACAGGAAGACGATCTGGATAACCGTAAATAAATCCACTAACCTTCCAAAGAGCCAGAGCAACAATAATAACAGTTATTCCGGTGATTCCGATTGCAAGATAATGAAAGTACTGTTTTTTCATCTCAGAGAATCCAGATACGATTGTAAAATTAATGCTGCAGCAACTTTATCAACAGTTTTCTTCCGCTCACTGCGTCTGACATTTCCGCTGATCAGTGCCTGCTGAGCTAATTTTGTAGTAAACCGTTCATCAATAAAAAATATTTCACCCTGGAAACTTTCCTTTAGAGAATTATAAAATAAGTCCACAAGTCTTGTTGATGAATTTTTTTTACCATCAAGTCCTAAGGGATAACCCAAAACGACAGCCCCGCACCGTTTTTCGACAGCAATGGTAATAATCTCCTGAACATCATTTTTGATGGAGGTTCTTGAAATAACACCATAGGGTGATGCAATCAGTGCGGTCTCATCTGAGATGGCAACACCGATTCTTCTTGAACCAATGTCCAGCCCGAGGAATCTCATTTAAGGTTGGCATCCATATATTCAGTAATTTTACTCTCTATTTTTGATTTAAAAGGGGATCCGAGAAGGGAAAGATTAATTTCCACTTTAATTTCACCACTGTTTAGACTGATATTTCCTTTTTTCACTCCGGTTCCTTTGATATTCAGAACTTCCTGACTTGTCCATGAACATTCAAGTCCATATTTCTTTTCAAGATCATTACGAAGCTCTTCTATTTTTGTTTTTACGTCATCATTGGTCATGGAATGTTTTCTTGTTATATCTATACTGGCCATTTTAAACCTCCGTTAATGGTTTGGTTTTACTACCATAAATAATCTGTTATAACAAGAGATCTGTGACAGGAACCTTTTGTATGCCTTTAAATTTAAAACTGCTCCTGAAACAGATTCTGAAAATATTAAAGTGAGGTTTTATGAAACAATTTCTTATTTTACTGACTGTGATGGTTGCAACTCTGGGATGTTCAGACAAAAAGAGCTCCGACAATGAACCTGACAAAAAGCCTATAGTGGAAAAAAAGAAAGTTGTCCCGGAAAAAAAGAATTTGAAAACTGAAAAGAAAACTCCAGAGACCATGAAAGCGGTGAACAAGGAAGTGTCTCTTCCAATTTGCGATAAATACATCAAATATGTCTGTTCCTGCTCAGATCGAATAGTTTCCAATGAACTTCTTAAATCCGCATGTGAACTGGCCAAAAAAAGTCTGCCTGCCTGGAAAAAATCAGCTGGAATAAATCAGACTGTATTCGACAGCGTAGCCCAATCCTGTCAGGATGCCATCTATAATATTAAATCCACCGGCCAGTGCGGGGAAATCAAATAATAATCCCAGGAGTAATCATGAGTCGTACTTCATCCACAGTAGCCATTTCCATAACAACATCCCTAATCACCAGTGCCGTGATGTTTTTAGCATTGCAGTTCTGGCTGGTACCACTTCTGGAAAAGGGTAAAAAAACCGAGGAAAAAACAACTGAAGTCCCAAAGATTATAGGACTCAGCCCTGATCAGGCTCAGACAATACTTAAGGAAAAAGGTCTTTTGCTGAACCTTTCAAAAAAATCCTCACATCCAACTATTCTGGCTGGTTTGATTCATCATCAGGATCCTCTGCCTAAAAGTATTCTGAAAAAGGGGACCGCAGTAAGTGTGGAAGTATCAAACGGACCTCCTAAAATCAGTGTTCCCCTTGTGGTGGGCAAAAACCTCACAGAGGCCCAGAGTGTTATTATAAAACTTGGGCTTGCTGTAAATGTCACCTATCGTGAAGATTCAGAATCAAAAGCCAATCAGATTCTCAGCCAGGATCCCCCTCCAGGCAGAGAGGTTGAAAAATCAACTCAGATGAAACTTGTTGTCTCCAAAAAGAAAAGCGAAGTTGAAATTCCTGCATACAGAGGGAAAATATACAGTAAGAAGAAGATGACTGAAGAGCTGGAAAAACTCGGTCTGAAACTTGGCAAAGTCAACAGTATGGATACAAGTGACCGTCCCAATGGTTATATCTATTCAACCAAACCTAAAAAAGGCGAAAAAGTTGCCCCCGGAACCGAAGTAAATTTTAATATTCAATACTCTGACGACTGATGCCGTTTTTTTCAACCCTCCGAATCCAAAAACATATCTGGATTACACTGTTAATCGCGGTGATATTCTTTTTCACTGCACTTTTCATGATCACCGGAGAAAGTGTTTCAGAGAATCCAAAAACAGTACTGGGAGCACTGAGTTTTTCCCCGGGATCCGCGCCTGGTGATGGACTTCTGGTGTTTTTGAGCCAACTGACTCTGGCTATTCCTCTTGGAAGCACTTTTTTCCGTCTCTCACTGATATCGATCCTAATATCAGGCGCTGCAGTTTTTATGTTCGGACAGTTGATTCATCGGACAACTCAGAATATTTACCTGACGACACTTTCAACCGCTGCATTTGCTCTCACTTCAGCTCTCTGGTGCAGCACCATCACTTTCAGTTCCATACCTCTGACTCTTTTCATGATTTTGCTGACACTTTATCTTTTTGATGCAGATGATATCGAAAAAGATAACAGAAGCGGTATCATTATCAGTTTTCTTCTGGGAATTACATATTCATCACTCCATCCGGGTATAAGATTCATGCTGCCCCCACTGGTGTTATTGTGGCTGTTTTCCTGGAGAATTAATCCGGGGATGTTTGTAGCTATCCCATTTTTTTTCATAGCCGGACTAGGAACTGCTTTATTTTTACCATTGAGTGCGCACAGAAACCCTGACCCCCTGATTCAGAACATGGATTTTTCCCGTATGATGAACTTTATCAGAATGACAGAAAATGCACCCTATGCCACTGCTCATTTTTCACCACTGAATCCACAGGTTTTCATCCCCAATGCATCAGGACTGCTGAATACTGTTTTTACAAGTTTTCCACCATTCATGCTTCCCTTTTCATTACTTGGTATTTTCTCTCTGATTAAAACCAGATGCTCCAGAACTCTTGCATTTGCCAGTCTTGGTGTTGCAGTTTTTCTTCACACAGTATGGAACTCACCTTCCGGAATAGATTCGGCCTCCAATTCTCTGATAACTGTGGCAGCAATGTATTTTACAGCGGCCACAGGAATTCACTTCATTTCGCTGAAACTAAAATCAACTGTTATCTCTGCAAGTTTTATAATGATGTTTCTTATTCCCCTAGTACTGCTTAATATCATTCATAAAACTGAATATTCCGAATTTTCTTCAAAGGATCTTACATTTGAAGTGGCTCTGAATCTCCACAATACAGATGCTGTTATTCCCAAAACCAGTGAATACTATGATCTTATGCTTTTAACTGACTACATCAGTTGCCGAAAGTCCTCCACCACAAAAAGCGATGGTGGTAATTTTGAAAAATCACGAATAGTTTCAAGTGATTCATTTCCAGGCAAAAGCAAAATGATAATTCCTGAGGGGATATTCACATACACCCCAGTGAGCAACAAGGATCGCAAACTTCCCCCCAGGGTGAAAATAAAATCTCTTTACACCAGGCTGTATGCATTCAGAAACACCACAGAGCCACTCAGGAGAAAAATTTCAAATCTATGCTGTCACTGGGCAGAACTTTTCCTAGAAATGGATATGACCTCCAGTGCCACCAGATTTGCACATCTCGGAAGACTTATTTATCCTCAAAATACAGCAGTTTTCACAATTCTCATGGGAATTTACAATGCTCAGAAAAGACATGACCTCACCCTCGTCACTTTCAGAAAACTTAAATCCCTATCAGCTCCATCAGGAAAATCATGGCACCTTGCAGCGGAAGCAATCTGGAAAGGCATAAATCTTTACGACAAACTCCAGCGACCCCAAAAACTAGAAACAGCACTGGAATATATCAGTCAGAATCTTTCGGAAAATCCAGAACATGAAAATGGAATTCTGCTGAAAGCAAAAATACATAATGCTCTGGGTAACAATCAAAAAGCTGTAGCGACTGTTGATTCTCTGCTGAGAAAAAATCATGCTTTCATTCCCGCAAGAAAATTCGCCACTAAACTTAAAATGGATTTATCAAAATATCCGCCACTTGATCGGACTGAAATCAAAAAAATCAGAAGAGACCACTGATATTTCCATTATCATCAATATCGATTTTTTCTGAAGCCGGTCTTTTGGGAAGACCAGGCATCCTCAGGATATCACCTGTAATAGGAACCAGAAATCCAGCTCCGTTTGCGATAACTATCTCCCGCACCGTGGCAACAAAGTTCTCGGGGCGCCCGAGAAGTCCAGGGTCATCACTCAGACTTTTTTGAGTTTTTGCTATACAAACCGGCAGATTATCAAATCCGAGCTCTTTTATCTTTTTCAGATCCTTTCTGGCTTTTGGAGCATAATCCACATCTTGAGCTCCATAAATTTCGCGGCTGATAGTACTGATTTTATCTTCAACACTGTCTGTAAGCTCATAGAGCGGTCTGTAATCAATCCTGTTGTTATCAACCACAGTTAGTGTTATTTCAGCCAGTTCCCTTGCTCCGTCTCCACCCTTTCCCCATACATCACTTATGCTATAGGGAACACTGTTTTCTTTACACCACGAGGCAATAACTTCAAGCTCCTCAGGGGAATCCGTTGAGAAGCGATTAATGGCAACCACTGCGGGAACATTAAACTTCTTTATATTTTCCACATGCTTTGCAAGATTGGGAATTCCCTTTTTTACTGCACCGGGATCAGTTTCATGAAGTTCTTTTCTCTTTTTACCACCATGCATCTTCAGGGCTCTGACAGTTGCCACTAAAACCACCGCTCTGGGCTTGAATCCAGCTTTTCTAGCTACTATATCAAAGAATTTTTCTGCACCCAGATCAAATCCGAAACCAGCCTCAGTTACAGTGTAATTTGATGTTTTCAGGGATAGCCGGGTCGCCATAATTGAATTTGTTCCCTGTGCTATATTTGCAAACGGCCCACCATGAATGAAAGCCGGGACACCCTCAATAGTCTGAACAAGATTAGGCTTAAACGCATCCTTCAGAAGTGCAGCCATTGCTCCAGAGGCAGAAAGAGATTTGGCATTTACAGGTTTTCCATCATAAGTAAAACCTATAAGAATATTATCAAGTTTTTCCTTCAGTTGAGAAAAACTCTCCACAAGACACAGAGTCGCCATCACTTCAGATGAAGCTGAAATATCAAACCCTGATTCTCTGGGAAGCCCCATCGTTGTACCACCCAATCCAATAACCATCTGTCTCAGCGAACGATCATTCATGTCCATAACCCGGCGCCATTCAACTGCACGGGGATCTATATTCAGAGCATTTCCCTGATATATATGATTATCAATGACAGCACTCAGCAGATTATGCGCAGTGGTAACAGCATGTATGTCCCCGGTAAAATGAAGATTTATATCCTCCATGGGCAAAACCTGACTGTAACCGCCACCGGTGGCACCACCCTTCATACCCATCACAGGTCCCAGTGATGGTTCTCTCAGTGCAACACTTACACTTTTTCCCAGTTTTGCAATACCCTGAGCAAGGCCGATACTTACAGTGGTTTTACCTTCTCCGGCTGGAGTCGGAGTTATTGCACTCACCAAAATCAGTTCACCCTCATGGGAACACCCCAGTGATCTGTTGCAGCTTGAGGCACTCACTTTCGCCTTGTATTTTCCGTAATATTCAAGATCATCAGAAGAAAAACCAAGCTTTTCACCTATTTCAGATATAGGTCTCATTTCAATACTGTTTGCAATTTCAAGATCAGTGGGCATAGGAACCTCCGGTAATAATCAGATGCGGAATGTAATTACTAACAGGGGTTTGTCAATAAACACCATCAGACAGCCATCACTATCCCCTGATGTTTATAATTTCAATATGTAGAAAAATATTAGAACTTGTACTGGGCGCCAATTGTAAACAGTGTAATATCCTTGTTCAGGGTTACTTCAAGAGCACCAGCATAACCATCATCCTCAAAATAAATTGATTTCAGAACAGCAGCATTGATGGAAAGTTCCTTTATCGGGGTGATTTTCAGACCGGCACCCATTGTAAATGCATCCAGGGGTGGTTTTAGAAAATCATATGTGTTTTTATCAGCACCGGCATTTGTATAAAGAATTCCTGCACTTACAGTGAACATATCACTGATTTTATAACTTGCACTCATGGCGGTTTCAAATCCGTTGTCCACGTCCTTCTCAAGACCTTCCCAGTCAGCATTTTTGTTGAAATAATAGTTCACGTTAAGTTCCAGAGTGATTTTTCTAAGTAAACTTGCGCTAACACCAAATCCCAATACAGCGGGAAGGTCCTCTCTGTATGTATCAGCATCAGTTCCATAGTTACCTTCATTTTCAAACTCAAGTACTGTCTGGATTTCATACCTGAGAGCAATATTCAGCCAATCCATAGGATGTACATTTACACTTATTATTCCGGTAAAACCCTGTGCATTGGACTCATAATCAAGAAGATATGAACCATCTCCAATGGGACCAAGTTTTGTTGTCTTGTGTGCGTACATGCCCCTCAGTCCGATGGCAACACTGATCATATCTGATACCTTGTATGCACCACCTGCTGTAATGGCATAATGTGCGGTGAATCCTTCAGCATTAACTCCAGGAGCAATAGCCACACCATCCTTATATTCCAGATAACCACCACCGGCTGGTACAGTAAAACTTCCAAAAACTGCAAATTTACCCATATTTTTCACAGCAAAAAGGGAAGGAAAAATTAGAACACTTCTTTCATCACCAAAGGTTGCAGTATCGGTACTGTGGGAATATTTTTTTGCTATAAACTGATTACCCAAAGAGATGTAATTGCCTTCATTCATGAATACAAGACCGGCGGGATTATAATTTGCAATGTCAATGGCATCCAGAGCAGCATTTCTGGTAAGTGTACGGGCATATTCAGGACTGAGATTGGAATTGTGTATCATGCCACCTGCCTGAACACTTTCAGATAGACCCATCAATAAAAAAGCCGTTATTATAATAAGTTTCTTATTCATTTTGACTCCTTGAACTCAAATTCATTTGTTTTTTGAATTTTCTTACCCGCCCTTACTGATACTTTTAACGGACTTGGTCAACGGAAAAATTCAAATGTTTTTTCCCCTGATGCAATACACTGTAACTACTTGTTTTTTTAGATATTTTGATGCACTGTGTCATTAAAAAAAGAGAATTGAGATAATGTTCACGTATGTAAAAATCCGAATTAAAACTTTGTTAGAGATTTAAAATTAGAGTTTTTCAGCTTCGAGATACAGTTCTTCGGTACAGCTCATCTGATCAAAATATTTGTCTATAAGTTCGTAATGACAATCGTCACCTTCTTCAAGTGTCACTATTCCTTCAATTGTTGTGGTGGAAATACTTATTCCATCATCAGTATTAGCTAAAAGACCTTCTTTTATCATCAAACGACATCCGTTAATATCCTGTGAACTCCACATAGTCTGCTGCATCCAGACACCATCCTCTTTGACAAAGGATAGTTCAAGATTCATGTAATCATCACAGGTGTCTTTGGAATCATCAGTACATTCACTCCATCCGATAATCGGTGTCCCGAAAAGATTCGCAGCTTCAAGGAAGAAGTAATCATAATCAGGTGTAATATCAAACCATTCACCTTCACCACATTGATCCCGGGACTGATTAAGGGTAATGTGATAAAGACCGTTGTAACCATCCCCGGGTTCTCCGTCATCACATCCTATTGAAAATGAACCAGACACCAGTAAAAATACAATTATCAGTTTTTTCATTAAAATTTTCCTTTCTGAAAATGTAACATCATGAGGAATGTCACAGAAAAAACTTTCTGACAATTACAACTTTTATTCACACTGAGAAAAGATTTATACAATTCCTTCTATTAGTTTTCCTGATGATAATAATTGGTAAATCTTGGATTTTCGATGAACATGCTTCCTCTGAGTTCAATTGAAACACCCCTGATATTTGAAGGAAGGAGAGATGAAGGAATCACAAGTTGCTGAAACCTGTTTTCCAGAGCAAGGGGCCCGATGAACTGATAAATATCAAGACTTATATCCCCCAATGAACTGTGAAAAACCACTCTTGCGGTTTCGGGAATCGTCTGATCATCCATTCCCTTTACTGAAGCCTGGAAAGAAAAACCATCTGGTACTGGAATTTCGGTAAAATCATCCTCTTCATCCTCTGAAGAATCATCCCTTTCATCGGAAAACCACATTGTAAAAACACCTGTTTTTCCATCTTCGGATACAAGCAGTCTTGATATAGTTTTCAGATACTGGGAAATCGGATTGTCATCGTCAGGTCTATAGGATGAAACCTCTTCGGATCTCTGAAGATCCGAGGAAATATTCACTCCCCCAAGAAGATTTACCTCCGTATCAGGCTCCTCAGAATATATGCCGTTAAAATCATCTATAACAATATCCTGCGTATTCCATGAGTTCCAGCGTATAAATACACCCTGCTCAGATATATTCTCAGTAATCATACTGGCACCTTCCAAATCAAAAAGAATACTTACCACATTATATGAACCCAGATCAGGAATCTGAGAGTGTTCCAGTAAAAAGGCAGTAGCATAAAACTCCTGAATATCATGCTGCTGCCACTGTTCAATCGAGGGATTATCCTCATTGCGCAAGGGTAAAGTTGAGGCAGTCCATGCATGAATCCCACCGTTTATTGTCACCCATGTATAAGGTGCCTTTAGTTGACCCTCAGTGGGTTCGCAGTACGGATAATCCAGATCAGTATCCTCTGAAGCTGTAAAACCCAAAAATGGAACACTGATATCAGGGCTTCCATATCCATATCTGGTGATATCCACCCCTTCGAAATCAATAATTCCAGATATTGAATTTTGCATCTGAAGATAACTAATCAGTGAAGCACCCCCTCCTCTACTGTGTCCTGAGATAAAAATATTATCCGTGTTTATTCTACCGTAAAAAATACTTTCGGGATCTTCATTGAATGCTTTCATGGACTCCACTGCGGCAATCTGTTTTCCGATCTAAGAGCTAAATTTTCAGCACTACCGGGTGTGCAGTTTTCAGATGTGGAATCCACACTTACAACTATAAATCCCCATGATGCAAGATGATCAGTCAGCGTATAATACCGCTGGAAAATATTGCATATACTGTCATTATTTGCGTGAGCGAATACCACCAGAGGAAACGGACCATCAGATACTTCCGCACTTCCTGTCCTCAAAGGATTGTCCCTAACGGGAAATGTTGTATAAAGCTTGACCTGAGGTACCAGTGAATTCTCTGTGGTGACAGGATTATTCTCACAACTGTCCGAAGGACTTGTATTCCATATGTAAAAAGGACCTGATTTCCATAACTCATTATTTTCAAGAGCTAAAAACCCTTCAATGCGATACTGTTGCTCAGTACCTTCAGAAAATCCTATACTGCAGTAGTCAAATGCACTGTCATCATTATATCTGTCACTTCTGTCCTCATCAGTTCCAGATACACAGGAGGAAAATATAAAAATATGGAGTAAAAGGATCCAGTATCTCAAATCAGTAAAGAAAAAAGAAAAAATATCCGGCATATTTATAAACCAATATGAAATTAAAGTAAGAATTTTAATAAATCACCAGTAATATCTATAGTTCACTAACAATATTTGTCAAACTTAAATTTGGTTAAAGGTAAACACTCCCTGATTGAATATTTAAATATACTCAGTATGCTATAGAACCGGAGTCTATCAGAAAATATATTGATAGATAAAATAAATAAAAACCAAATTAGAATTTCTATAATCAGCACAGCAAAAAACACATGAACATATGAAAAACATTATATAATTAACAACAACAAAAACATACCGAGGTTAGTTATCTCCCCTATACACCCTTATGAAAAATAAATACCTGATTTTCTCTACTACATAACTGTAAATCACTCTGATGTTCAAACTCAAAACACTATCTGAACATAGGAGTTCTGACGGGAATACATAATAGGTTTTCGCTTTCGGGTGGAAAATGACAAACACCATTTATCTCATGTCTGTTTCCATCAACAAACCTGCATTTTTCACCTAAGTTCATGCCACTACAGGCTTTAAAAGCACCAGCAGGTGGAACCATACCAATGGTCCTCACAGGGTGATGAAGAAAACCTTCACGTTCTGTACGCATTGAATGTCTTATCCCGGGAGGCGGTCCCATTGGGGGTCCCACCCGGGCTCTACCGGTATCAAACAACTTACGCTGTGCGGGTGTAAGTACTTTTCTCAACTCTCTTTTCATTTTTTCATGAACAAGATCCAGCTGCGGCAGGAATTTTCTCTGAATTGCCTCAATTTCCGGAAGGTACTTGTCCCCTATCCTCCGGGCTTCCCTCAGTTGCTCCTCATCAAGACCGAGATCAAGTAATTCCTGCGGGTGAATGATGTGGGTTTTGTCCTTTGGGTTGAAAATAACACTGCCAAGGGCAAGTCCAGCAGTACCACCGGTGAAAAAAACCACCATGATTATCAGAACTGTTTTTACAAGGGCCGGGTCATTTTTCACTTTATCCATGTTTTCACCCTCATTTCATTGATTTTTTCCCATGCGTTATCAGATTTTTTTCCTTCACCCGATTTCCAGTATTTATAAGCCTGACTCCAGCAATCAGCGGGTGCAGTTTCAGATCTCAAATTATACTTCAGGAATAATACAGATCCGAACATTACAAGAAAGCACACAAGGAAAACAGGGATAAATCTCCTTGAAATTATAGTTGAAACAGTAGTTTTAACTGAAACTGATTCCATAATTTTCTTCAAGGCTGCCTCATAACGGTTTTTCTGTCCCCTGAAGTCAATGGAACTGAAGTCAATTGGATATTTATCCATTTTTTCCTCCATTTTCCGAAAGGATCCTTTTCATTTTTTTTCTCGCCACAAACAGATGCTGCCTACTGTATTCCTCTGATATACCAAGCATCTCACCTACCTCTTTGTGATTCATTCCTTCCATATCATGTAACAGCATCACCTGCCGCTCCGATTCAGAAAGGGTTTTAAGACCTGAAAGAAGTACCTGTTTGTCAGATGTTCGTTTTTCATGATTTCTATCTTCCGAAGGTGTATTACTGAAATCATAATCACACTGAACATCCTTTCTTTTTCGGAGATACCCCCGGGATGTGTTTCTAACAATCTGATAAAGCCAGGGTCTGAACTTTTCATTATCTCTGAGTTGATGTATTGAACTGATTGCATTCATCATGGCTTGTTGGGCAGCATCCTCAGCGTCCTCGGTGAGATGGAGAAACGAGAGAGCTATGGAATAACAGACACTGAGATATCTGTCTGCCAGTCTCGTCACAGCTTCCGTGTTTCCTCTGCGAACATCGGCAATAAGTTCGCCATCCTTTGAATCCATCCGCACCTCCATACATGCACGATGTTCAGATGAACAAAAACGTTATAACCCTGTGTGTGTTTTTTATCCCGGAAACTCTTTGAAATATTCCTTTGTGAGAGAAAATACCTGTGGTGCAAGGAAAAACAGTGCCACAAGATTCGGAAGAGCCATAAATGTTATTGCCATATCCGCAAAACTCCATACAAGCGTCATTGGCTGAACAGCACCCACAAAAATCATAATACTGAAAATAATCCGGTAGACAGTAACAGCTTTTGTAGACTTAAGTAAAAACTCAACGGCTCGATCCCCGTAGTATGACCAGCTTATTGCCGTGGAAAGAGCAAACAGAATTGTGGAAATTGCCACCATGTGTTTTCCGAAAATGCCCAGACCAATGGGGGAAAGACCTTTTTCAAATGAAAGTGTTGTGAGCACAGCACCATCATACATCGGTTTCACATCTGTACCTGAACTTGTCTGCATGTAAAGACCACCCATAATTATCACCAGTGCTGTCAAGGTGCAAATCAGAACTGTATCAATAAAGGGCTCAAGCATTGATACAAGGCCCTCCCTGACTGCATGATCTGTTTTTGCCGCTGCATGGGCGATGGGAGCACTTCCCTGACCTGCTTCATTTGAGAAAAGTCCCCTCCGGATTCCCCATAACATGGTACCTATAAAACCACCCTTCAGAGCACTTTCACCAGTAAACGCTGAACTGAAAATGAGGCTGAATGCCTTTCCCACAAGATTGTAATTCAGAATAATAACTGTCATCGCACCGATTATGTAAAATGCTGCCATTACAGGAACTAAAAATCCGGCTACACTACCAATACGCTTGATTCCACCCACTATCACCGCAAAAACCAAGACTCCAACCACCAGCCCACTTGCCCATACAGGGATATGATAAACATTTTTAAGAGCAAGAGCCATTGAGTTTGCCTGAGGCATATTACCCGTTCCAAAACTGCATACAACAGCCCCTATAGCGAACATAACAGCCAGAAAAGTAGCAAAGGATCCAATTTTTGGTTTTAAGGCTTTGCTTATATAAAACATAGGACCACCAGCAACCAGGCCATCCTCATCCTTTTCACGATATTCAACAGCGAGTGTGCATTCTGCGTATTTAAGCCCCATACCTAAAAAGCCCGTTACCCAGATCCAGAATGCCGCACCTGGACCTCCCCATGCGATAGCCATTGCGACGCCGGCTATATTTCCTATTCCCACGGTGGCACTTAAAGCAGCACTGAGTGCCTGAAAATGAGAAATATCACCGGGATCACCTCCGTGATCATATTTCCCGCTGACAATCTTCAGTGAAGTTCCCATTTTTCTGAACTGTATGAACTTTAAAATAATGGTAAACAGCAGGCCAGCAGGAATCAACAGCACCAGAAGTATATATGGACCTATGTTGTTATTATAAAGATTAAGAAATGATGACACTGTTTCTCTCATACAGTCTCCTTCGGAAACATATCAGATATGTCCTTATTGCTAATATATCCACAAGTTATGGATTTTTTCTTCTGTTTCTAACCCGGTAAACATAATACGCGGTATTACCAGTACCCTCAATAACTCTTTGCTATAGTTAAAAAATTTTTTAACGTAGCATCTGCACATTCACCATATTTATTTTTAACCACATAAGATGATATTTTTTCGTCAGTTTCAGTATCATTACAGGTTGTTAAGCAAAACTGAAAAGAGTCCGGCATCAGAAAATTCTCCTGAAAAATTTAGAATCAGGAAATCTTAAAACATGAAAGTATTTGATATGCAATAGTTTTTTACACTATCATATTTCTCAGTAAAAAAATTATTCTAAACTTTTTCCCTTGACACAAATCAATGATTCGTCTATACACTTGCCTGCGTTTCCATTCGCGAGGATGGCGGAACTGGTAGACGCGCTAGGTTGAGGGCCTAGTGGCCGGTAGGCTGTAGGGGTTCGATTCCCCTTCCTCGCACAAAGCTGATGTTCTCAAAACGTCAGCTTTTTTTTTGCCTTTTCCGGTCCACTAGACT
>JAFGWM010000010.1 GCA_016937155.1 Deltaproteobacteria bacterium
AAGATGATGCTTTTCTGATTGTTTATAGTCCCGAATAGCCTTTTCCTGCTTTCTGGTGTTACCAGAAGTAAACCTAAAAGAATTCCATGCGTTCAAGGTGGTTTTTAATTCCTGTAGGTATTTGATTTTCAAGTGCTCGGGGGTTAATTTTCATTGCCGCATCAATTAATACTGATTCTGAGTTTTTTTGACCAATGAGCATCGCACTGAAAGGAATGCCGTTTTTACCAATGCCAAGAGGGATACTGATACTGGGATGACCAGAAAGTGAGAACAGTAGAGTATTGGCGGCAAACCGATAAAATTCAGGTGGATATTCAAAAGCGACTTCATTTGGCCTGGGAATCATATCAATATTGTTAGTGTGACTTACAGGCGTCATTATAATGTCATAATGTTCAAGGATACTACATACTGTTTCTGAAATTTTTGTTTTGTTATTCAGACACATTGCAAATTCATCTTCTGAGTTTAGTATACCTTTAAGAAACCCGGTAAGTGGTTTATCCGTTGATTTTGCAATATGATGTAATCCTTGAGCAATGGATTCGGGAACACAATGGAAATATTCGTATCCGAAAATCTCAAGTAATAGATCATTTAGTTTCCCGGGGGTGTATAACCGCCTGGATATCCATTCAATGCTATGTGATTTTCCGACAGATGAAGTAAAATTTTCATATAGTTCATTTACTGTTGATGAAAGTTTCATCTCTCCACCGAAAGGATCAAAATGTGCAATTTTTAAATTATCCTTTGGAAGTGATGGCATTTGCTTAACAGGGTTATTGCCATTTTGTACCAGTGGAAACACTGATTTTATAGTCTCCAGTGAGGATGCAATAATTCCCAAAACCCCAATGTGTTTCAGAAAATTTCTGTAACCGGGATAACAAGGAGGGATATGATAACCGGTGTCAGTTGTATATTCTGTTGGTTTCAGGGAATATACTCCACAAAGATGAGATGGAAGATGGGCACTTCCTCCGTAATCGGAGCAAATACTGAAATGAGTAAATCCTGCTGCCACTGATGCGGCACTTCCACCTGATGACCCACCTGAGTTTTTAGTAAGATCCCATGGGTTTTTCGTCGCGCCAAAGAGTATATTGTCGGTGATTATGCCTGAACAGTTTGATGGCAGATTGGTTTTTCCAACAAGTGAAAAACCTTTTGAAATGAGATTCTCAACAGTGCTGTGATCATTCCCAGGGATGAAATTCTTCAGTTCAGGTAAACCACATGTGGTTGGAAAATTCCTGGTGTAAATACTGTCTTTTACACTGAAAATAAGATGATTCGGGGATTCATTTTCGAATGATTCCGGAAAAGCGAAAGGAGTCACAAATGCGTTTATTTTTTCATTCACTTTTGAGAAATACTCACTGAATCTTAAACGGTTTTCAGAGCTCATGTCTGACAGAATCTCATCCCAGTTTTTATTAAAAATATCCGAAAAATGCATTTCTTGCTCCCGATGAATTAAAACCATCAAAATGTATTAAAATAAATGAGCACTTTTTATAATTGAATTACAGATAATTTGGAATTACCAATTTTGTTTAAGTATGATGTTTCAGGAAAGATGAAAAGGAATTGGTTATTTTAATTGTAGTGCAGGTAGAGTATTCTGAATATTTTCTGCTGTTTTGAAATTTACCATTCAAAAACAGCCCAGCTCTCATTTGGCGCCCAGTCGGCATAATTTGAATCATTTACACTTCCTACGCGGGGTTGCACCAGAAGCCTGGACTCTGAAGTATTCACAGAAGGTAAATCTGCAAGGGCTATCGAATAAAAAATGCTGCTTATCGTTCCATTCATGGGAGTTATACTAAAGTTTCCCGGATTTTCAAGCTGGCTGTAGTTTCCATCCTCGTATTTCATTAAATACGCTTCGGTCGAATAAAGAATGAGAATGGCACCATTTCCAGTTATTGTTTCGGTTAGATAGATATCCTGTCTACCATTGGAAATGTCACATGGTGAATGGAAAAACAGAGTCATCTCCAGAACATTATTATTGATTGTCATCTGTAAGTCTTTAATATCACATGTATATGAAGTGTCTGTGGGATTGTTGTCATTTTCCGGATCATCATAAGGTAGTACAGAATTCGGGTTGCCTGAATTTAACTGGCAATCTGTAGTTGATATTTCACAGATTTCGCCTTCCCCATCACATACATCGGAAATTTCCCAGTAATAAACCTGAGTTAACGAATCATAAGTGCACACTTCGACCACGGGTAAAACCCCATTTTCAAAGTTTATTGAACCGCATCGTTCAGTACCGGTGCTAGAATTGTCACAGCCGTACCACGAAGGACAGTAATTTTCCACAGGAGCATTTCCTTCAACACATATATCTGCGCTGCATTCGGTGTAACTCCAGTATGTTTTTCCTGAACCTGCATCTAAGCATTCTTGAGAATATGGTGATAATACTCCTTCCGAATTGTAATACTCTTCACATGATGATTCCCCAACTGCGCAGGGATGGTCTGTGCATTCTGCTGTCATTCCGTTGTCAACACATACTTCATAAGTTGTGTTGTATTCAGCGCATTCATGTGCCAATTCCCACAATAAAAGACCATTATCCACTTCAGCACAGGTATAAATCATATGAGCAGGATCACTATAGCTACAAGCCTGATCATTCAATATTTCACATTTCTGACCACAATCAGCAGAACCTTCAGTAGTAATAAAACAAGCATAATTGAGTGAATCACCACACCAGGCAGTAGGGTCCCAGCGGGTACAGGTTTCACCGTTTTCACCAGTTTCTCCTGTTACTACACAGGTCTGAATGTACTCATTTCCCTCAGATATAAAGCAATTTGTGGTTCCTTCGTCACAAATATGGCAGGTACATGATGTCTGGGAGTCATCACAGACATATCCTGTTCCGCAATATGACTGAGAAGGATGCATAATCCATTCCCCATCCTGATTACATACATACTGATATCCCTCCACAAGATAATTGTCGCTACTTCCATCATATGAATGGTTTATACAAATAGAATTATTTTCAGTACAAAATGAGCTGCCACACTCTGCACCTGATGCAGCACATTCATTGCAGTCAGATGTACAAAATGAGTTGCCATCAAGGGTAGTGCACAGTGGTGTGTTATCTGTGCAGTTTTCGGTTTCCATAAAAGTATAGCAGCCGTCAACAAGCTGGCATGATCCCACTGTAGATGAGGTCAAACATACTGTTGAATCTGGTATACAGGGGTTTTGACAGTTAATATTATTGGTCGAGTTATTGGTCGAGTTGTTTATGTTTGATGAATCGTCGTCACATCATACCGGATATGGCAAACAAAAGTCCGGAAACCAGCAGAAATTTTCTCATTTGCATCTCCTCCATGTAAATAAAAAATAATTAATCCATGCAGAGTATTCCCATGGGTAATTAAACAATACTGATATGAAGGATTTATAAAATACCATGATCATGGTATTTTAACTTAAAGAAACAAATGTAGGATCTTTGTCAGGAGTGTGAAGTGGGGAATTACACACTTTATTACCTGAGAGACAGTATAGAGATTTAAATTTTTATGGAAATCGAATGAGCTATGTTGAGTTGTTATAAAAATATAGAATTTTTCAATAAGTCATTTTACAGTATCAGGTACAAAGCCTACAACAGAAATACAGGGAAATTGGAATTGTTATCAATGCTTCCTGTCCGGAAACTTACCAATTCCGATATCGAAAATCTCCGCAGGAAATTCATGGAAATTCTGTCATATGAGAATGAATATTTTCCGAAACCATACTCTTTTAACATAGCAGGAGAGGCCCTTGTAATTTCATATCAGATAGATGGACAACTTGACAATGTCTGTGAGTTTGTCTCCCGCAGTATGGGAAGGAAATTTTTCTTTTTTTATGAAGTGGCCAGAATTTTGGATAGTATGACGTTTGAAAAATTACTTCTGACACCTTCAGGTTTTGGATTTATCAATGGAAAAACAGTGTATTTTGATTTATTTGAAATGATTTTATATTCCAAAGAACCATTTTACTGGTCACACTATCAGGAGCTTCCATTCACTCCCCAATGCCTTTTTGAGAATTTTCTCATTTCAGAAAAAAAGATATATGGATTGCGGGAACTTGTTAAGATTGTTCTTTTTAAAGAAAATCATTGCAAAGAAAACGTCTCCTGGAAAATAACAAATGCAGGGAAAATACATGGTAGTGTAAAGAATGAACGGTTCGTCTCCATTCTAACAGCTGCCGTTGAAGTGGAAAAGACTCTTGACACAACAGCATTTAGAAAACTGGTTGATCTCGAATTAAAAGAATATCTTGGAATTAACAGGAAGAAACCTGATGAATATGAGACACCTTTATTTAAGTTTATATCTGCTGTTGGCAAAAAGTTTACTCTTGAGATGCTGTATGTTTTATCAGGGTTTTCATACACTGAACTGATAGCAGAACTTCAGATGTTTGTGGAGCTTGGCTATCTGGAAACGGAAACTCCAACTTTTGCGGTTTTTGAGGAATGTTCAGCATCACTGGCAACTGTATTTGCGAGTAATGTTGAGGTGTATTCAAATGATAAAATTCTTTTTTTTGAGAAAGTTTCATATAAACAAGATATTAGTGAAAGTTCCCTTGAATTTATAATAAAAAATTTATTTGATGTTGTTTTACTTGATAAATATAGCTCCACTCTCGATTTATGGATCGAAAAACTTTTTTATAAAGAAGGTAATTTTCAATTTACTTTACTTGAACTTTCAACAGAGGAACTGGAAAAATTTCCGAGAAAATACCGTTCGTGCATAGCTTCCCGTATTTTATGTTCCTATAAATCCGGTTATAATGAGTTGCCTCTTTATTATGAAAAAATTAAGCCTTATCTTGGTGTTGACGATCGTTTTGATGTTGAAAGCCACATGATAAAACATTTCTTCGACAGGAGCGAATTGTCTTCAATAGATTTTCTTATGGGGAAATATAATGTGCATAGTAAGCTGTTAACATTAAGAAAATATGGAAAAATACGCAGAAGACTTTTTATTTGTTATATCCGTGATGAATTGGTGAAAATTTTTAAGTCATCCACTTTACCTAAAAGAAATAGATCATTGGAGGAAACTACTGAACTTGAACTCTTAATTTATTCAGTATTGCTAAGGTATGTCAAAGACCCGGAAGGAGTTATGGACTTTCTTGCTCCTTTACTGGACTACAGTATCAGAGGGGGTATTACACCATCATTTCATTTCGCTGTAGTTTGTTTTATGTCATTGATTCTTCAAAACTCACCCGATAAAGAGCTGTCTGGAATTATTAAAAACTATGTTTCAAAAACTCTTAATTCTCCTGAAACATACAAAAAAGCAGCTATGGCTTTTATATTTAACCATTTCATTGAACATAAATACAGCCCCTTTCGTGTTATTAGAAGCTCTTTGCAGAAAGCCCAGAGCATTGCTCTTTCGGAAAAAGACACTCAGATATATGCAGATATAACTATTGTAATCAGTTTTTATTCTCTGGTCTCAGAAATACCCTTAACGGAGGTGCTGGATGAAGCCAACACAATTGCTCTTCTTGAAAAAACATTTCCGGAAGATATGAGGAAGCTTCATCGGATGATGATAAGTTTTATAGAGGATTTAAAGAAAAAAGATTCCAGTCTATTAATCAACACTGGACAGCCAGAAGATAATAATAAGGAACTTGGACTGATTCTTTTTAAAAGTATACGTGCAATAATTTACAAAGAGCAAGATCTTATCAATCAGTTGGTTGAGATAGATATGTCACAGTTTAAAAACAATCCGACTCCGACATGTTTTTTAATAAGATGCAATCTCTGGTTCCTAAAACTTTTTTATTGTGGTGGTTCTTCCTGTCTGAATTTTAAGATGAAACTGTCTCTGTTTATCAGGGAATTAAAGACGAAAGCAGAAAACTGTCCTGAAAATTTTAAGGTCAGATATTTTTTGCTTCACGCAGGGCAGTTGCTCAATAGAGGAATGACCAAAGAAGCAATCCGGGAACTGCATAGAGCTCGTAACTATTCAAAAAAATATAACAATTTATTAATGAAAGGAATTGTTGAGGAGGAATTGGCGAGGCTTTACAGGGGCAATTATGAAAAAGAAAAATCTCAAAAATTTTTAAATTATGCATCAGAGAGTTATTTTATTTACGGTCTCGATGAGAAGAGTGAACTGTTGGGGATATTTGAAATTACGAAAAAAAATCTAAATAAATCCTCAGGAAAAGATGCAGAATCTGAATTATTTTATATTTCAAAACTGTTAGAGATAGTGGCTGACGGGGATAAAAATGATGTTCTAATGAAAATAAAGAGGCTTGAAAATGATGCTCTTTCACGGATCGATAGCATTTTAAGATCCAGTCGTAAAAAATCCATTTCAGTACCTATTGGTAAAACTCCGGTTGAAGGAAGCTTTGTTTCTGAACTCAGGATTCTGTCTCTCATAACATTTATCAGAAAATCAATGGAAAAATCAGATTCAACTTATCAGGGAAGTTTCAGCATGATAGATGAGGAATTTTTCCTTAAGTCTATTGGATTGCTTATTCATGATGAAATAATTCAGGATGTTGTCAGTGTTAAAATAGGATTAAGCCTTGATGCGGTGCACAGCAGAACAGAAATGCTTAATACATCACTTGATGGAATTATTAGAAAACTGAGAGGGCTTTCTTCAATATTTTATCCACATGAAAATCTTCCATTACAGGATGAACTAATCTCTGCAATTTCAGGAATAGAAGATTTTTATGGTATGGAAATAAAAAAACATTTAAAGATTAAAAGAGAAGTCAGAAAGGAATATATTTATCAAATAAAGTCGATTACAAGGGAACTTCTCTTCAATGCTGTTAAACACAATCTGGGAATGATTCACGAAAAGACATTAGAAGTAAAAATCAGTCTGATAACTGATGAAGAAAAGTTGAAAATTATTGTTTCAGACAATGGGGTGGGATGTCCGGATCTTGGAAAATCCGGGATTGGTCTTGCAGGTGTAACTGGAAGAGTTTCATTGTTAAGTGGTAAACTGAATAAAATATCGGAAACTGAGGGAACGGAAGTTAGAGTTTTGATTTATAATGACAGGTTATACCCTTCACTATATGCAAACGAGATAAGTTCTCTTTCGGAATGAAGGTTCAATTTTTGCATTATGTTGCGTTTATGAGTTGTAACGGTGTTAGAAGAGATGAACAGAGCTCTGGCAATGTCTTCAATAGATTGTCCATGGCAAAGTAACCTGATAATTGACTGCTCCCGTTCAGACAGGGTACAGTCTTCAGAATCACCATTCCCAATAAAAGTATTCATCTTTTCGCTTATATAAAATCTGTCTTCAGAGACTGATTTTATGCATGAAAATAACTCACTGATACTGTCTTCTTTTAAAATATAACCATGAGCTCCAGTTGAAAGAGCTTTCTGCAAGAGATGTCTTGATTTATGAATACTGAGAAAAATAATTTTACAATCAGGGGATAATGAAAATAGTGATTTCGCGAGTTCAATTCCCGACATCTCTGGCATTGATATATCCAGAATCCAAACGTCAATCTCATGCCTGTGTGAAATTTCAAGAGCTTCAAAGCCACTACGGCAACTGGCGGCGATAGTTATACATGAATGCCTTTCCAAAAGAGAAACTATTCCAGCCAATAGAAGCTCATGATCATCACAAATGGCAACATTTGTCTTTTTACCCAAATCCATGAGTGTCTGGTATCACATTCCTTCATAATCATCCATAGAATATTAGAATGGGGTATTATTCTCTGATGATTTTGGGGTTATAGTTTGTTTTACGCCAGGTTTCTATTCATGCTTTGGGATACAGGGTGAGTGACGGATTTATTTTTTGCAGGATTTTTTGTAGTTTTCTGTTTCGTTTTTTACCAGTGCACTTTTGCCATTTTCTTTTATAAGTTTATCCAGTTCAACTTTTGCAGCCTTGCATTTCTTTTCTTTAATCAGACTTCGGATAGTGGAAATGGAAGGCAGAATTTTAAGCACTTTTCTGAAACGTGTGACCATTTCAGAGGAGGCATTGTATTTTTCAGCTTTATCCACGAATATTTTTGCCTTTTCCCAATTAGATTCTCTGATATAGATATAGGCCATGTTAATGCTGGCTTCTCCCTGAAATCCTTTCATCCCGCTGAGTTTTTCGAAATACGGAAGTGCTTTGGCTGGAGTTTTTCTAAGGTAGTAGCCACCTAGACTCTTGAGGGCAGGGGCATAGTTAGGATTTCTCAAAAGGGCATCATTATAGTATTTTATTCCCTCATCAGTTTTTCCTTCCTCAAAAAGAATCCCACCCATGTTGTACCAGAGCCCGGCTTCTTTGGGGAATTTCTTCATCGCGGAGATAAGAACGTTTTTGCATTCATCAAACTTTTTCATGAAGAACAGAACTTCTGAATAATTTACATACAGATCGGGAAAACTCAGTCCTTTTTTTATGGCAGTTTCAAATTCCCCTTTTGCTTTTTCCTTTTCCGAAAGATTGAACCAGGCAACTCCGGCGTAATAATGCAGCATTGGGTTGTAATTCGGTTTTTTTGAGTCTTTTTCAAATTCAGTTATAACCTCTCTGAATTTTCCCGAGGCCAGCAGTTTTTTATAGCTGCCATATGTAAGTTGGGCAAGATCGGAGGTATTGGGCTTTCCGGTCTCAGGACTATTCTTTTTGTCCGGGGTGGTTTTTTTATCATCACATCCGAAGTTTGTTACTAAAAACACTGAAAGAATAATATAATTGAACTTCATTTTTTTCCCTTTCATTGATGTTTTATCAGGCAGTTAATGTCTTATCAAGAGTTTAATCCTTCAACTTTTTGTTGACACTGAAAAAATTATTATTTTTTATACAGATAATGGGAGGAATATGACTGGTTATGAGGGTTTTTACTTTTGCAGCATTATTTTTTGGAATTATTTCTCTGGGGTTTTCAATTTATCAGGGTCGTAAAACGGCTTCTCTGGCAAATGATATTGAAAAGTTGAGTAGAAAAATTTCTGATGATCCTGAAAAAATATCACGGATAGAGAAGCTTGAAAAGCGTATGAGATATTTAGAGAAATCACTTCAGCAACTTGTAAAGCTGGGTATATCAAGGAAGGACAACTCTGACCGGTCTTCTTCCCCGGTACTTTCTGATTCTGCAGAGGAACTAAAGAATCTCAGAAAGGATATTGATGCTGTACTCACTGATGAGGCACTGAATACAGAGGAGGGCCAAAAGCGTCTGAAGGAGATACTGAAAAAGTCCCGTGATTCCTCAAGAGTTGAGCGGAGAAAGCGATTTGACAAGCTTTTTAATTATATGCTTCAGGAACGGCTAAAGAAGCTGGGGGAGGAGAACAGTATTCCCTCTGATACCCTTGAAAAGATTGATTCTTCCCTAAGTTCGGAGCGTACATCATTCAGGGACCTCAGAAAGAACTTCAGAGCCGGAGAAATTGAGCCTTCAGAGTTTTTCAGGAAAACCAGAGAGATGAGAGAGAAGACAAATAATTCAGTTAAGGGAATGCTGTCTGATGAACAGTACAAGGCTTATATGGAGATGAGAGATACTATGGGTGGCAGAGGCAGAATGCGATAAATGGATATATTATGATGCATAGGTTAAGTGATTGGAAAATATACAGATTTTTTGTGATGGTGTTTCTGGGAGTATCAGTGCAGATGGCTGTATCCTCAGAATCATCAGCTAATGAAAACCTGACGCTTGCAAAAAACTATTACCGCCTGGGGAAAATGCATTTTTCAAAGAAGGAGTATGTCAAGGCTTTGGAAATGTTTCAGTATGCCTTTAAAATTACCAGCCGGAATGAACTGCTGTTTAATATTGCACTGTGTTATGAAGGAAAGGGAGAGTTGAAAAATGCTCTCAAATATCTCAGGCAGTACCGGAAATTAATTCCAGGGGATAAAAATCAGGTCAACAGCAGGATTATTGACATATATCGAAGACTCAAATCAACTTATGTCGAGCTTAATGGGGGAATAAGCGGTAGTGAGATTTTTATTAACGGTATAAGTGCCGGAAAACTCCCGGAAGATAAACTGCTGAAGGTTGCCCCTGACCGGGAGTTTGTTCTTGAGGTAAATCATTCAGGATACACAAGGTTTGTTAGAAAACTGAAGGTTACTCCGGGAACTATATTCAGAGTTGATGTAAGGATGAATCCTCAGAAGGTGAAGACACCGGGGTTGAAAATAACTCAGGATAATAAAAGCTCTTTGATGCCAGCTTATCTGAAAGTGGGGCTTTTCACTCTGGTACCCGCTGTGGTGGCCGTTGTAACGGGAGTTCAGGCACTTAAATGGAACAGTGAAGTTGAAAAACTCAATGAAGAGGGGCTAAGTTCCACCAGCGCAGAGAAGAAAGCAATGTATTATGCAGTTGCCACGGATATTCTCGGCCTGTCTTCTGCTGCTCTGGCTGTTTGGACTGTTTATCTTTTCACTACAGGAGACAAAAAGACTCCTTCAGTTGTTCCATCAGTAGGCATTGATGGTCACGGTGCTGTTTTTAACATTGGGGGAAGATTCTGAGGCTAAAGGGGTGGAATATAAAGTATCTGCAAAACAGCAGGTTTTAATCTGTATGAAGGAATAGATTTCAGGGGGGGAGTATCCCGCGATTAGAAATGTGTTATCAGCCGAGTACTTCGAGGAGTCTGTCAATACCAAAGTCGAGATCTTCTCTGGAGATTATCAACGGTGGTGCGAGTCTTATTGTGTGATGGTGCGTATCCTTTGCCAGAACACCCTTTTCCATGAGAGTCTGACAGTATTTTCTTGCTCCACCGGCTTCAGGTTTAAGTTCAATGCCTATCCAGAGTCCACGCCCACGAACTTCCTTAACCATTGGATGCTGTTTCAGAACTTCCAGACGTTCCATGACGTATTTTCCGTTTTCAAGGGCTTTTTCAACAAGTCTCTCATCAATTATTACATCAAGAGCTGCAATTGCAACTGCTGCTGCAAGAGGGTTTCCTCCAAATGTTGAACCATGCTCACCCGGTTTGAAAACAGTCAGAACTTCTGTGCTTCCAACAACTGCACTTACGGGATAGAACCCAGCACCGAGAGCTTTTCCGAGGCATACCATATCAGGTTTTACCTCTTCCCAGTCCACCGCAAGAAGTTTTCCGGTTCGTCCGAGACCACTCTGGATCTCATCAGCTATGAAGAGCATTCTGTTCTCATCGCATAGCTGTCTAACCTTCCTCAGGAAGCCTTCAGGGGGTACGATAATTCCGCTTTCGCCCTGTATCGGTTCCATAATGACAGCAACAGTTTCGTCAGTAACCATTTTGCTCAGGGCATCAAAATCCCCGTAGGGTACAACATCAAAACCACCTGTAAATGGGCCGAATCCCTGCCGATAGTCCTCTTCGGTTGAAAAACTTACGATGGAAATGGTTCTGCCGTGGAAGTTGTTTTCCATTGCGATAATTCTGGCTTTTTCAGGAGAAACGCCCTTTTTTGTGTATCCCCATTTACGGGCAGCCTTAAGAGCTGTTTCAACGGCTTCAGCTCCACTGTTCATGGGAAGCATCATTTCATATCCCAGCAGATTGCAGAGTTTTTCTGCCAGTATAGGGAGTTTATCGTTTCTGAATGCCCTTGATGTGAGAGATACTGTTGAGGCCTGTTCAATCATAGCATTGAGAACTTTTGGATGACTGTATCCCTGATTCAGAGCACTGTATGCTGCCAGAAAATCAAGATATTTTTTCCCGTCAACATCCCATACCCACGCTCCCTGACCTTTTGTAATAATCACATCGAGTGGATTGTAATTAGGTGCAACATATTGTTTTTCAAGTGAAATATAGTCCGATGATTTCATAATAACCTCCAGGAAAACATCTAGTTGACGCCATTGTAGAAATTAGCATTTATAAGTCAATACAAGACTTTCCTAAATGTGAAATAAAGTTCGGATTGAACTTTTATATTTTTTCAACTCTCTCCACAATAAGGGATATTTCCCCGAATTCGGATTTTACTGTTCCGCTTATCAGAAATGGTCTGGGTAGTGCAGTGTCGTCTCCATATTTTCCAAAAACCTCCGGAAAAAGTACAGTCTCAAAAATTGCTGTCTCATCTTCAAAGGAAACAAACTGCATTAACTCCCCTCTGATGGTTGTAAGCATTCTTCGGGTAACGGGCCATCCCACAACGCTTATGAATTCATCAGTATGTTTTTTCATATCTGCGGCTTTTATTGACTGTCTTTTGATAAAATCTGGTATATCAAAGAGTTGAAGCGGATGGATATCCGTTAAAAATCCGCATTTTTCGAGAAAAAACTGATTTGACTGTCTGTTTTTCCTTCGTGAACTGATAGTTGAAGTGCTGGTGACAGGTATTTCAATTTCCTCTGTGGATATACCTGAAAATAAGTCTCCGGGATTCATGGTTAGGGCTTTACGCCAGAGAAGTGACGGTCCCGATTCAGAGCCTGAAATCGAATCGAGTGCACCGATATTCACAAGAAGTTCCAGATCGGAGTTATCAGGCTTAATTCGTCTGACGAAATCGTTGAAATCAGTGAAGTCGCCGTTTGCGATTCTCAATGATACAATTTTATCAACTGTTTTTTTGTGAAGGCCGCTTATTGCCATAAAACCTACACGCAGGAATTTTCCACAGCCCCTGTAGGCCATGAAGCTTTTATTGACGTCAGGGGGCAGAACCGTCAGCCCCATACGCTTGCCTTCACTGATGTACGCAGCAGGAGAGTAAAATCCCCCCTGATTTGTGAGAACTCCGGCAATGAATTCTGCGGGAAAATGTGTTTTCAGCCAAGCACTCTGAAAGGACACCATTGCATATGAGGCGCTGTGAGGTTTGCAGAAAGAATATCCATCAAAGGAAAGTATCATATTCCAGATTTCTGTGATGATGGAGTTGGAAACCCCTTTTTTTTCAGCTCCGTTTTTGAAGTCAACAAACATTTCCCTGAGTTTAAGTTCGCGATTTTTTTTTGATAAAATTTTTCGCAGTGCATCAGCTTTTCCCTCTGAAAATCCCGCAAGAGCCATGGCCGTTCGGGATACGTCCTCCTGATAGCACATGATACCGTAGGTTTCAGAAAGTATGTTTTCCAGAGATTTATGAAGATGGGTGTATGGCTTTCCCTTCAGACGCAGGACATATTCCCTGATGTATTTATTTGCTGCAGGCCGTATTATTGATGAATGTATTACCAGATGTTCAAAGTCACCTTTCCCGGTTTTTTTCTGCAGCTGTCTCATGGCGGGGGATTCCACGTAAAAAACTCCCATGGTGTTACCCTCAGCTATAAGTTTTCTGGTGAGTGGGTCATCCGCAGGGGAATTCCATCCGGGAGGGATGGATAATCCGTTTTCTTTAATGTTTGCCAGAGCATCCCTAATAACACCCAGGGATCTGTTTCCCAGAAGATCTATTTTTACAAGTCCGGCTTCTTCGCTCCAGTCCTTTTCCCAGTTGATTATGTTGACTCCACCGGGGGATTTCTCAACGGGGACATATGAGGAAATTTCCTCCGGGGTTATGACAATTCCCCCGGGATGTACACTTATATAACGCGGGAAATCCATAATGCGTACCGAAACAGAGAGAATTTCATCCCATGGTGGAGTAATATCAGCTCCGGAAATTGAATAAAATTTATCAGACCATGGCTTTCTTCCTGATTTCTGGCTGTATCTGGAAAGATACTTCTGCATTCTGGAGATTTCGCCTTCGGGGACTCCCCATACCCTTGCAACCTCACGGATAGCACTTTTGGGTTTGAAATGAACATGATTGCACACCATTGCAGTGTGATTTCTTCCATATTTCTCCATTGCTCTGTCAATTATCTCAGTTCTTTCATCCCATGCAAAATCTACATCTATATCCGGAGGATCAACTCTTTCCATATTGAGAAAGCGTTCAAAAAAAAGATTGTATCTGAGGGGATCCACATTTGTAATGCCAAGCACATAGGAAACTATTGATGCGGCTCCACTTCCGCGCCCGCATGTTCTGCTGGAGCCTGAGACAATATCCTGAACAATCAGAAAGTAGTCAGCAAATCCTTTTCTGTTTATGATGTCGAGTTCATAATCCAGACGGACGATTACCGATTCTGAAAGTTCACCGTATCGCTGTTCTGCCCCCAGATATGCTGCCTTTCTGAGCTCTTCAATACTGTTTGTGGGAAGTGAAGGAAAGACTGTCCCATGATTTATCCGGAAGTCACAGCACAGATCAGATATTTTAAGTGTGTTTTCCATTGCTTCAGGGGAAAATGAAAATCGGTCAGGCCACCTGTGAGGGGATGGTGATTCAGGTGGATTTACAAATACAGTGTTTTTATCAATGGCTTTAAGGACTGTGTGCACCCTGTAATCAAACTGTGTAATCCATGAAATTTCAGGTACAGCAACCGGGGGAACCGATAACTGTGAAGCAGTTTTGAGCCCGTTGATTTCAGGTGAGTGCAGGGCAAAGAATTTATGAACATACTCTGGTGTATTCCGGATTAGATTTGGGGAATCAGTAACCAGAACCGTGTGTTCAGTCAGCATATTCAGAAGTGAAGAAATATCCAGATGTTCAAGATTCATTCTGCTCAGAATCATCGAAATATTTCTGAAACCTTTATAATTTCTTGCAAAGAGCAGTGTGGTGAAATTCTGATGTTCGACAGATACTCCTGTAACCGGCTTTATGCCGGCAGAGTGGCATTTCTCATGGAAATCAAAAATACCATAGAAATTCATGTTGTCGGCGCATCCCAGCGCAGTATGTCCCATATTTGCTGCCATATCCAGCAGCTCGGAAGTTTTTGATGCCCCGTAAAGGAGAGAGTAGGGGGTTTTCACATTCAGGAAAATCATTGCTGCTCCAACTGAAGCCGACTGGCTCTCTGCAGTATTCTGACACCGGAGTCTGTACGAAGACGATCCAGTGTTTGCTGGAGTTTTCCCGGTTGAGGCTCAAAAAGATTCATCTGAAAAAGTGAATCGGCAATTTCTCTGAGAACAATTGTCATTTCCCGTATCCGGATTCTCCTCATACGGGCCTTTTCAAGTAGGGGAAGTGATGATGTGTATATCTCTGCATCTGAGAAAATACTGGTGGACAGAGTGCGCGAAATACTGAATGTCTGACCATCAGAGTAGAGTGTGTTCAGAATAACTTTCCTGGTGCTCAAACATGATGAACGGAGAGTGAGACCGGCATCCTCTGCAAGGATAAGAAGTACTGTATTCAGTTTGCATGGATCATTTGTATCATCTGAAAGAATAAAACTGGATGAGATGGACAGCTCTGAGGCCGGTTTCCAGAAAACAGGATCGTTATCTATACCCATTGACCGGTCTCTCAGTCGAAGGGAAACTTTACCAAAGACACGGGTGAGGTGGGATGGATTGATTTCAGAAAGATCCCCCATAATATTTATGCCGTATGCTGTGAGCCTTTCGGACATTTTTTGACCGATACCTGGTAAAAGGCTGATACTTTGAGGATACATGAATGATGACTCATCACCATTTGGAATTGACGCGAATCCACGTGGGCTGACAACTCTGGAAGCAACCTTTGATACGGTTTTGTTTCCGGATACAGATGTGGCAGGATCCAGACCAAGCTGTTTCTGGCACTTATTTTTAATTCTGGCAGCAGTATCCTGCATATGGCCAAAAAGTCTTCTTGTACCTGAAATGTCGATAAAAATGTGTCCGCCACTTCTTACTTCTGTAAAGGGGGAGTAGTGACCAGATATTTCAGAAATTCTTGAGGAAGCAGTGCTGTAAAGAGTAGCATTGGGGGGAACAACCGTAAGGGGTCTGACTATTTTTTTCGCTATTCTCAGTGGCATGCCCTTGCGGATACCTTCTGCCCAAGCTTTGGGTGACATATCCAGAACAATCGCCCGGCTTTTTTGAGGATCGGCAATAACAAATGGTACACCTTTCAGTTCAGGAGAAGATGACTCCTCGACTGATGCCATGAATGATGAAAAATTGAGGTGGATGATTCCCCTTTCATGCGGTGTCATTTTTCATCCCCGATTTCACCGGAAATAACTGATTTCATAATCAGATATTTGAGCATCATGGCGTTGGCGGCAGCCTGTCCCTTTCTGTGATTATTGAAAAACACCCTGAGTTTGTCACTCTGAGTCAGCAGTGTTCTGATTCTCGATACCCACGAATGAAGTTCTGTTTCTGAATACAGGTAATCAAACCGTCTGGCAGCATCGGAACCCCACCAGTTTTTTTCGTTTCGTCCATGGAAACGGATATAGGAAACCGGTGCAGTGACCATATCCACTGAAGGAGGCAGCCCTCTAAGGTGGGGCATATCAGTAATACAGTAACCACTGTTTCTTTCTTTCAGCGCGTTAAAGACCCGCTGGTTTATCCATTGGGCATTTCTGAATTCCACAACGGATGGAGTATTGTCCATTGCGCTCAGAAGACGTGCAAGATAGCGTCTGTTATCGATGGTATAGGAAAAACTGTAAGGAAACTGGAACAGAACAGCTGAAAGTCTGTCATCCTGTCTGAGTGGTTCAATGGCTGTGAGGAACTCTCTGACAGTACTCTCCCAGATGTTATAATCAACCTTGTGGGTCATTGATTCGTTTGCTTTTATGGAAAAATCCATATGTTTTCCAGTGGTGGAGGCCATTAGACCCAACTGCTTTCGTGTGGGCATCTTGTAGTAGGTAAAATTGAGTTCAAGAGTGTCAAACTGCTGGGAATAATAAGATAAAAACTGTTTTCTTGGAAGTTCAGAAGGGTAGAATGTTCCAGCCCAGTCGAGATAATCATAGCCGCTTGTTCCAATTCTTATGTCAGTCATGAAAAGCAATCTCCAACTGAAATATTACCTAACATATGTTAGGTGTCAATACGAAAAAATGGGAAAACAGGGAATCAGGGAAACCCTGATTTTCTAGGAGCACGGTGGGTCGTACCTGACATGGTAAAAGGGGTTAAGATAAAAAACAGTTGACGTTATTAAGCAGGTGGTAAAAAATGGGGAGAGTTTTTTACAATGATATAAGAAATATTTTTCTGATATGCCTTAAGGAGCAGTTTATGAAAAATTGTCCTATTATATTACTTTTTTTGGCAGGTCTTTATGCCTGCAGTTCAGATGGGAAAGACGGGGCACAGGGAAATTCTTCTCTGGTGGAACTCACCGATGAAGCAGCGGGGGAAAACTGCGAAAATGGTGGAGTACGTATTGATAGCGGGCTTGATCTGAACAGAAATGGAATCCTCGAAACTGAGGAGATTCTTTCTACGCGCTTTGTATGTAGCAGTATAGGTCAGGATGGCAGTGATGGTAACTCGGTACTGGTGGAGCTCACCGATGAAGCAGCAGGGGAAAACTGTGAAAATGGTGGAGTACGTATTGATAGCGGTATCGACGATAACGAAGATGGCTTTCTTGATTCTTCAGAAGTCGATGTGGTCAGGTATATCTGTGATGGTACAGACGGCAACATTTATGATGCTCTTGTAACGGTCAATAGCGAACCCCTATGTCTGGTTTCTGGATCAGAGCGTATAGACATAGGTTTTGATTTGGACGGAAATGGCAATCTGGAACAGACTGAAATCACTGGTACCAGTTACACAAACTGTCCTAGCGGCCCAGTGGGGATGTTTGCTCAGTGGGGAACTGTGGATGATGAATATGGACACAGTGTGGCAGTTGACGGAAGTGGTAATATATACGTGACAGGATATACGAATGGTGAACTGGACAGTAACACAAGTGTTGGCAGTTACGATATCTTCCTCACTAAGTACTCAGCAGATGGGACGAAACAGTGGACACAGCAGTGGGGGACCTCCGGCGATGACGCCGGTCGTGGTGTGGCAGTATCTATGTGACTGGAAGTACGGAAGGTAGTCTTGATAGCAATTCAAGTTCTGGCAGTTATGATATCTTCCTTACTAAGTACTCAGCAGATGGGACGAAATACTGGACCAGACAGTGGGGTACTTCGAATTATGACCTGATGGATTCAGGAGGTAATCTGGCTATCTCCTCTGGTGATATCCTCTACTTCGCAGGTTATACCGATGGCGCTTTAACCGGCCAGACAAATGCCGGTGGATACGATGTTTTTCTCATTGGATACACTGACTGGTAATATTTTCAGGAAATCAGGGAAGCAGGGACAGGGTTTGCCGAACCCATGTGTTCCAGACGCAGAGGGTTTGAGAAAAGCATACCAAAAACCTTTTGTTAAAAAAATATATTTCAGTTATAAAATTTCATACTGTTGTAAAATTTATACTGTTTAAAAAATTTAGGTTTATCGGGTGAGAATGATGAGACCAATAGCTGCTGTTTTTACCGTGTTTCTTTTATTTGTGGCATGTGACAGTAACGATGAAGTTAAAAACTGTGGAAACTCCATTATTGATATTGGAGAGGAATGCGATACTGATGACTATAACGGCAGTGACTGCAGGAGTCTTGGTTACTATGGAGGAACCATCAGTTGCACATCAGAATGTAAATTTGATCTGAGTTCATGTGAGGATGCCGGGTACTGTGGTGACGGGCTTATCCATCTGCAGTACGAGTTGTGTGAGGGAACTGATCTCAATGATCAGACCTGTGAAGGTCTTGGATACAGTGGTGGGACTCTTGGGTGTGATGATAAATGCCGTTTTGATATATCCCAATGCACAGGGGGAGAAAACTGCGGAAATGGCAGTATTCAGGATCCTGAAGAATGTGACGGAGATGATTTAGGTGATAAGACCTGTAGTGATTTTTCCGGGTTCATCGGTGGGGTGTTAATGTGCGGGACAGACTGCAGATTTGATACAAAAAACTGTGAAACTGAAGCAAATTGCGGTGATGGAAGTGTCCAACCCGGTGAAGAGTGTGACGGTGATGATCTTGATGGAAAAGACTGCCTGTCCATGGGGTTTCAGAACGGAGGCAGTCTCAGTTGCAATGGAGATTGTACATTCAATGTATCCGAATGTCTTGGTACAAGTAATTGTGGAAATGGCAGTATAGATGAAGGAGAGGAATGTGATGGAACGCTATTGGGAAATGTCACCTGTGGAACATTGGGTTACTACGGTGGCGGCGATTTAACATGTACTACAGCATGTACTCTTAATACGTCCGGTTGTCAGGGAGGTTACTGTGGTAACGGGAGTGTGGAATCGGTGGAGGATTGTGATGGAAACAACCTCGATAACGCCACTTGCGGGGGTATGGGATTTTATGGTGGTGGAAATCTTAGTTGTTCAGATGTTTGTAAGTTTGATACTTCCGGATGTCTTGGCGGTTACTGTGGCAATGGAACCGTTGAGACTGGTGAGGAGTGTGATGGCACTAGTATGGGGGGGTTGAGTTGCGGATCACTGGGTTATTATGGTGGTGGGAATCTGTCATGCACGGCGGACTGTACAATCGAAGAGACTAACTGCGTTGGCGGTTACTGTGGCAATGGTGTGCTGGAGTCCGATTATGAGGTATGTGAAGGCAACGATCTTAACGGTATGACCTGTGAGGACCTTGGTTTTGAAGGTGGTGTGCTTTTGTGCAGTGATATGTGCATCTTTGACACTTCAGGGTGTATAAAATATGTTTCTCCATATGTGGGAAATATGATTGAAGTTCCAGCCGGGACTTTTCAGCGGGACTCAAATTCAGCAAATCTCAGCACCGTTTCATCATTCATAATCGGCCAGCATGAGATAACAAGGGTACAGTTTGCGCAAATAATGGGCACGGAACCTAGTGACCAGACATATTCAAGTGGAGTCAGTGATCCGGTTCAGACGGTAAACTGGTATCATGCAATTGCATTTTGCAACAAGTTGAGTATTGCCGAGGGAAGAAGTCCGGTATATACGGTTAGTGGTGTTGATTTTTCGACTCTGACCTATGAGCAGATTCCTACTACAGATAATGCAACATGGAATGAGGCAGCAGCAAACTGGTCTGCAAACGGGTACAGGCTTCCCACAGAGATGGAGTGGATGTGGGCAGCGATGGGAGCAGATACTGCAAATATCGGGGGAATAAATACCGACGGGTATATGAAACTATTTGCTGGAAGCAACGGAAGCAATGTAATTGATAATTATGCGTGGTATCAGGATAATTC
>JAFGWM010000085.1 GCA_016937155.1 Deltaproteobacteria bacterium
CTCTCGCCAACCTCTGGTAATTCTTCACCTTCCATACTTGTCAGACCACTGGCTTTGTTATCTCCCAGGTTAATTTTTTCCTCGCCAGACTCTTGGATTTCTTCATCTTCTTGTCCACTTTTCAATTTCATATCTGAATCAGTTTTTTCTATTTTAAAAAGCTTTCTTTCGGATGTTGTTCCTCGAAGATTCTTCATCTCGAGTTTTGCATATTCAAGATAATCTTCTTTAAGAAATTCTGAGATCAGATTGGAATCCTTTTTTCCAGTTGTCCCTGAAATAATATTGTTTTGAGACTCTCCATCATTACAAAATTCTACTATTTCGGATTCACCCACATTCCTGTCACCGCTCTCTTCAAAGAAAACATTTACATCATCCAGTATGTTACTGAAATTTTCTCGTTGAAACGGCTTTAAACGATATTTGCATTTAGAAGTTTCAGACGAATTTAGCAAAGTGGGACCAGAGCCCTTTGATATATCAACGGGTTTCATGTTTATCTCCTGGAATTATATGGCTTAAAACCCTTGGCTTTTTCACTACTTTTCCGCGTTTTCCTATTCTTTCTTTTTACATCTGCCTTCTTTTCAACGGCTTTGTTTCTAGCCTCTTTTTTCACCACTGATTCAGGCAGTTTTGCCATGACATTTTTCAGTGGTTTCTTCTTGGATGATGTGAGAGTACCGATTATTCCTGTGACAGAGGCTGCCTTTTCGGGAGTCATTTTCTGAAGGATTTTCGCTGCGGTTCCACTTTCAAGAGCATAAATTATGCGTGCACCCTGATAACTTTCCATTCCATCGAGCATTTTTGCAGCTGCCTTTGGTTTTAAATTCGAAATAATTTCAGATAGTTTTTTATCTTTTTGTGAAAGCAAATCGTTATTAGTTTTTGGCAACCCGGAAATTGCCAATTCAGTCATTTTTTTATTCTCAGATAGTTTGTTATTCTCTTTTTCATCAACGTTCTTCTTCCCTTTTAGTTCTATATATTCAAGCAGACTGACAAGTTCAGCCCTTTGAATTTTGAGACTCTCTTCATATGCTCTTAGTTCCTCCTCCTTACTTGCAAGGAGTCTTTCTTTTTTCCTCAATTTTTCCTTTTCTCGGGTTAAAACATCCCCCAGTCTGCTAATCGCATCATCATCAACAGGAGGACATTCCTTTTGATTTACAATTGGTTTTTCTGAAATTTTAGGTTCTGATGAATCCTTAATACCAGAATTCTGAGCCAGAGCCTTTTCTTCCCAGAGTCCTGGAATTGAAATAACAACCAGCGCTGTAAGTATAAATACTGTAAGAAAGAATAAGTATTTCATGGTTCTTTACTCCTGGTTGAAAAAATGTCATCAACCTCTCTCTCCATTTTCTTTTGCAATACCCGTTCCATTTCTTTTCGTTTTCTATCATGCACTTTTTTTATACCCTGTAATTCCTGATGAAAACTCTGGACTTTTTGCTGCTGACCCAGAAATTCTATTCTAAGATTTTCCAGTTTTTTTTCAGTCCTGCCAATCTGATATTCGAGATTGTTTCTTCCGGATATAAGCATCTCCATTTCCAGATGTCCCAAAGGTTTTTCTACACTTGGATGAAGTGAATTAAGTTTTGATTTCAGAGTTATTATTGAATTTTCAGTTTCCTTTATTTCAATATTGATTGCAGCCAGATGAGCAGTCTCCAGTTCGAGAAGATTTTCCTTAAGCTCCAGAATATTTTCAAATCCTGTTTTTACAGCCATATCCAACTCTCAATTCACGAGAAATCAGACGCAATTTGCGTCAGTTTTTCGATGGTTTCGTCAAAATTCCATCGTGTCCCGGTATTTTGTTTAAAAAACTCCATAATTGTATTTCTTGCCTTAATAGCCAGATCCAGAACCGGATCAGAGCCTGGGTTATAGGCTCCAATCGAAATAAGATCCGAATTTTTTTGATATATACTTAATAGTGTTCTTATCTGCCTGGCGGCTTTCAAATGATTCTGTGCGGCAATATCATTCATAAGTCTTGAAACAGACTTCAACACATCTACAGGTGGGTATTGACCCTGTTGAGACAGATGCCTGGAAAGAAGAATATGACCATCCAGAATTGCCAGAGAGGCATCTGCAATAGGGTCAGTCATATCATCACCTTCAACAAGGACAGTATATATTGCAGTAATCGAACCACCGGATTTTAGAACACCAGGTCTTTCAAGCAATCTTGGCATCATTGCAAAAACACTAGGGGTATAACCTTTGGTTGTGGGTGGTTCTCCCGCTGCCAGCCCCATTTCTCGACCTGCCATGGCAAATCTGGTCAGAGAGTCCATTACAAGAAGAACATCTTTACCCATTTTCCTGTATCCTTCTGCAATAGCTGTCGCAACCGCTGCACCTCTTAATCTTAAAGGAGGGGCGTCATCAGAGGATGAGACTACAATTACTGATTTAGCCATCCCTTCAACTCCCAGATGTCTTTCCAGAAATTCTCCCACCTCACGGCCTCGCTCACCAATCAGACCAATAACAAAAACATCAGCGTCAGCATTTCTTACTATACTTCCAAGCAAAGTACTCTTTCCAACACCAGCACCGGCAAAAATACCTATTCGCTGGCCCCTTCCAATTGTAAGCATCGAATCAATAACCTTTATCCCAAGACTAACGGGTTCATCAATCAATTTTCTCTCCAAGGGGGCTGGAGGTTCACCCCAGACCGGAACACTTATTCCATCAGGTACAAGAGGAAGTGAGTCTATTGAATCCCCCATGGGTCCGATAACCCTACCCAGAAGGTAATCACCAACCATTATCTCATTTCCGGAAACTGCTTTCCTGAGTATACTGTTCTCGCTTATTCCTCTGGTTTCACCAAGAGGCATGAGCAGAAGCTTACCGTCTCTGATTCCCACTACTTCTGCTTTAAGTAACTTCCCAGTTACTGTTTCAATATCAAAAAGATCACCTATACTTCCGTCACGTCCGCTGCCTTCAACTAAAATACCTCGTATATTCCGGACGCGTCCTTCAAAACGCGGACCTGACTCAATTTTTGATATTTTATCCAAATATTTATTGATGTTGAATTCGGCCATTTTAATTTTTCCCGTCCAGTTTTTCCAAAATCTGTTTCATTCGTGTATCAAGGGTGTTGTCTATCCGTCCCCCCGTATACTCCAGAATGCATCCACCTGTTTCAATATCAGCAGACGGTTCCACCACGTAGCCTCTGTAGTTATTAAATTCCTCCAGAAAATGAGCGTGTTCAGTCTTAAGAAACTCATAGTCTCCCTGACTAAGTTTAAGTACAATCTTCTCTTCATCCTCAATGTATGACAAAGCTTCCTTTATATATGAAAATACACTTTCCCTATACTTTTCAGCATGTGTACCAATTATATTTTCAATTACTGCCATTGATAATTTGAGAACTGCATCCCCATAATCACTTTTGATTTCTTTGATTCCATTTGAAAAATGCTCAATTGAAGATGCCAGAGTGATTCTCACTTTTTCTGTTTCCAATTCAAATTTCTGCAATCCTTCCTCAAGCCCCACACGATACCCCTCATCTTTGGCAACACCCCACTGAAGACGGAGCTCATCCTCCTTTTTCATTAACTTTTCCCAGAATATTTCATTTTCCTCTCTAAGCCGCCTTAGCCTCTGTTCCTCCTCCATAAGATTCCTGCTTATATTCTGTTCCCTAGTTAGTTTGTCCTTGGGTTTTCCTTCAATTCTGTTTGGTTTTTGAGGTATATGATCCTCAACGGGAAGTGGCTTTACCTCAGATGTACGACGATCCAGTTCCTGATTGTCCACTTCAATTTTCATCATTTCTTCAACACTTATATTTGGAATAACACCAGTTATAGGGCGTATTTCAACCGTTTGATCAACTGAAGTGTTTTCTTTTAATCCATTCCAGGCTGGGCTGACAATCCTCGGTCCGGCTGAAACGTGACTGTGCAAAATACTGTCCAGTTCAATGCTCTTCACATCACTGGGTTTCCAGTGTGTTACCTTATTAGTTGAAAGTGAGCTCATAATACTTACCTAACTGAATCCATGTGACTGTTCTCAGACAAATGCCTCTCCACCGTGTCCTGCAACCTGGATTTTACCCTCAGCCTCCAGCCTCATTGCTATTTCCACAATTTCCTGCTGAGCCTGTTCAACAACACTCAGTCTCTGGGGAGGAAGAATTTCAAGATCATCCATGATCATAGCTGCAGCACGTTTTGAAAGAGCACTTAATATTTTATCTCTCAGTTCATCGCTTGAACCTTTGAGAGCCATAAGCAACTGGTCGTTAGTAACTTCCTTAAGTAGAGTCTGGAACCCGCGCGAATCCACTCCCTGAAGATCTTCAAATGTGAACATTGCTCTTCTGATTCTGGAAACTGCCTCAGGATTGTCCTCTTCAAGTTCCTTGAGAAGTTCATCCCCTATTTCAAAATCAAGATGCTTAACAACTTCTGCGGTTAGCGAAATTCCATCCATATCCAGCGAATCAATTTCCCCGATACATTCAAGTTCCTTGCGAAGCACATGTTCTATATCATTCATAGCCTGTCTTGGAATTGACTCCAGTGTTGCCATTCGCTTTAAAACCCTAATCTGACTTTCATGGGGGAAGAGTTCAAGGGTTGCTGCAGCAAGTGACGGGTCTGTCTGTGTTAGAATGACTGCAACTGTCTGGGGACTTTCATCAATCAAAACGTTGGCCACAATATTTGGATCAAGACTGGATAATTTCTGGAGGGCTGTAAGTGGTGTTCTGTTTCTCTGACCGAACACATCTTCTATTACATCCTCTCCCTTGACTTTTCCTACAATTTTTCTCAGATATTCGTCCCCACCTCTGAGACTCATTATTTCTCCACGAGCCAGCTTCTGGAAGTCGTCATAAACAAGTTGAAAATGATTAGGACCAATTTCATCCATTTTCTGAATCTGATCACTTACTTTTCTTATTTCGTCAGACTCAAGTCTTGCAAAAATAGGCATAGCAAGTTCTTCAGGCAGGCTAAGAAGAAAAATTGTCGCCTTCTCAAGGTTGTTTAAATCAAAGGATTGTTCGGATTTTGACAGTTCAGCCATAATAACCCTCCTTATTTTGATTTACTGCAATGAATGTGCCGAATTAAGAAACAGTACTCAGATTTCTGCAGTAATCCAGTTTTTCAATATTGCCACGGTTCTGTCAGGATCACTTTCAACAAACTGAAGCACCTGATCACGTTGAGATTCTGCAGGGTTGACTTCGTTTTCCCTGGAACTGTCAATAAGAATTTTTTGTCCCTCTATTGCAGGAGCCTCAAGTTTTTCTTCAATAATTTTTATTGGAGTAGGCTTAAATCTGTTATCCTGAATTTCGGATAAAATAGCAGCTTCTCTTACCTTCATCTGTTTCCAGACCTTATATTTGGGGAGTAGATACATAAAAATAAACATTGCAAGAATGAGAATGCCGGTTCCAATCCCCGCAGCATATGGCACGTATTTTATGTATGATTTACCCTGTGCTTTTGGAGGAAGCACCTTTACCGGTTTTGAAAGTTCATAACTTTGAATTTCAACCTGATCCCCGGCCTGAGGTCTGAACCCAACGGCTTTTTTCACGAGTTCTGCAATACTGGCTAACTTTTTACCTGAAAGGGGTGAAAACACAACAGCACCCTTGGGATCCTTTTTATAACTTCCATCCACAACCACTGCCACGCTGATTCTCTTTCTTGTACCTGTTGGATCCACTACTTTTGTCACAGTCTTGTCTATTTCATAATTTGTCATTGTTTTGACAGTTTCAGCTCCTGCTCTGGTACCATTTTGACGGGGCTGGGCACCACCGGGCAGATTGGATCTTGCTCCTGGTATTCCTTTAGTGGCTGCAGCGACATTTCCTCTGCGTTCCACATGTTTTTTCTCACTTCTTGGCACCTGACCATCGGGATTATATTTTTCCAGAACACTGCTTTTTTTAGTGAAATCCAGTTCCAGACTGACCCGTACCACAGCCTTACCTTTCCCGAGAATCTCCTCAAGCATGTTGCTTATCTTTCTTTCGTAATCTTTCTCCAAGCGCTTCTGAATATTTATCATGCTCATTTTTTCAGTGCTTTCGGAATCACTGTCGCTTATTACTTCACCATTAGAGTCCACAATATTAACATGAGCAGGCTTCAAACCTGGTACAGACCCCGCAACCAGATTTCTAATCCCATCAATGTTTCTTCTTGAAAGGCTTCTGGAATTCGCAACACTTAATACCACACTTGCGCTTGCATCCTCTTTGTCATCCTTGAACAGTCTTCTCTCGGGAATCACCAGATGAACCCTTGCACTTTTTACGCTGTTAAGACTGGAAATAGTTCTTGCAAGTTCCCCTTCAAGGGCGCGTCTGAAGTTTAATTTTTGGACAAAATCAGTTACTCCAAACTGGCTTTTGTCAAAAATTTCAAATCCTGTGGCATTACTGCCCAGAGTCAGACCTTTGGTAGCCATATGAAGCCGAAGATCATAAACCTTCTCTTTTGGAACCATGATAGTGGAACCACCGCCAGTCACTTTGTATGGGATATTTCTATCCCGTAGTTCTTCTACTATTTTCCCACCGCTCACCGGGTCAAGATCGGTAAAAAGATAGGCATAATCCACTTTCTCCTCATGGAATATCAGATATGCGGCAAACGCCACTACACCAAGAATAAGAGCGATGGACAAATACCTTTTTGAAGTGGGCATTTCTTTCCAGATTTTTAGTGACTGCTCTTTGAGGTTAGTTATTTTTTCATTCATAGCTTATTCCCCTCAAACGTTAATGCGCATTATTTCCTGATATGCTTCAAGCATCCTGTTTCTTACACTTCCAAGAAAGCGCAGGGATATTTCCGCCTGCTCCAGATCAATCATAGTCTCATGAATTTTTTCACGTCTACCGGCCGCAAATTCATCTGCATGAATTTTTCCGGTATGCTGTGCAGTATTAACATTTTCCAGCCCCTGACTTATGTTGGTTGCAGCAATATCCATTAGTGAAGTGGATTCGTTTTCAATCTTTCCGGAATTTAGAATTTTTTCAAATTCCATTTCAGGATTAATTTTCAGTTGATTCTCAAGGCCTTCGCCCTCAGCAGGCAGAGATATTTTCATATCCTGTCCCACCTTCATTCGCTGAAGCAAAGGAACAGGACCATATGTATTAATTGTGTTCATTTTAATTATCTCCCGATGCTTATGGCTTTACGCCCCATACCCTTAATGGTCTGCATCATAGTAACTCCTGCTTCGTAACTTCTGGAAGCAGTAATCATATTAACCATTTCCTCAACAACATTAACATTTGGCATAGCAACATATCCCCTTGCATCAGCATCGGGGTGCTCAGGGTTGTATTCCATTCTTGGGGCACTGTTGTCAGTAACGATATCAGCAACCAGAACACCCTGCATATTTTCAGCCATATCCCTCTCTTCCTCCGATTTCTCCAAATCATTCATGTCCTCAAATTCTTCAGGACGAACTTTTGCACTAACAAAGAGGGGATCCTTTCTTTTATAGGGGCCACCAGCTGCGGTTCTTGTGGTCTGAGCATTTGCAAGATTTCCACTGATTGTATTCAGTCTTGTTCGCTGGGCAGTTAATCCGCTGGAGGCAATTTCCATTGCAGTGAAAGTATTCATGACACTACTCCCTATCTGCCATCGCTGGCGCCATATCTGAGCATTCCCAGATGTTTTGTAACCATTGTAGCTACCGCTTCAAATTTCATACTGTTTGCAGCAACCTTCGCCATTTCTCTATCCATATCCACAGCATTTGTGTCATTTCCCGGGGCGGCACTTGGATCATCAAAAACCTCTGTTTCCTTTTTATCACCGTCAAAATTACCATCGGTAATATCAAGTTCATGACGGGCGATCAGATTGCCGAAATCGTCCTGATGATCAGGATCAAATGAAATATCCTTACTCACAAATCCCGGTGTATCAGCATTTGCAATATTCCCTGCCAGAAGATTGTGCCTTTCCATATGATAATTCAAAGCCCTCTTGTGAACCGATAGAGCACTGAACATTCCAGACATGATGCACCTCCACCAAATGTTTTATGCATGATAAGTGCCAATTATGTAAAAGTCTCAGAGTTTCCTTGTTTTTAATATTGATAATTAGTCCATGAACTTTTTTTTACATATTTACAGAATTTTTCTTTTTATATTTCTTTTAAAGAATTTTTTCATGACCTATAACGTCATTTATGGAACATTAATTTTTCTTGGTCTTGGCTTGAGAAATTTAGATTTGACAAAATAGAGGGAACCCATGAAAAAACTGACTATTTTCCTGCCTGCTGTTATTTTCATCATTGCATCATGTTCAAGTAATCTGAAATCCAGAGCAACATTCCGCGTAGGGTCACTTAAGAATCATGGTAACAAAATTGTTTTACTGCCCCTCGATGTTAGAGTGGATGCAGACGGGGCTAACTCTAAAAAACGCGGAAAAATATGGGAAAAAAGTCTCAGCAATGGCTTTGCACTGATGAGAGTTCTTCCATCATTTCTTGAAAGCAGAAATTATGAGGTCACTAGACAGATAATGTGGAATGGGGTCGGAGTTGATGTTAATGGTAAGGAACATCCGGCAATTTCAGATAAAAAACTGGCCAGAGCATTTTTCGCAATGTCAGGGTTTTCGGGAAAATTCACAGATGAGCCTCTTAACCATAGAATCGCTCCAGATGTATTTAAAGCTCTTGGTTATAGCGGAGATCTAACGCTTTACAGTGCACAATGGACTACATATAAACATACTGTGAGTGGTGGGAAAGTGTTCCTAAAAACCCTGGGTATTGTTCTTGCAATTGTTCTTGTTGCTGTTGTTATTGTAGCCGTAATAGCCAGTGCAAAGGGAAACAGCGGAGGAGGAGGGGGAATTTTTAACGCGATGGGAAAACTTTTCGGGGCGTCAGCCAAGGGTGTGGCCAGAACCAGCGGAACTGTTCTGAGAGCAGTTGCAAAAACTGCCGGCAGAGTTGCGATCAACACCGCAAAAATTGCAACACGTGTGACATTCAGAATCATGATTGAAAATGGACCGATTGTTGTTGATTTACCTGAGCAGCAGATGGAGCCTGTATATGCTGAAAATGAAATTTCAGAAAATGCTGACACCTCCAACAGGTGGCTGGGAGTTTATCAGGGAATCAGCCCACTCAAACCTCTTTATAAATCGCCAGGTCTCTTTTATGCCTTTGCTCTTGTGGAAAACAGCACAGGCAGAATAATCTGGGACAGCAAAATTTTTGTACCCCAGGGTTCCAAGACAAAGGATCTGCAGGAAAAACTTAAAAAGGTATTCAATTCCCTCCCTTACTTCAAACACCCTCCTCTTAAGGCTAAAGGTCTTTAAAGATCAAATCTCATTCCAAAATCCGCAAAAGGAATAATATGTGATTGATTTCCAAAAGGATACTCACCATGGATGTAGATATATCCTGCAGTAAAAAAATATTTCATATGACAAAATGAGTATCTCAAGGCACCCTTGTGTTCCATGGTTTTCTGATTCGAATAACCCGGCATATAAAACAGATTAAAATCAATAAGCCAGAGAAAATTTTTTCCCAACTGCCCCTGAATATCCATACCTGCTCGAAAACTTACCTGTTTACCATAAAAGTGGCTGGTTCTTGTATATATCAAAGGTAAATCAATTGTAGGAAAACTGCTTTTTCCAAACTGCAGTGAATTTGAGAATTCCATAGTTAAGCTCAATAGAGTTTTCAATGGCAGTTTTAAGGATATTGTTCCCTCATGAAAATGAGAAAAAATAATAGGGATTTCAGAGTCCGCCGGATAAATCCCCCCCGTACCTTCACGGGACAGTATTTTCATCAGTCCCGTGGGTATATTAATCCCGTGTTTTGTTGACAAAGCCAGTCTTTTAGATTTTTTCCACTGTTTTTTGATCCATACCTGGGGTGACACAAAAAACATCAGGGGATGTGTTCCAATTTCCATTCCCTTTCCAATACCAAAATGAGAATATTCAAACAACCCTGTTTCCAGTGTTCCTTTTTCAAGTACCAGAGCAGTATCACTGTTCCATGTTGTTTGAGCTCTGGATATTGATGGCAAGGCCAGTATTGATAAAATAGTTATGCTTAGCAATTTCATGGATTCAACTCCATGACAGTACTAATAGGGGCGTGATCTGATAAATCCATAGTCTTAATATCAGCACCGGATATTTCATTCTGGTGAGTAACAGTGTCTTTAAATCCACCGGGAGAATTTGTCCATAAATAGTCGAGTTTCCGGTTCCAGAATCCATCCTTGTCCGTAGTATGTGTGAAATATGAAGAGTTATCCTCTTGGTAATCACTCAGGGATACAGCAGGAATGAACTGATTATAAAAACCATCCAGCCAGTCAGTTTCCCCACTGTAGTCATCTGCAATAAAATCCTCATTGGTACAAACACTATCAGGAAAATCAGACAGATTATCACTTCCGGGAGGAATAGTGTTGAAATCACCACCGGCAATAAAAATTTCCCCCTGAGTATCAATTTCTAAGAGATGACTCAGAAAGATATCCAACTGATCTTTCTTGGTACCATCATCTGAGTAGGCACTTGTATGAATATTGAAAACATTAATGATTCTATCAGGCAATGTAACCAGAACCCTGAGAATATTCCTTTTAAGATAGAAATATTGTGTGATTGAATCCTGACTGCTGATGAATGGAAGCGCTATTCTTTCCCCATGGGAAAGCTGGTATTTTGATAAAATCGCATTACCACTGTCCACTCTTCCAATTCCGTCGCTTGGAACAAAATCAGATTTCCACTGGCTAGCATAAACTCCATAATTTAAAGCTGTACGCTGCAGAATATATTTCACCTGGTCAATATATGCAGATCGTTTACTTAAAACATCAATTTCCTGAAGAAGCAGTACATCCGGATCAATCCGGTTGACCGCAGAGACAATTCCATCAAGATTACTTTTAACTTCTGTGGAAGTCATAAGAACCCTGTCCCCATGACAATCAAAGAAAAAATCCAGCCTTCCTCCACCAAATTTTACATTCCATGTCATAACCCTCAACACCTGATGATATTCAGTATCAGTTATTTCATCAGAGACATAGTATCTTGCTTTCTCGACGGAACCAAATTCACTATTAAACGGATCACAACCATAAAAAGTTAGGAATACAGGGAAAACACAAAGTATCAACTTCCGAAGAATCATAAAAGCCTCCCGAAGTCAGGATACATTAATTATGTCATTAAAAAAGGGGAAAACTGAGGATTATTTTTTTGTATTTACAAGCTCTCTGAGCTCTTTTCCCACTTTGAAATAGGGAAGTTTTTTGGGTTCAACAGTTACGGGCTCACCGGTGCGAGGATTGCGGCCGGTGTATCCGTTGTATGTACGGATGGTGAAACTTCCAAAACCGCGGATTTCGATTCTCTCTCCCGCGAGAATAGCGTCCTTCATGGAATTGAATATTGTGTTCACAATGTTTTCAACTTTGGTTTTTGGAAGATTGTGTTGCTCAGCTACCTTCTGTATAAGTTCAGATTTTTTCATTTTTAATCCTCTCGAAAAAATTGGGTTTAAATCTTTAAGATGACAAGCCATCTTTAGTCCAGTCAACGGCAGAGATTATTTGTTATTTGTTTTTTGTCAATGATAATATTTTGTTATGTTCATTGAAGTTAGAGAGTATTTTGAGGTATGTTTAAAATTAGGATTTTCAGTGTGCCTGACAGTGCTATGTTGCGTTATCTTTTATATTTGTTGCCAAACAGAAGAAAATCAATTTATATGAATACTGCCATGTTGCGTGAATCATGGCTTTTTTAAAAACCTGATCCGTAAATCCATTAGATGGAGGTAATTATGCCGGGAATAGGTGTAATAAGTAATGCAAATGCCAGATTAAATAAAATGGCTCCCTCTCTTAAAAACAGACTGAATTTCATTCTTGGAAGAAGAGGGGATCTCATAAACACATACACACTGGATGATGTGGATAAAGCTGTTAATGATTTCAAAAGTGTCGACGTGGATATCATTGCCATATCAGGCGGAGACGGAACTGCACACAGAACCATTGAGAAACTTCTATCCTGTTATAGTCATGATAATCTGCCACCATTGCTGCTTCTGCCTTCAGGCACCCAGAATATGGTTCCTAAATCATTTGGCATCACAGGTAATTCATTAACAACCATGCTGCAGATTCAGACCATGTATACTCACAATATTCCTATCAGAGTAATGAGACGAAATGTACTCAGAGTTAATGAACATTACAGTTTCATGTTTGGTCTTGGAGTTCCTGCAAGATTTCTTCAGCATCATTATTCTAGGGGAACCAGCCATTGGCATGCGATCACTTTACTGGGTGATTATGCAACAGATGCACTGAAAAAAGGAGATAAAGCAAAAAAACTGTTTGCCCCAATCCCAATGACTTATCAGATCAACGATAGTGAGAAAATATTCAATCAATCTATCCATACCATTTTCAGTTCATTTGCAGAGGAAGTGGCTTTGAGATTTCGCTGTTTTCCGAGAGCCGGGTGGCAAAAGGATACCTTTGAAACTCTTCTTCTTGACAGTAATGTTCCCCAGACTTTCAAAATTTTTGGAAATGTGTGGTTTGGTTCACTGAGAGAATTTCCCGGGATGGACAGAGTAATGACAACAACATTAAATCTCGACCTTGAATTTCCCGAACCTTACACTCTCGATGGAGATCTTTACCCTTCTGAAAAGTCATTCAGGATTGAAGCAGGACCGGAATTGAGGTTTGTTATTCCAAGCCTTGGTTCCATGGATAGAAATATTAATGCCAGAAGTGAAAAAATTGGTCCGTGGGGCCAAATCTTCTATGTCTGAAATTACGGAGTTTTAAATGCCTTCCTTTAATTTTCTTTTACAAAAAGATCCCTTCAGTAGAATTGTAATGGGTAATACCGCGATAGTCAGGGCTATGGTTGAATCGGGCACACGTGTGGTAACATCATATCCTGGTTCACCAACACCTGAAATCGCCGATGCAATATCAGGAATGAACCCACAGGATCGACCATTTTATTTTGAATTTTCCACCAATGAAAAAGTTGCCACAGAAGTGGCGTTTGGAGCATCAATTAATGGTCATCTCAGTTGTGTTTTTTTCAAAAGTGTAGGTTTGAATGTCGCAGCTGACAGCTTTGTTCAGTTAAGTCATATGGTTCTTAAAGGTGGTATGGTTGTTGTTCTGGGCGATGATCCCGGAGCTAATTCAAGCCAGAACGAACAGGACAACAGGCACTACGCTCATCTGTCATATACACCTGTACTGGAACCTGCAAATCCTCAGGAAGTATATGATATGTACCTTCAGGCAGCTGACATTGCCACAAAGAAACAGATGCCTGTAATCCTGAGACTGACAACCCATGTCTGTCACGCAAAATCAAGAGTTGAATTTAATGAATGGTCAAATCCCCCAATGGATACCACACCTGGATTTGATCCAACTCTGGCTAATTACATTCCTATAACCAATAGAGTGCACCCGATGAAGAGAATGGCTCTTGAAAAACTCGATTCTCTCAAGCCTGACTCTGAGAAATCAGTTTTTAAAGTGGATAATAACAATAGAGAGAGGGGAATAATTACAAGTGGTCTCACATTCCTGAGCCTCATGGATACTCTCCAGTATGCAAACCACAAACCTGATATTCTTAAACTAGGCATGGTATACCCGATTCCTGAACAGGCTATAAAAGATTTTCTTTCCTCCCATAAGGAAGTTAAAATTCTTGAAGAACTTGATAATATACTCGAAAAAGATATAAAAGCACTGGCATTTGATTCATCAATAAAATGCAGGATTATCGGGAAGTCAGGGTTTGACGATTGGCAAAATGAGTATACTCCCGAAAAAGTTCACTCCATAATTTCCTCCGTGTGGCCTGATATGCTTGCAAAAAGACCTGAGCCTGAAAAACTTTCAGTTTCAGCACCTCCACGGCCTGCCCAGATGTGCCCGGGTTGCGGACACAGAAGTGCATTTTTTGCAATTAAAAAAGCAGTTGGAGTTGAAGACATAACAGTTGCAGATATTGGATGCCACACACTTGGTTTTCTCCCGCCATACAACATGGGTCAGGTATTACTCTGTATGGGTGCATCTCCCGGAATTGGAGCAGGACTCAGTCTTTTCAATGACAAACGAAAGGTACTGGCTTTTATGGGTGACAGTACATTCTTTCATGCCGGAGCAGCAGGCGTTATCAATAATATTTTTAACAACCACAACATGACTCTGATTCTCATGGAAAACGGTACCACAGCAATGACCGGCCATCAGAATCATCCGGGAGTTGGACACAATTTTGATGAAATAACACAAAAAATAAGCCCCAAAGCTGTTTTTGAAAGCTATGGCATTAAAGTGCGTGAAGTAGACACGTATCAGCAGGCAAAACTTACTGCTATGGTAAAAGAATCAATGGATGAGGATGGCTTTAACGTTGTAATTGCAAGGCACCCCTGTATGTTGAAGTTTACAAGAGAGCAGCGCAGGAAAACTTCATTCACTCCAAAAACTGTTACTGTGGATCAGTCCTCCTGCGATCATAACTATACATGTATAAGTTCTTTTGGCTGCCCTTCATTTTTCATAACCGATGAAGGCAACGTTACCATCAATGAGGATCTGTGTATTGGTGATGGTAGTTGTATTCAAACATGCCCATCCGATGCCATTGATTTTTCCAGAAATAAAAAGGAGAAATAGTATGAATTTTCATAATATATATATTACTGGAGTTGGGGGTCAGGGAATCGGCCTTTTAAGTGAGACTATGCTTCTTAGTGGTGATTTTGCCGGTCTGGACGTTAGGGCTGTTGATACTCACGGCCTTGCCCAAAGAGGAGGAACTGTGGAAAGTTTCCTGAGACTTGGCAAAAATATCCATTCACCCCTCATAGCCCCGGGAATGGCGGATCTGGTTATTGCACTTGAAATTAATGAGGCTCTAAGGGGTATGGATAAATATCTCAGAAATAATGGAACGTTGATTTATTATGACACACAGTGGCAGCCACTGGAGGTTCGGCTTTCAAGAAAAAGTACTCTTAATGAGGATGTCATAAATACACAGGCAAAGATTCGAAATTGTAACGTCCATAGAGTTTTTGTTGAAGATCTTCCTGATACAAGAATGCAGAATGTCGCAATTCTTGGTACAATTGCTGCGAAAAAACTGGTGGAAGGAATTACTCCTGAGCATTACATTCAGGCACTCAGTCAGTTGTTAAAACCTTCAGTGCTAAAAGGTAATCTGGAAGTTTTTAATAAAATTCTTCTTAAAAAGTGAGTATGTATTTATGGATACTGTAAAAAGAAAAAAGTTTAGATTATTAATCTTTTATTCTCTTGTACTTGGATGTCTCACGGGAGTTTCACTTTTTTTTGTTCCCTGGTTCAGCGGCGTTAAAACCGAACAAAACAACGGTTTTTCAATTAAGTACACAACTTCAGTTACGCCAATGACATTTTCCTACTCCAGAACATGCATCGGAAACTGCGCCGTGAAGCAAGCCCGAAAAGGTTCCTACTCTCATTTTCTGAGATTAAAAAAAGCACGCAGAAGTCTAGAGAGATTTAAAAAAATTAAAAATGCAAATATATCCATGGTCCCTGCCATTGAAAAGGAAATCATCAATTTTAGCAGAATTGCCTATACTGGTCTGTTAGCTTTGGTTTTTCAGATTTGGGGAATACTGTTTTTCCCAATTATACTGTTTCTAGGATGCAGAGAAAAAATAAGAAATACCAGACTTTATTATTTTTTCGTGCCACTTTTAATAATACTGTCATCAATTGGTTCTAGTATATTATTCAGTATTTTTGCAAAATCACCACTGACCGGACATTATTCCCCTGGAATATTTCTTAACCTGCTATCATGGATTGCCTATAGTGCAATTATTGCTGTTATGGTAATTCAACCAAAAAAGATTTCTTAACTTCATCAAATTTCAGGAATGCTTATTACTACTTTACAAAAATATCAGATTTTCTTATAACGGATTAGCGATACTGCAATTCTTTTATTGAACACTTAACCGTTTTACATAAAGGACTTATAATGAGAACACTATTTTTTTCACTGTTTATAGTTTTGCTTATAATATCAAATACTGTACAAGCTCAAAACCCAGATTTTCTTCAGGATAAGCCAACTAATTCCAAAAAGAGAAAAAAGGGCTGGTATCCCATGCTGAAGACCTCTGGAAACTTATCCTGGGCTAATTCTAAAGATGTTGTGGGACAAACTGATGGTTCAACCTGGAATATTGGTTACATACTAACCGGACAATTGATTTATCTGTCCAAAGAAAATCATGAGTGGAAGAACGATTTAGGATGGCAGCTAAATTACGTAAAAACACCTCTTACCGATAAATTTTCTAAATCAATGGATAATGTTGAATTAAGCAGTGCATGGCTTTACCACCTGAAGGGAATTAAATGGCTTGGCCCCTATGGCCAGATGGGGTTGAAATCATCACTGTTTAGTGGATACATGATCAATGCATCCGGTGCACCACTGGACGTTCAAAAACTTGCCAGTGATGGAAATCCTCTTCCTAACGGACTAACAACATATCAGCCCCAGGATACCATAAAACTTACAAACGCACTTTCACCAACTGTTCTAAAACAAAGTCTGGGTATTTTCTTAAATCCAACTGACTTGAAATATTTAAAAACATATGTCCAGTTGGGTGGTGGAGCATGGGAAATATATGGAAGAAATGGTTTCGTGGTTGATGATAACTCTGAAACTGCACCACTTGAAATCAAGCAGATTGATGATACCGTTCAGATTGGCGCAGAACTGAATCTAACTGCTACTGGCACAATTAAAAAAATCATAAATTATGGTATCAAGGCTAATTTCATGCTGCCGTTTTACAATAACTCTCAATCAAATCTTTCCGGTATAGATTTATTGAATACGGATCTGGAATTTAAGGCTGGAGTAAAGATCAGCAAATTTGTTTCAATTGAGTACAGTTTTAAGGCTGTAAAATACCCCCTGATAACTGATAAGTGGCAAATACTTAATGGTTTGGTAATTTCCTTTAACGCAAGTATTATTGAACCCCCGGCAAAAAAGAAAAAAGTTAAAATGTGTCCATGCAAACCAGAAGCAGCTCTTAAGAAAGAAAAATAATTCCTGCCGCTATAATTCCTGCGCTGATAGCAAATCCCATTGAAATAAGAAGAAGGGGATGAATTCCATCTGATTCATCTGTAAAATCGTCCATATCATCCGGACTTGATACTATAGTTGCAGCAATTGTTGAAAGCCTGGGAATACTGATAGTCAGTGTCTCACTTTTCCGTGACTTTTTAAAAAACTCAACAACCTTATCATAGCCGGGCCTTTTATCCGGGTTTTTATCCATCATCTGCAGGATGATTTTCCTTAAACTCCTGGGGGTTCCAGCCACATTCAGTGGTGGTGGAGGATCACTCAACTGTCTGGCAAGCACCTGACCACTGGTTGAATCATCACCCGGGGTTCTGAATGGAGGTGTTCCAGTAACAGCATGGTAGAAACTACATCCCAGACTGTATATATCAGATTTTAGTGTACTTTTTTTACCTTCAATAACCTCAGGGGCAAGATAATCCGGAGTGCCAATTATTACACCATCTGCGGTCATTGCTGCATCAATTTCTGCTCTGGCTAATCCAAAGTCACCTATTTTTGCATGATTATCTTCCGACAGAAAAATATTGGCTGGTTTTATATCACGATGAATAATTTTCAGTTCCGACGCACTTTTCAGACCGGATATTACATCCATAAAAATATCAAGAGCATATGGAATACTTAAAGGCCCTTTTTCTTCTAGGTATAGAAGAAGATCATTTCCCTTCATATATTCCATAACCATGTATGGAACACCCTCTTCATCACCTATAGCGTGAACAGCTACAACATTCTGGTTGGTGAGTGAAGCCATGGATCTTGCTTCTCTTAAAAACCTGTTTCTAAATTCGTGGTCATATTTATAGTCGTGCTTAAGAATTTTGATGGCAACCTTCCTGCCCAGTGAAGGATCCTCAGCAAGAAATACTTCACCTGTTGCCCCACTTCCAAGGTGAGAGTCAACTCTGAAAGGTCCTATCCATCTGTATGATTTATCAGTCATAATGAATTAAAAAGTTATTGTGTAATGACAGGCATGATCCCCGTCAAGTCTACAGCCTTTGGAAAAATCATGGCTAAGTATCGCACCCGGGCTGTAATTGGTAATAAGTTGCTGCAGGATTCCCCAGTCAAAAGGACAGGGATAAGGATTAGCTGCAACGACTTCAAGCTGGTACTCATTGTAATTTTTCTGCCCAAACATTGCACCGGACTGATTTCTGTGAGCAATGGTGTAGCCAAGGTCCAGACTGGAAACAGCACTCTGAAAGTCAGTCACATTTCCTGGAAGTTTTGTCTCTGAAATCAGTTCCTTACCCAGTGAATAAAGATAGTCTTCTCCTTTTTCTTTTAGAAGAAGAGCAAAAAACTTTAAAAACAACTGTTGAGAATACCACTTGGTGGGCTCAATTTTTTTGAGACCTATTTTATTCAGAATCCTGTTATTGGTATTAACATCAGGGGAAACCCTTAAAACAGCTATTATATATTTACCAACCAGTTGCGGTTCACTTTTTGACCAAATCATGCATGTGAGATTATCACATCATTGCATAAAAAAAATCATTTTTATATCTCTGAAACATTTTCTCTGTTTTTAAACAGGCAACTGATTATCATCCGTTGATAACCCTTAATTCTTAAAGTAAATATTCATTTTTCTTGAGATCCCCTTTTGTAGGCTGTATATTAACTACCCATGAAATATATCCTCATCACAGTATTTATCTTATTCTTCGCTGGTTGTACCAAGGACCATGATGCCACCAGAACACTTGACAGTGTAATTATTGAATATCAGGATGCAGTCATAAAAAATAAGCCAAAAAAAGCATATTCTCTTCTGGAAAAAGACCTTAAAGCAGTAGTTTCATGGAATGAGTTTTTGGAAAAATGGAAGAAAAACCGAAAAGAAATGCTGCATCAGGTAAAACAGTTAAAATCTGAGGCAAAAGTAAAACTGAAAATAAAAAACCCTGACGGTTCTGAGATAGACATGGTGACTGAAAAAGGAAACTGGAAGATTGAAAATGCACCGGGTTTAGAAACGAGAATATCTACTCCTGCTAAACTTCTGGCCAAGTTTATTGATTATATAGAAAAATACGATTTTCAGGGTTTTCTTTCACTTCTTTCCCCTCCTTACCAAATGACTATAATTTCTGAACTTACAAAAAAAATAAAAATGGCGGAATTTGCAGCCAAGCAAGTGGGCAGTGAAAATACTTCTTCCACTGAAGTGCTCAATATCCCACTGGACAAATCCAATCGTAATTTTGTTATTTTGCGGAGATACGGAAAATCCTGGAAAATTGATGGATGGAAAACCCTTCCTGCACCAAGCACCATTAGAAGAAGACGCTGAAATCAACTCCCCTTAACCGGCTTAATGGTCCAACTGTCATATAATGCTGGTGGGATTTCTGAGATAAACCTGCTGGCTCTTCTCACCTGACGTCTTCTGTCCGATTTATTCAACCCAGGATGAATCATATAAAGATATTCTGACGCTCTTGTGAGAGCAACATGAAACAGTCGTCTTTCTTCATCAAGAGCACTGGCACTTTTACTTGCAAAGGACAGAGGAAATAATCCCTCAGTTACACCGGCAAGGAATACAACCTTCCATTCAAGACCCTTTGCCTGATGCACTGTTGATAAAGTTACTTTATCCTCAGGCTCCTCCGGATTGGTAGATAACACCTCGCCAATTGCACCTGCATTTAATCCAAGATCTGTTATCAGTTGATCAAACGTTGGATACTGTGAACTCAGTTCAATGAGATTATTTAATTCCTCAAGACGATGTTCCCAGTTGTTGAACTTTCGGGAACCAATCGGGGTGTAATGAGCAAGAATTGTTTCCATTAGAGATTTTAAATTAAGTTTTCCAGGAATCAGTGACTGAAGAAATTCAACCTCTGTTCTTAAAGCTTTATTTGAATACAACTGAGGTTCAGAAGGAATAACGAAGCTGTACAAATGCTTATCCGGCGGAATTTTGGAGGGATCCAGCTCTGAAGATACCTCAAGCAACTTCCGGGCAGTTGAAGTACCTAGGGATGGAATCAGTCTGAAAAACCTCATCAGAGCTATCTCATCAAGGGGATTATGGAGAATTCTCAGATAGGAAATAATATCCTTAAAGTGCGCCTGTTCAAAAAGTCGTAATCCCCCATTAATAACAAAAGGAATTTTTCTTCGAGTCAATTCCATTTCTATTTCAACAGCCTGCTTGTGGGTTCTGTACAATATAGCTATCTCAGAAAGCGGAATTCCTTCTTCCATATGTAATTCCCAAAGACGTTGACATATGAATTGTGACTGCTGATATTCATCTCTAACCTGAATAAAAACTGGTGGCGACCCGGCTTCACTATTGCTTCTGAGTCTTTTAGGGTATGGAGATACAGCTTTCAGTATAACTTCGTTTGCCAGTTGGAGAATCGTAGAAGTGCTTCGGTAATTATTCTCCAGTTTATAAACTCTACCCTCAGGAAAATTTTCCAGAAAACTCCATATGTTATGTGGGGTGGCTCCTCTAAAACTATATATTGCCTGAGCGTCATCACCAACTACTGTGATGTTACGGTGTTTAGCCGCCATAGCAGTAATAATATCCCCCTGAAGCTTATTGGTATCCTGATATTCGTCCACAAGAATATGATCGAAAAGCCCTGTTATTTCATCTCTTATCAATGGGTCTCTTGTTAATCCGACTTTCCAGAGCAATAGAAGATCATCAAAATCCACCACCTGTTGCAGTATTTTTCTTTCAGTATATACTTCGAATATTTCAACAATTTTAGGTTTAAGTTCCCTAAAGTCAGGTTCTCTGATATCTATCACCTCTTCCATACTGGATTGTGTGGATACAGCATAACTGAACAGATTACCAAGTTTCTGAGCAGTAAGAGGGGAGGCAGCACCAAGATCATGCATTACACCATGAAGAAATTCAGAACTGTCTTCGCTGTCAAGTACAGTAAAATCCTTACCTATACCGATTTTTTCACCAAAGATCCGAAGGATTCTATTGCCTATATGGTGAAATGTACCAGCCCACAACTGTTCAACACTTTGGCCTGCCATCATAGAAAGGCGATCAACCATTTCATTTGCAGCTTTTATGGTGAATGTGCATAACATTATTCTCTCAGGGGGAACGCCGGAAAGAAGCAAATGCCCCACTCTGCTCACAAGGGTTCTGGTTTTTCCTGTCCCTGCACCTGCAATAACAAGTAATGGACCTGGCTCAGATTTAACCGCAAGTAACTGCTCCTCATCGAGATTATCATAGGGACTGTTCCCATCAAAGGAACCGCCGGAGGTGATAAGTTCATACTCCATAGTATTTCTCTACATCTCTGATACGGTTATATCATCAATATACCATCCGGAATATTCGGTATATGAGTCTGACATGAAACCAAAACGTATCACAATGGAAGAGCCAATATAATCTGAAAGATCAACGGTATAGAGCTCCCACGTGGTTTTGGTCCCCGTCCAGCCTTCGGTATCATCATAGGGAACAGACAAAGCTGAAGAGTCAACATCATCAAAGGAAACTCCACCATCAAGACTTATCTGCACTTTTCCACCATCAAAACCTGATTCTGCATATATCCAGCTGTAAAAAGAAAGATATGGTGCTACAGCTCCTGTCAAATCGATCTCAGGAAGAATCACATTCGTTCCGGAATAAGAAGTACTGCTTGAGTAATAACCGCTCAGGTTTGTCCCTGCACAGTAAGGTGGAGAATAACATTCAGCAGGACCGGAGGAAGGAGTTCCGATTTGAAAGTCTCCGTTTATATCCCAGCCATCGGGGGTCGAGTCTTCAACAAATATACTATACAGATAAAACATAAAACCACTGCATCCGGAAATATCAACAGTGCAGTCCTCCGAACAACCAAGGGAGCCTGATTCAAACCCAAATGTCTCGCAGGTTTTACCCTTAAAGTCTCCCGTATCACACTGCTCACTGCACTCAGCTACAGAATTACCACATAAAGGACCAGAGCCAGTGCATGCAGCGAAGTTCAGTGTGCAATAACTTGTACATGAAATTACACCACCATCATAACAGTTGTTTTCACAGGTGTTCCCATTAAGCACACTGCCATCACATTCTTCACCAAAATCGATAACCCCATTGCCACACCCCGGGCAGCAGTCAAATGGAGAATTCTGACAATTTTCCCCTTTATCGCTTTCGCAGTTCTGATCGTTAAGTTCATATTCTCTTTCACATGATGAACTGCAGCCATCTCCATCCTCAGTGTTAGAATCATCACAGTCTTCCCCGGTTTCCCAGATTCCATTTCCACAAATGCTTACGCCATCCTCATCATGACAACCACTTCCACATCCGTCAAAACGATCGTTGTTCCCGTCATCACACTCCTCATCATCATCCAGAAAACCATCACCGCAATTGGGACAGCAGTCTTTCTGACAGACTTCACAGGATTCACCATTTTCTGTGTCACATTCCAGATCGCCACAGACGAATTCAACTCTGCAGTTTTCATCACAGCCATCGCCCTTGATTCTGTTCCCATCATCACAAAGCTCCAGTGGAGCATCAATAATGCCGTCACCACATCCAGATTCCACTTTACATTCAGAAGAACAGCCATCTCCAGATTCAGAATTACCGTCATCACAGTCTTCCGGAAATTCTAAAATTCCATTACCGCATGATATCGCCTGTTCAACTTTGCATTCAGAAGAGCAGCCATCTCCGGAAACAATATTATCGTCATCACATTCCTCAATCAAAAGACCTCCGTTTTCTCCAAAGGTGAAATCAATCACACCATTTCCACACCCTGTTTCAACGAGACATATTGAGTTACATCCGTCGTTGCTTCCAACATTACCGTCATCACATTCTTCATTTCCTTCGAGAATACCATTTCCGCAGTATTCCAGCAGTTTACAGTCATCGGTACAGATACCTGTATACATAGGAATAAGAGGATCACATTCCTCACCTTCGTCCTGCTCACCGTTTCCGCATTTTCCTGAAGATGAATCATCACACATTGAGAAAAAAGGAAATAAGGTTATTAAAAATACAGTGACAAATAATTTTTTTACCATAAAAACCTCATATTCTAATCAATAAGTCTAAAAATTATCAGGGACACGGCATCTGACAGCGTTCCTGTCCTGTTCAATTATTTTCAGATAATCATCTGTAATCTCCACGGGGTAATTACCATCAAAACATGCCATACAGTGATTTTCACTGAATATTTCAAATAATGCATCTCTCGATAGAAATGTCAGTGAATCAACTCCAAGAAATTCAGCTAGGGCGTTTTCAAGTTTTTCCAAATCACCTTTTTCAGGCCACTGTGATATTATCCCCAGATTTTCCAAAAAGTTGCATGCAATCAGTTCTTTTTTTAAAGACATGTCAATTCCGTAATAGCATGGGTTCACCACCGGAGGAGAGTAAATACCAAGGTGCACACTGGCAGGATTTTTTGTTCTGAGCACCTGGGTTATTCTTTTCAGAGTATTTCCCCGGACAATACTATCGTCAATAAGCATCACATTTTTGCCAGTAATTTCTGTATCTATTGGATTTAATTTCAGTTTCAGGGCTTTCATTCTTGAATCCTGATCAGGCATAATAAAAGTTCTCGGACTGTACCTGTTTTTTATGAACCCTTCCCTGTGAACCACGCCAACGGTTTCACTAAAAGCTATAGCACTTGGCCTGGATGTATCAGGAACAGGAATCACGACATCAATCTCCTCACTGGAGTGTTTCTGAAGCCACTGCTTTGCCAGTGCTTTTCCGAGATCAAGTCTTGTATGATATACGCTGAGATTATCCATATGGGAATCAGGTCTGGCAAAATAAATATGTTCAAAAACACAGTGGCGGGCACTTTTCTTTTTAATGCTCACATGAACCGGCTCTCTTCCCGGAGTGAAAAATATCACCTCACCTGGTTCAACATACCCTTCAAGATGGAAATCCAGAACATCAAGACAGACACTTTCACTGGCTGCAATCCAGGAGTCACCCTTTCTCCCGTAACATGCAGGACGAATTGCTGAGGGGTCTCTACCAAGAAACATTGTATCGACACCGTCAATATTCATAATTCCAACTATTGAAAATGCACCTTTCACTATATCATATGTTATTCTGAGTGCCTTAATTACATCATCAATGTTGTAATTTGATTTTGTTTCAACGGTAACAGCACTTGCAAGTACATGTAGCACAGGCTCTACATCACATCTTGAGGATAAATAAATAGATCTTTCCAGCAGATATTTTTTTATCTCTTCAAAATTTATAATATTTCCATTGTGAGCAATAATAATTCCTGGTCTACGGCTATAAAACGGCTGAGTATCCTCTCTGCTTCCAGTTCCAGCTGTAGGATATCTGACATGCCCAACGGCACATGTACCTTCAAGTCTCTGTAACTCGGATTGAGAAAATACCTGATGAACAAGTCCCAGGTCCTTACTTATTCGGAAATGATTACCTTTTTTGGTTGCAATACCGGCACTGTCCTGACCTCTGTGCTGTATACTCTGTAACGCAGTATATACTTCGTGGGATGCATTCTGAACTCCTATAAGACCGACAAATCCGCACATGAAAAACCTCCTGCGGTTACTGCCATAAACATGTAATACACCGTAAAAAAATTAGCAACCCATAGTGCGCGGTGAAAACTGATGAATTTAAATAAAATAACATATGGAACCTGAATACTCTTTATGTATCATTTAATTTTCTTTTAAATCCATATTAAATTCAGCAATTTTCTTCATCTTCAGAAGACGTCTTTTGACTTTTCCATCACTTTCAGAATTAAATTCACTAACAAATTTTTTTATATTACCAGCAAGATACAGAGACTTTAAATACCTCACCCGATATTCTGTTTTAAAACTTTCGTCTGGTAGCTTGGAGATATCGACCAGAGCAAAAGCACCAGCTGCATACTCAAATTTATCCTGATAGAGCATCATGCTACCTGTCATATAGTGAAACAGAGGCCACTTGCCATCATATTTTAAAATAAGAGGCATCGTTTCTTTTTTATCAGGTGATACATCAAATAAATAATTACTGAGCTTTATAATTTCTAAATTATTAAGGCTGAGTAAGGACTTAAGCATAATTATCTGACGCTTTAAATTTAAGGGTATATCCGATTCATCAGTTTTTCCTGATATTTCACGGGCTTTTTCGTATAAACCATCCTTCAGATAGGATTGAATCTCCAGTATCCTTAATGAGGTAAGATACTCTCTTCTTCCCAGGGAAGACATGGAGGAAGACTGTAACCGAGCATTTCTCAACATTGAATTCACCAGAAAAGTATAATTAAGATCCTGAGCTGTTTTAATAAAAGAAATATGTATATCAGAATTTTCAGGATCATAAACCATAGCTGAGGCAATGTGATTCAAAGCACTTCTGGCGTTGCCATTTGCAGCACAAACCGAAGCCTTTTCCATTTCTCTGGCGACCTGATGGACACACCTTATCTGATGAACACTTCTTGCTGACATTGCTTTTCTGAAATCAACAACAGTTTGTGGATCCACTTCGATTTTATCCAGAAATTCATTAAACAGTTTTTCTGCATCCTCCAGTTCCATTTTGAAGATAGCTTTGAAGTTGTCACCGGCATGCCATCTGAATACCGCTTTTGGACCAAATTTTGTATATAGAAACCGTATAAAGGATCCAGCCACAGTGTAAGCGATCTGAGAAGGCAATGCATAAAAATTGCCTGTAAATACTCTTGATATATTTGCATTTAAACCCAGTATCTTTAATATCTTAAGCTTTTCCCATGGGTTAATTTCTGTTTCATCAAAAGCTGCTGCCACTGCAATTCCCTCAATCATAGGAATATCTGGAATTGCCACAAATGGCATATATTTTAGGGGTTTTGTCGCTACCTTAAAGAATGAGTCAGTGTAGTATCCAGCCAGAACGTGAGCCATTTCATGCCTCATGCTTCGATGAGGTATACTGTCCGCAGTAATATAAATTTCTTTCAAATGGGGTTTGGCCACCTCAACATTTCTAGCTCCAAATAATTTTCTTTTCTGATCTCTGTTTTTAAAAATAAAAACTTTCAGAGGAGTTTTATTTCTTAGTCTGAACCAGTTGTGCAGGGTTTCGTAATCATATACAGCCTGTCTATACAGGAATTCAATTTTCCATTCGGGGATATCAGTTGAATAAACCACAGTCAGGGAATTTTTCTTTTTCTTACCCCCCAGAATTTCTTCAATACAATCCCTTGTATATCTGTATCCAAGTTTATGGGATAAAATTGAACTCCCTGAAAAAACCACAAGGCTGGCAAGAAAAACCACTAAAATGACATTTCTGTTGGTTTTAAAATACAGTTTCTTAAAAAATATCACCCCGTGAAATACAGCAGAAGCCAGAAACAAATCGGAGATTCTTGAATAATAAAATGGAGATTTAATTTCAATGAGTTGATCATAAAATGCGCCACTAAAAAACCCATAAAACTGACCGTAAAAAAATATTGGGGGCTGAGTGAAAAAACGAAAAATATCCATCCCTATAAAAGCAAAGAAAATTGCAGCAATTGAAAGCAGTACATAACGTGTTTTTTTGAAAATAAGAGAAATGGAATATCCCAGTATAAAGGAAAACATGGTGCTTAAGACCACATACATGAAAAAAAACTGTAAACCACTGCAAATCGCACACTGAGAAGAAATAATAGAACTAAAAAGCATTATCAGAAATGCTGGAACTGTGAATAAACCTGAAAGAATCATCAGTGGTAGCAGCATTCCTTCCTTTCCTTCAGATTCACGTGTAATACGGTGAATAACAGTTCCGGAAACCAGAAGACCTGTGATGCTGTGGATAATTGCCAGAACAAACGAACTTTCGTAATCCATCAGATTAAAAAGAGGAACTCTCGTATTAAGTAGAGCAACCACGATATTAACTACCAGAGCAACCCAGACTGTACGATTCTTAAAAAACTTACTTATAAGGGAAAAAGTCAGAACATCCATAATTGGAAATTATAACTCAGGATGCTGAGGCTTGTCTATTCAACTGTGGATGCAAATGATAAAAGATGGGCTGTTGTAAGAATACCTTTGTAATAATTATCAAGGTGATACTTTTCATTTGGACTGTGAATATTGTCATTGGGTAATCCATAACCAAGTAAAAGAACAGGAGCTTTCAAAGAACTCTGGAACGTCCCCACAATTGGAATACTTCCCCCTTCACGGATGAATACCGGATACTTTCCGAAACCTGCCTCCATCGCATTAGCCCCGGCTTTCATCATGGCACCGTTGCGTGGCACCATAACACTCTGAGCATTATGAAGATTTTCAACCTCAATATCCAGACCTGGAGGGCAGATACTTTTTACGTAACTTATAAATGATGAAGCTATTTTATCCGGATCCTGATTAGGAACCAGCCTCATGCTCACTTTTGCTGTAGCAGTGGAAGGAATAATAGTCTTTGCCCCCTCCCCTGTATAACCACTGAAAATACCGTTTACATCGCAGGTTGGTCTGGCCCACATTCTTTCCAGTGTGGTATACCCTTTTTCCCCAAAAGGTCCTGGGGATCCGGTATCCGCCCTGAGTGTATCTTCGGTGTAATTAAGGGATTTAAATGAAGCCCTTTCATCCTCCTCAAGTTCAATCACATCATCATAAAACCCTGGAATAAGAACTCTGCTGTTTGTATCCTTAAGATTTGCCACTATCTCACATATGGCATTGCCCGGGTTCTGAACTGTTCCGCCATAGCTTCCACTATGCAAATCCTGGGAAGGTCCTTTTACGCGGATTTCCATAAAAGCAAGACCTTTCAGACTGTAACATATTGCAGGTGTATCTTCATTATACAGACTTGTATCGCTGACTATGACTGCATCACATTTCAGTTTATCAGGATTGTTTTCAGTATATTCGTATATTGTGTGGCCTCCACACTCTTCCTCACCTTCAAAAATCATTTTGATATTAACAGGAATTGGAGTACCTGTTTTAACATAGGCTTCCACAGCTTTCAGGTGACTATACAGCTGCCCTTTATCATCACTTGACCCACGAGCATAAATAATTCCATCCTTTATCAGAGGATTAAATGGCTCACTATTCCACAGTTCCAGAGGATCCGTGGGTTGAACATCATAATGGCCATAAAAAAGTAGTGTTTTCCTGTTTTCAAGTTGCTCAGTTTCTGCATAAACAAGGGGATTTCCTTCAGTTCTGATGATTTCAGTCTTCAGGTTCAAAGAACTGAGCTCACTTTCAAGAAACAATGCAGCTTTTTCTATATCATCATGATGTGAAGCGATTGCACTGATTGATGGAATTTTTAAAAATTCCACAAGATCATCAAGATGCTTATCCTGATTTGATGACAGATAATCAATTACTTTTTGTGAAGTCATTATTAAACCTTTACTCCCTTCTGTCTTTCTGCTCAATTACCTCTCTGGCACCTTCGATGCTGCTGATTAATGCATCTCTTACTTTTGATACACTTTCTCCACTTATGGATGCAGCAGTTTCCAGAGCCATATTAACCGTTGCAGTAAGAGTACGGGAAACACTTCCACCCATTTCCTCCACAGCTCCCAAAGCTCCCTGCACAGCACCAACTGCAACCTTACCAACATCCTCACCGCTGTCACTTGCAGCTTTTATGGCAGTTGAAATAGCATTTTCCAGCGATTGAGTTATTTCCACACTGGTTCCAGTAAGTCCCGCCACTATGTTTCGGATAGTCTCATTAACAGTCAGTGCAACATCTCCACCAATTGATGCTGTGGATTTAACAACACCAATGATGATATTGTTGATTGCTTTGTCTAAATCCGCTCTGACTTCTTCTAGTCCAGTAATAACTCCCCTTACTGTTGCACCAAGAGCTTTAATAGTCCCCTGAGTCATAGTCTGAGCACTGCTGATTGTACCGTTTAAACTGGTTATTGTTCCATTTACAAGATTGGTTGCAGTGTTTATCGTATCTCCGCCAATATCATTAACCATCTTGATTGAAGACTGAGCAACACTGGAAGTTGCAATACTCATTTCATCAGCTATATTACGGATATCACGAATAGCAGTGATAATTCTATCCTTCAGAGTTGTCATGACGGTTCCCGCCATTTCATCCATATCCTGAATTATTTTAATAACCGTATCTTTTAAATTCCCGGACAACCAGTTAAGCATTTTTTCCTCCTAAAGTTCAGTGCCCAAAGCACAAATATTAATTATTGATGCATCACGTCAATACTCTATCGGCTGAAAAAACAATGTCAAATTGTATGTTTGAAACTCATAAATATCTGCACAAAATTTATAATGTTTTTCATTTAAACTTGCATAAAAAAAGATAAATTTCCCTTGCTTTACATTTTTAATCAAATAAAACCGAAGCATCAGAAAATTTTTGGAAATGGTTTTCGATGACAAAAAGTAGTGACATGTTGCTTTGTCTATCGTATTGGTACTGCTGATTTTAATAATTCAGGCAATTCGGGTAAATTTAAAACCTGAGTGGAGAAATTAAATGAAAGAAAGTTATTTCAGTGAGTTGGAACCTACACTTGCTGGTGTACTCAGAGTGATTCCAGATCTGCTCTTTGTTACTGATGAAAAAGGGATTTTTCTGGATTTTAACTTATTTACAACAATTCCACTTGCCCTTCCAAGAGAAAAAATTATTGGAAGTTCATACAAGGATCTTGGATTTGACAGGGAAACGTTGAAGCGTCTGGATCAGGCGAGAGAGAGTGCAAACATCACCGGGAAGGTACAAAAAACTGAATATTCTCTTGAACCTGTTCCAGGTAAAAAAGAGTATTTTGTAGTCAGATTTGTACGCATCAAACCTGACAGAATACTCAGTATAGTAAAGGATGTAACTGAGGAAAAACAGCTAACTGAAAAACTGAATATGCTGGGACAGGGTATCACTCAATCTCTGGACGGTGTAGCTGTAGTTGACAAAAATGGTCAGATCATTTTTTCCAATCTCTCATGGGCGAAGATCCATAACTGGGAAACTTCAGAAACACTGAATGCCAACATAGGTGATTTTCATTCAGAAAAGCAGATGAATGAGGAAGTAATTCCATTTAACTTAAAAGTAAAAGAATTTGGATCATGGACAGGGGAAGTTGGCCATATAAAAAAGGATGGAACAGCATTTCCATGTTTAATGACAACAACAGAGCTTAAAGACAGTAGTGGAGAGGTCCTTGGACTTATAGGCATAGCCAGAGATATCACAGAACAAAAAGAAAGAGAAAATGAACTTGAGCGGGCAAAGAATAAAGCTCAGGAAGCCAGTGATAAAAAATCAAAATTTCTGGCAAGTTTGAGCCATGAAATCAGAACACCGATGAATGGAATAATTGGTCTGAGTGAACTTCTTTTAGAAAACGAAACATCTGACGATAAAAAAGATTATCTGGGAATGATTCTTTCCAGTGCGAAATCACTTATGAACATTATAAATGATATTCTGGATGTCAGCAGAATAGAGGCAGGTAAAGAAAATCTGGTTCAGGTAGAATTCGATCCAAGACAGGTAATAACAGAAACACTTTCCACACTTTCTGTAGAATCTTCAAGAAAATCCATCAATATTGACCATATAATTTCATCCACTGTTTCCAGACGAATAATCAGTGATCCCACCAGACTCGCCCAGATTATTTCCAATATTTCTATAAATGCAGTGAAATACAGTAAAAGTGGTCCAGTTAAGGTGCTTGTAGATACTGAACATTTCAACGATCAGGATATTCTGGTTATAAATATAACCGATCACGGAGATGGCCTTTCCCCTCAGGACCTTGAAAAAATCTGGATTCCATACGAAAGACTTTCCAGTTCCAGAAACACTAATATGACTGGAAGCGGATTGGGTCTGAGTATTGCAAAACAGCTGTGTGAATTACTGGGGGGATCAATCTCAGTTGAAAGTGAAAAGAATTCCGGAACAACATTTACAATTAAAATTCCGGTAAAACTGCCCTCTGAGAAACAATCATCTGGTTATGACTCAGAACAGACACTTATCAAATCAGCTATGATCCTCAGTAAAAACAAAACTCTGTCCGATGGATTGAATGAATTTCTTAAAACCATGAAGATACACACTATTTCAACGGATAATCCTGTTGAAGCTGTATCTCTGATGGAAAATTTTTCCGAGCAGAACTCTCCAGAATTTGTAGTTATTGATACTGAAATTGACAGTTCGACTGATTATATTTTTTCTCAGTTTCTTGGAAATCTGAACAGATACAGTAAAAATTCCATTTTGTTTGTTATCAGAGCAGGCAACTCAGAAATACGTCAGGTTTACCAGAGTCTTGGTTACTCTAATTTTCTCACTGCCCCAGTAATTTTTTCGCATTTCATGAGAATTATTAAAAAAGCAGGCACGTCAAAAACTTTTACTCAAAATGCTCTGGAAAAGCTTCCTGCTTTTATTTCCGGATGCAACGCCCTTGTTTGTGAAGATAACGTTGTCAATCAGAAACTGGCAACTGTTCTTCTGGAAAAAGTAGGGTGCAAAGTTGATATCGCATCAAATGGAATTGAGGCGGTTGAGAAGGTTGAAGATAAATTTTATGACATAATTCTGATGGACGTGGAAATGCCTACAATGGACGGATTGAGTGCAACACGTCATATAAGAAAATATCAGAATACACACAACTATGGAGAGCCTGTAATCATAGGTCTCACAGCGGGGGCAATGCCCGGTGACAGGGAAAAATGCCTTGAAGCTGGAATGAATATTTATATTCCTAAACCCTTAAAAGTTAAAGATTTTTATAATACACTAATATCTTCGCTGAATTCTGGAAATACTCCGAAAAAGGAAAATAAAATGCATATAGGTGAATTACTCAACCTCGCGAATTTAAAAGAAAGATATGGAGATGATTTCGAGCTTCTTTCAGAACTGATTAATATGTTTTCTGAAGATTATCCGGATTATATAAATGCTATTCGAACTGCACTTTCGGTTGGAGATTTCAACTCCGTCAGAAAAAACGCACATACACTGAAAGGCTCCATATCAAATTTTGATGCAACAGAGGCAACCAGTCTGGCTTTCAGCATAGAAAAATCAGCATCTGACCAGAACGTAAATGAATTAAAACAAAAATTACTCAGACTTGAAGATGAAATCCGGAAAATGATTAATGCTATTTTGCTGCTGATTGATGAGGGATGGCCAATTTAAACTCCAACAAAAAGTTATCCTGAAAATAAGGATGAAGCTTTTTACCTTCTCTTTGTAAAATATCAGGCGCTTCTTGTGGCCATAAAATCAGTTAGCTCTTTAAAAAAGTCCTTATTGGTAAGTGGAGTCGATTCTATGGACTCAATCGTCTGCTTTCTGAGTTCCTCAATAAAATTTCTGGTTCCTTCAATCCCAAGTTCATCAACGATAGTTCTTTTATCTGACAGTCTATCCTTACCAGGGGTTTTTCCAAGTTCAACAAGATTTCCTGTAACATCAAGTAAATCATCAACAACCTGAAACATTTCACCCATATATTTACCCGTGCTGACAATATGTGAATTTTCCTTCATTCCACTTAGAATCATTGCCATTTTAAAAGGTAATTCCAACATCAGAGATGTTTTGTAAAAATTAATTTCCTTTATGTCTTTATGACGTGGCTGACATGTATCCATAACCTGTCCGCTTACCATACCCAGAGATGCTGAGGAAAGCTCCCTTACAAGTTTTATTGCCATATCACCCTGAATGGATGATAAAACAGAAAATGCAGCAGTAAGAAGAGCATCGCCAGCTAATATTGCCATATCCTCACCAGCATATTTATGTAGAGAAGGTTTACCTCTTCTCAGATCATCATTATCCATTGAAGGGAGATCGTCATGAATAAGACTGTAGGTATGAACAAATTCTATAGCCATAGCTGACTTCAGAGCATCATTATCAATCCGGTAATTCAACCCATCAAGGGTGCTTAAAAGCAAAACAGGGCGTATTCTTTTACCTCCATTACCAGCGCTGTACATACAACTGACTCTGAGAGATTCAGGAAAAAACAATGAGGGGGCCTCCTGACTCAAAAATGACTCAAAAAGATCAAGATAATAATAGTATTTCTTTCCTGGCCCCATCAGTTAATACTCCTGTCAGCGTTTTCGTATCTTGCAATAAAAGAAGTCGCAAACTGCTCATAGGTGCCATTGACTATTGCCTCTCTTGCTCTTCTCACAATTGAGAGATAGTAGTGAAGATTATGTACAGTTGCCAGAGAGTGATATAAAAGCTCCTTGGTTCTGAAAAGATGAGCAAGATATCCCCTTGAAAAACCTCCCGAACATGTTTCACAGGTGCATTCGTGACTTATCGGTTCATGTGAATTACGGTGCCTTGAGTTTGAAATGACAATGACACCATCATCCGTAAAAAGTTGACCATTTCTTGCATTACGGCTTGGCATTACACAGTCAAACATATCAACACCGTTTAATACTCCGGTAACGATATCTATCGGAGTGCCAACCCCCATCAGATATCGTGGTTTCTGATGAGGCATAAGATGAACTACTGACTCAAGAATTCTATACATATCAGGAATCGGCTCACCAACACTCAAACCACCTATCGCCAGACCGTCAAAATCCAGTGCTGCGATTTCTTCCATATGTGATTTTCTCAGGTCCTCATAAATTCCACCCTGAAAAATTCCAAATTTCGCCTGCCATGGTTTCATCTCATACGTTGAACACCTTGCTGCCCATGCTGTAGTGCGACGCATCGCACTTTCAATTGTTTTTCTGTCAGCATCTCCAGGGGGACACTGATCAAAAGCCATGGCTATATCAGAGCCAAGCTTTTTCTGAATTCCCATTGCCACTTCAGGATTAAAAAACCTGTTTGAACCATCAACAGGACTCTTAAAGGAAACTCCATCATCATTAATGTCAGCAAGTCTTGCAAGAGAGAAAACCTGAAAACCACCACTGTCAGTAAGGATTGGCTTCTCCCATCTCATAAAACCATGAAGTGAATCAAACTCCTCAATAAAGTCCTCACCTGGTCTTTCATGTAAATGGAATGTATTTCCAAGTATTATTTCCGCATCAAGTTTTTTCAATGAAGATGGATGAACTGATTTTACACTTCCATAGGTTCCAACGGGCATAAAAATTGGTGTTCTGATTGTTCCTCTGGTTGTTTCAATCACCCCACTGCGCGCCCTACCACATTGATTCTGTATTTTAAAAATAAATTTTTTATTCACTTATTAATTCTCTTTCAAAAAAAAATTTACAAAAGCAGCATTGCATCGCCGTAACTGAAAAATCTATATTTCATCTTAATTGCTTTTTTATATGATTCCATAATTATTTCCCTTGTTCTGAGGGCACTCACAAGCATTAACAATGTACTTTTGGGAAGATGGAAATTTGTAAGCAGCCCGTCAACAATCTTAAAATCATAAGGAGGCGTGATAAAAATATCTGTATCTCCGGACCCTGCGTTCAGTTTTCTTTTACCTGATGCAGCACCTTCAAGAGCCCTCAGAGATGTGGTTCCCACTGCTATAATTTTTTGTTTAGGATGGGCATTGTTTATTAAATCTGCAACACCTGAAGGAATATTGAAAAATTCTGTGTGCATTTCATGATCATCTGTGTCCGAAACCTTCACTGGTGCAAAAGTACCAATACCAACATGGAGTGTTATATAAGCAATTGTAATACCATTATTTTCAAGCTCACTTATAAGTTCAGGTGTAAAATGCAATCCTGCTGTGGGCGCAGCTACAGCTCCCGCTTTCCGTGCATAAACAGTCTGATATGTACTTCTATCGGTATCAGCATCGGGTCTTTCAATGTAGGGTGGCAGTGGAATATGTCCCCATTCCTCCAGAAAATCCCAGATCTCACCCTCACAGGGAAATTTCAAAGTGATTTCCCTGGCAGTGCCACTTTCTAAAACAGTAATTGGGGAGCTTAAACCACCTTCATTGTTTATGACATTCAGTTCCTCTCCCTTTTTTGGCCTTCTGGATGCCTTAAAAATACTTTTCCAGATATTTCCATTACCTTTTGTAAGAAGAAGTTCAACACTCCCTCCGGTTTTTTTTCTGGTAAAAAGCCTCGCGGGAATAACTCTGGTATCATTAAAGACAAGAATTGAATCTCTGGGAAGCAGCTGCTTTATATCTGTGAAAACTCCGTGATTAAGTTCTCCATTTTTACCTATTGACATAAGCCGGGAAGAACTCCTTGGAGTAACCGGATACTGGGCTATCAATTTAGCGGGAAGCTCAAAATCAAAAAGATCTACTTTCAAAATTTTCCTCTGTCTTATTATGGGAAGGACTGGATAGCTTTAGCGCGAATAACCTTAATCTCAAAATTTCCCTGTACAAAACCACCGGCGGTGACCTCATCGCAAATATCTTCATCCACCGTACCATCGCCATCATTGTCCAAACCGTCACCACATATTTCATTAGCGGTATACAGGGCTCTGCGATTACCAAGAGTGAAAAAATAGATACCACTCACTGTGTCTCCAAAATCAATCTTAAAATCATCCGGAATTTCCTGGCCCCTGACAGCAGAACCAAACTGACACAAAATTATGCAACTCTGCCCCTTTGAAAAGGGAGCCTGAGGAACCCTGAAACTGTTTTCAAGGGTGCCGTAATCAACACCACTGCATAGTTCATTTTGCTCTTCTATGGTGAGTACAGGACAAGCATCCCCTTCATAATAAGCATCCGGGCCATCGTAAAAAGATGGACAAGTGAGGTATAAGCCCAATGTGGCGCTGACATTCTCATCAGGGCCCACCGGAAGAGGCAAACCCTGTGAAAAAAGCCTTGCTGCCAGAGCTGCCCTGGTAATCTGAATATACAAAACATCAGTATCAGCTAAAGTATTAGAACCCCTCTGCATCCTGATATCAAAACGATGATTTCTCGGAACTGCACTTTCATCAAGAACCGGCTCACCTACAAAAAAGTTTGCCATCATATCAAAGTAAGCCTTATTTGTTACAGATCCATAGTTGTCAGATTCTTCACATCCAAGAATAAAGAATTCTCCCTCAACAACCCCGCTACCTTCAGGGGTAGTACACCCCACAGTAAAAACTGTCTGAAAACAAACAAGTAAAGAAAATAATAAGTACCGTTTCATCACTGGATGTTTTATATCATAACTCTGAATATTCAACTGAAAAATTCTGAAACAAACGTAGACAACCATGTACAAGTGTAATTCCCGCTTTTCTTCAGTTTTGATTTTTCGTTTTACACTTAACCGGAGACTTTCAGGTATATTTATTTCCGAGATTTCACTGATGCCAGAGATACTACGTTGTTATCACTATCCAGCACCACAATTCCTGAAATATGCATTAATTCGATGAAGGAAACAATATTCTGTAGATTACTCATTTCTATCCTGACAAAATGAACGCCTTCACTGAGAACTTCTTTCATTTTTTCAGTGTTTGAAACTTTTTCTGGTTCTACCGAGACGATATTTTTTGACATTTTCCCAATTCTTTTATTTTTATTTCCTGTCTACAGATGATAATTAAAATAATCCTTATGTCAAACAGTTTCTGGTATTATTTTTTAAGGATAAGTACAGACATTCAGACAGACAGGTTCTGGTCAGAGACAGAATTTAATGAAACCAGTAAAAATCTCCAGAATAAAAAAACCAGTATTCCTGCAGTAATACCAGTAAAATCAAGAAACACATCAAACGAATCTGCGGTCCGTCCCGGAACAAAATATTGATGAATTTCATCCAAAATACCGAGAGACACACCAGATAAAACAGTAAACACAATGGATACCGTCCATTTTTGATAGGAGATGAAAAAGGAACGGATAATCAGGAAACCAAGTGCCCCGAATTCCAGAGGATGAAAATAATTCCCCTTTAATCCTGAAACTCCTGATATTGAAGCATTACTTAAGATCGATATAATAAGAAAATATCCTGCAACTCCAAAAAATCTACGAAAACCTGTTGGAATTCCAAAATCGTATTTCACAAGGGAAACTATTCCCATAAAAACCAAAAGCACAAGGATCTGTAAGTAAACCGGGTGTTTTAAATTATAAAAAAATATCAGTCCGGATACAACGGGAACCTGTAGAAAAAAAAACACACTTAAGAGATATTTATCAATAAATTTCAGCATATTACCCAAGAGGTGATGTAATCTGAGTAAGCCTTAGATATCGTGGGTTATGACCAGATATTTTATTTCTTCCGCTAAATTCAACCTGAAAAAAAGCGCCTCCATACATAACCCTGATTATTCTGGCCTCTTCAAGCGCATCCATATAGGGAGCCCATATCCACGCGCCCTTATTATATTTCTTTTTAAAATCCAGAAGAATCAAATTACTTCTGTCTACTTTAATGATCTGTCCCCCAAACCCAATGACGTAGTTACCACCAGCCCATTTGGATAGAAGAGCACCATTAAACCATCGACCTCTTTTTTTATAAAAAACCGGATAACCATGAACCGGAACCTTATTTTTAAAACTTCTTAAAAACTCATTGGGAAGTTCCCTGATTTTTTCACCACTTCCTATATAAAGTCTTACAGTAGAGTTTTTTGAACGACTTCTGACCACAGTCCCCCATTCACTTGATAGTCCTATACTTGCAAGCACCAACTGATTCTTTTTTATTTTCCCTTTATTTTCAACTTTTACAAGAATTGCACCAGGGACCCAGAAACTCAGATTACCAGCATTACACTTTACCATTGATTCTGTAATTGCGCTGATTCTGCATATCCCATAATTTACAATATCCCATCCATCAGAAAGAGGCACCGGCCCCCACACCATGTCACCGGGTTTTACCTGAGGAAGGGTTGTGGAACCTTCATAAAACGGAAACTTTCTGCTAAGTTCTCTTTGATTTGCAAGTTTGCTGTTTAGCTTCTTTTTTAAAACAGAAATTGCAGGGTCTCTTCTTTTGGAAACTTCAGTTGAATTGGATTTACGTGGTTTGTCCTTTGTCTGACATGCAAAAAAAATTAACACAGAAAAATATAAAAACCACTTCATATGGAGATCATCCCTTTTCGTAAAGCCATGGTAACAGCCTCGACTCTGGTTTTCACATTCATCTTTCTGAAAATTCTTGAAAGAATTTTCTTCACATTGGTTCGACTTTTACCAAGTGCACTGCCAACTTCTGGATTTGATAAACCTTTTGCTACAAGAGTCAGAACCTCAAGTTCAGATTCTGATAAATCCGGTTTTTCATCTTCAACACCACTACAGCTCACGAAAAGATTCCAGAATCTAGCAGCGAGAGCAGGCTCAATCACACTACCCCCTGAACTGATATCCTGTAGTGCTGCAACGATCTTTTTTAGAGGAGCTCCTTTTACGAGATACCCCGCAGCACCGTCCTTTAATGCCTTAAAAACATTCTCTTCACAGGTAAAAGATGTAAGAACCAGAATCTCAGGTTTTACGGATTCATCCTGCAATTTCTGAATTAACCAGTGACCACCTTTCCCCGGCATCTCCAGATCAAGAATTAACAGATCCGACTCGAGCATTACATTGTTGTCAAAGGCTTTCTCCGCAGTATCTGATTCTCCTGTAATAAAAAACTCACCCAGTCTAGGTAAAATTCTGACAAGATTCTCTCTGTATTCTATATTGTCCTCACAAATAAAAACTTTAAGCATCTTTTTGCCTAACGGATAAGTTTTTCTGCCATTTTCCTGAATGGATGAAACCCCGGTATTTTTTTGAGTTCACTAATTATAAGCGGATTGTTCTTATCTGCTTTTTCACAGATTGTTAGCTGCATTATCCTGAAATATGCAGCACCTTCCTTGTTGCTTTTCCTTATTTCGCCAATTTGTTTTGTTGCATTTTTACAACGATTTACAAACTCTTCAGACTTTGGATTCATCAAGCGGATATTCAGCATCGCTGTCAGATATTCAGGGAGAAAATCGTCATCCTTAAACCCTTGTTTTTGAAGCTTTTCCAGAATTCCCCAGGCTGCAGTATCTCCCATGAGGTTAAGGGCGCGTGCTCTTATATATTCAAAATTATCTGATACTGTTTTTACCAGTTCAGTGTTTTTGAGCATCTCATCGGAAATGGACTTAATAATCTGAACCTGTCCAAAATCATATAAAAGGCGAGCAAGTTCGAGGGATGCATCATAATCATTTTTAAAGAATTTCTGCCATTTACTCTTTGCATCCTGAAATTTACCCCTGTGAACATCAATGAGTGCAAATACCTTTTGAAGCTCCACATCTGATTTTTCACCATCATAAAGAGGAAGTATTCTGTTGACTATCTGCTCACTTGCTCCTGGAAGAAGTCTTATTTTCATAAGAGCATTTCTAACCCTGAAATATTTTGATGTTCCTTCATCCTTTACATTTGCAAGTAACTTTTCACTCTGGCCAAGGGCAAGCTCAGAATCCTGTTCGGGATTATGAGGACCAGTAAGCAACTTGAGTAAAAGCAGTCTGTCATCATACAGTGCTTCAACACTGGGACATACAGTTCCTCTGGTTTTCTTTTTCACACCCAGAAAACAAAGTTTCCTGAGATTCCTCAATGCTTTACTATATTTCCCCGCAAGAATCGCCGTTTTTGCGGCCATTCTTAAATATGAGGCACTCTGTGGATACGAAGCACCTGAGACAAGTTTCCATGCAGATGCAATCAGATTGCTGCAACTGTTTTTAAACTGACCACATTTGAGAAAACTGTTTATGAGTATTTTGGTATTCACCATTCGGTCATATACAAGAACAGACGAAGTCCCAGGTGTTGAAGAAACATTCTTATCTTCTATGCATAATCTGAAGTTCCAGGCGGAACTGAAAATTCCTGAAAAAGAATTCTTTTGAGATTTTAACAAAGTACTCCATGGACTGGTGGGAGCAGCTTTAGCAGCTTCACTGAACTTTCCTGAAAACCAGAGATATTTAGCAAGATATTCCTTTTCAACAGCTCCATATTCTCCAAGAATTTTCAGGGATTTTTCAGGATTTCCTTCTATAAACGCCTCCTCAGTTCTGATAAGACGCATCATACGGTAATCTCTCCTGAGTTTTCCAAGCTTTTCCATAACAGGAAGGACTTTTTCTTTTTTCCCCTTCCTGATCATTTCCATAGCATAACCGGTAAAAATGAACCCAAGATTAGAATCCCCCGGCTCCCATATTGTTTTGTCAGGTAAAACACCATTGGCAGCAAGTGCATAAGACGCAATCTCTCGAAGATTTGGGGATCTGTGTTTCAGCAGAACACTTATTTTTTGTTTATCACAACTGTTATAAAGAAGACACTTTAAAGGTTCATAGAACAATGATTTTTCAGAAATTTTTTCAATTACCCTAAAAAACTCCAGAGCGGTTTTCTTATCCTGATACTCCAATGACAGGAAAATTCCCTCACGGGCTGCCTGAGGAATATGTTTTATACTCTTGAGAATATCCAGAGCAGCAGCATGTTTTCCAACATGTGTTAATGCTCGTGCTTTTAAAAGTTTAAGCCATGGATTATCCGGGAAAAAACCAAGATAGCGGTTTGAAAGAAAATATACATCCCGGTATTCACTAAGGCCAGAACTGAAGGCAAGACGCATAATGCCCGAGGCTGCATTCCATACTGCTTCATTTTCAGAAGTAAGCACACCTTCTCCCTTTTCGGATATCAGTGAAACTCCTAAATTTCTGTATTTTTCAAAAAGCCCCCTCTTCAACTGATATTCATAAGCAATACTACTCTCAAGCATTGCAAACCACGCCCATAATTCAAGCTTGTTGTGACTGTATTTTGCTGCCTGATCAAAAAACTCCCAGGATTTCAGATAGGAGGCCAGAGTCCCTTTTTTGAAAAGTTCCCTGCCCATCTTAAAATTCTTAAGATACAACTGACGATCACTTTTTTTCTTCCCTGATACAGTAAAGTGGGTATAACCAAGAAAAGCCAGACCAAAAGCCCAGATGATAATCATCAGTATTATATGAGTATTTTTTCCTCTAAGCTTCACATCATACCTCCACCGGCTTGAAATGACCAATATCATTTTTCCATTCCACTACCCATGTTTTGATAAACTTTCCACCAGAAAACCTCAGGAGTCTGATTCTCGCACCATTACCCGGTTTAGAAAAATTATCCAGAATCGCACAGCCTGTTCCAAAAACAGGAATTCTTATCCCCATTGGTCCTTCAACACTCCCTGACATATCAAAATGTTCATGACCGTGTAAAATTATATCAACTCCCCATTTGCAGATTATCTCACGAAGACGGGTACCATCAATAAGACCGTCATGCCATGAATCAGGGCCTCTGTATGGAGGATGATGCAGAACCAGAATATTTGATTCACCTGAATGTTTTTCCAGTATTTGTTCCAGATCTGAAAGCTGCTTTTCCCCTATTTTACCCCATGCTATTCCTGGAGGGGAAGGGACAGCTGATGACAAACCAATCACGTTGATTCCATCTATATTTTTTTCAATCGGGTAATCCTGAGGCCCTGTTGCATTAGCCCATTTTCCAAGACCTCTCCAGAAATTCCGGTTTTTCTCCGCAGATTTTAAATACACATCGTGATTACCTGGAACTATTGTCACCTGTTCAGGAGAAAAATCGCTTTCATCAAGAAAGCTGGAAATACCTTCATATTCTTCAATAAAAGCAAGATTGCCGAGATCTCCGGAAATAACAATATGGCTGGCCCCTAGCCTGCTGATGTTGGAAAGACTTTCCTTCAGCAGATGTTTTCTGAAGCGTCTTCCGGAATTGGCAATGAGATTAAATGCTCCGGATATTCTTTTAGTAAAAAGATCCCCCACCTCAAATGAACTCATGGATGGAAAATGAATATCGGTTATATGAGCAATTAAAACATCGGTGGACATTAGTTCCCTCCATCTCCGGAAAGTTTTTCCCTCCATAAATCCACAGCTTCTTTATACAGTTTCATTTCATCACGGGACAGTACGATCCATCCGAGAAAAATATAAACAGACATGAATAACAACAATGTGTCCCAAAACCAGGTTCTGAAAAAAAGACCCTGAACTATTGAAACAGCATATGCTGCTGTAACAATAAAAACTACCCATGGCTGCAGTTTTCGACCATGATGGGAGACAAATGGAAAGTCAGTGAGAAGACCATAACTTACTCCGATAATCAGACCTAATCCCCACAAATGTGGTGAGGGTAAAACAGAGATAATCTTTCCATTCAAAAATGCAAAAATAACCATTGTGGCAATAGGCCTAGGAAGACCTTTCCAGCAAAAGGGAAAACTGAAAGGAACAGCAGTATTCCTGGCATGCCTTATACTTCCTGCAGCAATAATCAAAAATGCAAGACCACAACTCAGATAGATGTTGTAATTATAAAAATGTGCAGCAACAATCACCGCAGGTGCAATACACTGAGCAAGATGATCGGTAATTGTATCAAAATCACTCCCGAACTTGTTAGAATGTCCGGTAAGTCTTGCCACTGCACCGTCAAGACTATCCCCAAGAATAAATCCGAGTAGAACTGCATAGGATGCATCTACAGTCCGCCCTTGCATGGCAAGTATAATACCAGCAACCCCCCCCAGAAGATTAACCAGAGTAAATACATCCTTTAACCCAAAGCCCTTTCCAATCAATCTGGAAAGAAATCTGTCAGGAGGCTTTAAAATAGATGAGAAAACATTAGAAATTTTCATTTGTATAAGGCGATGGAGGCATACCCCACAACACTGCTCTTGTCACCACTGGAATCTGCACTTGTTGAATAATCAAGAAGTACAGTTTCAGAGGTGGTCTTTCGCTGTGCATATTCAAGCAAAGCACATGCCGGCATATATCCACACATGGAAATACCTTTTTCTTTTACCAGATTATAAAGACCCCTGGGATCTACTCTCAACATTCTCTCTATTGCGAGATTATCAAGCCTTCTAGCCTCATCATCTTCTTTGAAATGAGTCATATCGGATGATGCTATAACAAGAATCCGTTTTCCACTCTCTTTAGCAGCACTATATAATGCCTCACCAAGGGCATGACTCAAATCGAAAGAATCCAGCCCAATGCAGACCGGAACAATACTTGCCTTTGGGAAAAATGTCTGGATAAAGGGAAGTTGAACTTCGATACTGTGCTCAAGAGAATGAGCCTGACTTTCCACTTTGCCAAGAGAACCTAAATGCTTTAAAAGCATGCTTCTGAATACAGTATCGACATCTACAACTCCCAGTGGAGTTTTCCAGCCATCATTTGCATCCAGAGAAAGAGCGTGACCATACCCTGTATGATTGGGTCCCATTATCACGATGACATCATAAACAGTGTTCACACTTCCAAAAAAAGCTCCGGTGGTATGTCCACTGTATGCATAACCGGCATGAGGTAAAACAGCGCCCAGAGGTATATTTTTTATTTTTTCCACACTTTCAGTGTACCTTTGGATCTCCTGCTGTAGAACAGCAGCAGTAGATGGATAAAAATAGCCGGAGACTGCCGGCATTCGAATACTGGAAGACATTACAACCTCCTGTCACCGGAAATCTTTTCCCGGTGAACAAAGCCCTCAGTGGCATTAAGAATTATTTCATCTCCATCACTAAGCAAACTGGAGATGTTCTCAATACTGCATATTGAGGGTATTCCAAGTTCCCTGGCCAATATGGCCCCATGAGAAAGGGGAGTTCCGGTTTCAATTACAAGACCAGCACACCCGGTAATGAAAACAATATCCTGAGGAGCAAGTGCAAAAGCAACGAGAATTGCTCCCCCGGTACCCTTCTTTCCAGGAGTATATTTTTCGATACGACCCCTGACCATTCCAGGCACCACAGTTTTACCATGATAAACATCATCATAAAACTTAATTCTAGTGTAACGGGCAGTTCCCCCAATAAAAGTATCAGGGGGAATACAGTCTGCTTTCCGCTGAATACCCTTAAGCGGGATCAGAACATCTGTAACACCATCAGGAATTATTGAAAATACTGTTTTATGCGGAAGTGTAAAAACATCATCCACATTCTGAAAAACACCTTCGTTTTTCAAGTAGTTTGCTCTGTCCAACACTTTGCTTCTAAGCCTGTACATTCTTATGGCAAAATCAATGTCATCCATTTCTGAATGTGAAATTTCGGAACATTCTACAAGTGGATTATAAGTACTGACAAAATCATAAAGAAGCTGCCTGTTGTCACGAAGAACAGGAGAAGCTATATCCCACCTTAACGGCAGTAATGAAACATCAGATTTCATCAACTCATCAACCAGATCATTATCACAGGCAATTTCTTTTTTCTCACGAAGTCTGTTGACTGTGGCAGCAATCACATTCGTTCCACCTGCAGGGGCGGATCCACTTTTTGTCATATACTCTTTTGCAAATTCACAAAACTCGTATACAGAAGATTCCACACCTGAAAGGCCGGGTTCATTTTCCGAAGAATTAATAGATTTTTCGATAGATCCAGTTTCAGAATAGTAAATAAATCCAAAGTAAGTTGAAATTCCTGTAAATCCCAGATGATTTATAGTTTCGATAAGTGATTCATGAAAAAAGCTCACAGGTTCAGGATTATATTTTTTATCTCTGTTCCAGAGCCCCTTTTGCATCGGTGCCTTTAAAAAGCCTTTGAGCGGTCTAGCCTGAAGAATTATTATCTTGTCATTGGAATCCACTCCAAATTCAACATCAATTTCGGAAAAAGATGTGATATCTGAAATTTTTTTCACAGATTTTTTTAAATCTGACATTATATTTTCTGAAAGATTCTGTTTTAATTCCAAATCATTGCCAGTTGTGACAGAATCCCCTTTCCCACACTCCACCTGAAACACCTCAGTGTCGGATGAATAAAAAACAACCCCGGTTACCTTAAAATCAACCCACGGTTGAACCAGTATTTTTTTGAGTCCTGATTCTTCACCGGTAATCAGAGTGTAGTACAAGGACTCCGGGGTTTCTGACAGAACCTTTTTCACAGAGTCTGAAAATTCTGGTTCTGTAAAAACTGGTCCTGATGAAAAAAAGCAACCGGCAAAGCTGTGTTCTTTTGAGTCCTCATTTTCATTCCAGGAACGAATGATCAACGGAAGCTGCATGTGCTGGCATAAAAATATCCATACTTCATTCAGAACAGTTTCAGTAATTTCAGTATCTGAAAAGTCCAAAGAATAACCATCAAATACAGGAATGCCATTCTCCCTCAGAAGAGCCAGAACAGCACCTTTTCCCCTGCTGCTTTTCCATTGAGTCATCTCTGAAATTACCTGATGTGACATTTCTTCATGCAGAGATATTCTGTGCTACTTTATGCAGAATACCATTCACAAACCTTGCAGTCTTACCACTACCATAACCCTTACCCAACTCCACGGATTCATTGATGATAACAGCCACAGGAACCTCCCCGGTCATTAGCTCAGTAATACCGATGCGGATAAGAGCCAAATCAACCCTATCCATTCTGCTAAGTTTCCAGTTTTGACTAACATTTTCAATAATATCATCAATATGCTCTTTCTGACTGAAATACTTGTCAAAAAGACCTCTAGAAAATTCCGGGTCCTCCCGACCTTCCAGTGAAAAGGAATTGCGTATTGAATCAAGACTTTCAAGGGACAGTTCCATACCACCGGCATCCCAGGCATAAAGCAGCCCGAGCAACCTCTCACGGCTCACTCTTCTTTTACTTTTTCTCGCCAATTCATTCACCCTGCATTCCAGTTACATTTTTTCGTAAAGGCTTATCATTTCAACAAGTGTTCTTGCGGCTTCAAAACCCTTATTACCAGCTTTTGCTCCAGCTCTATCAAGAGCCTGTTCCAGAGTGTCTGTTGTCAGAACACCCATAATCACAGGTATATCTGCAGTTAAACTAAGGTGGGCAATTCCCTTTATTGCTTCAGCACTCACATAATCAAAATGTGGTGTATCACCACGAACGACTGCCCCTATACAAATAATGCCATCATAATGAGGCTTAGCCGGATCCTTCTGATTTTCAAGAATCTTTGAAACAGTTGAAGGAATTTCAAAACTACCTGGAACCCGATACACGTGAATATGTTCATCCTGCAAACCGCTTCTGACAAGTGCATCCACTGCTCCCTCAAGGAGCTTATCTGTAACCAGAGAGTTAAACCTCGAAACAATCACAGCTACCAATTGTTCGCTTACGTTAAGGCTACCTTCAAATATTTTCGGCATAAATCCTCACTTTCCTACGCAAAAACGGGAAAAGATATTTCCGTACAAATCAAATCCTTCATACCCGAAAAGACCTTCAAGGAAAACAATTAATTTCCCGATATGCAGTGCCCTGACTTCCCAGAGATTCTCACGCTCGATACTTTCCGCCAAATTACGGATATCAGAAATATCATCAAGAAGTCTGGATGTTACCCAAATTTCAGGGGAATTATGTACGGAATCATTCAGTTTTAAAATTATTTCATTCAGGAGATCTGATACGCCCTCTCCTGTCAAACCACTGACATTTGTAATTTCTGAATCTTCACTGATTCCAAGATCCGATTTCATATGAACATTTATGATTTTGGGAGAAGTGATTTTTTCACCACCATTGATAACCAGATCTGCGCTGGAAAAAAGCTTTTTTGTCAGAGCAATTCCCTTGTCTTCAAGTGATTCTGAAGACATACGGATACCGGCACTGTCTGTGATTCGAAAAGTCACTCCCCTATAAACACATTCGCCCTCAATGTAATCTCTGGTGGTACCTGGAATATCACTTACTATAGCTCTTTCATACCCAAGGATCTGATTAAACAATGTGCTTTTCCCGCAGTTAGGGGGACCATACAAAAGAACACCGGGCACCCTGTGTTTTTCACTGCTTAAAAGCGCCTGAGCATAAAGAAAATCAATTTCTGACAGCAAGCCAAAAAGTCCATCAGTGGTTCCATCCTCATCAAACTCAATTCCGGACTCAATATCCACAAGCAGGGTCCTTGCCAGAGTCAGGATTTCTTCAAGCTTCCTGCTTACAGATGAACTACTGCGAATCAGTTTAAGCTCGTCCAGACTGGTTGCTCGAATAATGTCATTAATGCTCTCAGCTTTCTCAATTGACATTTTACCATTAATAACAGCTCTGTAGGAAAATTCACCGGGATGAGCCTTTTTAACTCCCTGTTTCTCGAGAAATGTGCACAGAAGATCATAGATAATATCATTACCGTGAAAAGTTATTTCGAGTATATCTTCACCGGTGTATGATTTCGGCGCCGCAAACCATACCAGAACCACATCGTCAACATCCGGAATATGCCTGTATCTGGCACTTCCCTGAGCCATGTCTCTTAATCCTGGAATAGAGTCACCTAGGAGATCTTTCAAACTGTTTCCGGTAATTCTGATCATACTGAGAGCACTAACTCCTGGAGGAGTTGCTCGAGCATAAACTGGACCGCTATAAAGATTTTCAGGCGTTATCATCTGTCTGATTCATATACCACTGATGAGCAAGACCTAAAATTGTATTTGTAAGAATATACAGTGTCAGTCCTGATGGGAGGAAAAGCATGATTCCAGTAAACATAACAGGCATGAAATACATCATCATTTTAGCCTGCTGGTTGTCACCTGATGTCGGAGTGATCTTCTGCTGAATAAACATTAAAATACCCATAAGAACCGGCAATACAAAATATGGGTCTTTTCCCGTAAGATCATCAATCCAACCGAATAGTGGAGCTCGGTAGAGTTCAACACTGGCCATAAGAGCATAATACCATGCTATATAGATGGGCATTTGCAGAAACATGGGAAGACACCCGCCGAGAGGATTGACACCATGTTTTTTATAAAGAGCCATGATCTCTTCATTCAATTTTGCTTTGTCCCCGGCGTACTTTTTATTAAGCTCATCCATCTCGGGTTTGAGAGATGCCATTTTCTTCATACTTCTCATAGACTTATTAGTCCAGTAGAGCGTAGCAAGTTTGATGAGAATAGTCAGAAAAATTATAGCGAGACCCCAGTTTCCAAGAAAACCGTACACTATTTTAAGTAGCCAGATCATTGGCTTTCCAATAAACCAGAAAATGCCGAAATCCACACTTTCAGACAGTTTCGGATCCGCTGATGGTTCCTCCTTGGAGCCAGCTTCCGGTACCTTTTCAAAAATTTTAACTCTGTTGAGATGATTCAGGTCTTTGGGACCAATGAAAATTTTAAGAGGAAGTCGTTCAACCTGGCCAGGTTCGAGAACTTTCTTGCCTTTCATTGACATGGTTGTAATTATCAGGCCATAACCCGGCATTTCCTTGATAGGAACAGCCCTGAATGCACAACCACCATCATCAGCAGTATAGTTTTTGACAACGGCCATCAGAAAATATCTTGCATCAATTCCAGCCCATCTGGCACCCTTTGCAAAAACACTCTGCTTTGAATTTGTTCTGTTACAACTGCATCCGTCTGTACATCCGCTGCATCCCCCACAACCGGATTTCGGACCACTCAAAATAGCTTGATAGCTCTGAACCTGTATACCATCAGAATCAAGACATATTGCTTCTTTTTGAACTGATACCGGATTGAAAAATCCCCTTTCAGCCTCATCTTCATGAAGTGAGGGCACCTGAATTTCAATTTTTTTAACAGAGACTTTACTGTTTGTTATATTTTTAAAGTATACATCCAGCCCTATTTCATAACTATCCCTGTTGAATGTGTATACTTTTCTAATCTCCACAGGAAAACAGTTCTCTTCGGAACCGGATGAGGGAAGACACGGCTTGTCAGTATGAAGTTTCAGAGTAATTATGGTTTTATCACCTGATTCTTTTCTGGACTCCACTTCCCACTTCTGCTCAAGATAAAGATTTCTGGCCACGTTTGTCACGTGATAAAATGTATGGTTTTCAAGTGCTTCCGCATGCTTTTCAATCTGGATATTGCTGAATACAAAAGGAAGAAAACTGCTGTGCCATGTTTTTATCATATCGATGGGATTCAGTTCACGTTCTCTCAGTCCTTTTTTGAGACTTTTTCTGGGTATTACATTTTCCTTAAAAGAAGGATGTTTAAAAGAAAAAGAACTGAAAACGCCACCATGAATCGTTAACTGGGCTTTGTAATACTTGTTTTCAAAATAGAGTTTGGCATCACTGGCAGATGTAACGTCATGAGCAGCCGGGGCACTTGTGTGATAAAAAGGACCTGTTTTCTTGCCTTTTGTGAAACTTGGTGCACTTTCAGCCTTTTTCTGCTCAACTCCTTGTGGAGCAGCAGGGGAAGCCTTCTCTTTTTCGACCTTTACAGCATCCTTTTTTGCCTCATTAGTTGCCGAAGAAAGTTCTGTGGCATCACCTGACTTCATTTCCGCGGGTACTGCAGAAGGAACAATATTTTTTGGCTCAGATTTTACTACAGAACCGGTCTTATTATTGTCTCCAGTTTTTCCATGGACGATCTTATCTGCTGGAACTGCCATGACAGGTGTTGCCATCACGGAATTGGTTTTCCCCGTGGTAGCTGTCTTCTCCTGGGCACAAACGCCCCAAGCACTTACCAGCACAATTACAAAAACTCCCCATGCAATAATATTTTTCATTGAAAATCCTCTATCCGATGTTGTTTGTGAGGGTGGTGGATCATATCCGCCTCTTGAAAAGGGGTTGCATCTGAGAACACGCCAGATACTGTATAACATACCGATAAGCACTCCCTTGTTCTGAATGGACTCATACGCATAATGACTGCATGTCGGAAAATACCGACATGTTGGAGTCCTCTTCATGGGCGATAAGTATCTCTGATACACCCTTATCAGTTTTAACAGTAATTTTTTTATCAATTCGGTCACTCACCGCTATGGGAATCAAGGTGTTCAATAAAACATGATATATTATCCAGCAACTCACAAAACACAACTTCCTGCAGACCTCTTCTGGGAATGCAGACTACATCCACATTAAATCGATAAAATCCATCCGCCTTAAGACGAACAGCTTCCCTCATTCTCCGTTTGATTCTGTTGCGTTTTACTGAATTACCGTTTTTTCGGGATACAGTAAAACCAAATCGCATGTGATCTGATTCTGTGTATCCGTACAAAAAAATAATGTGATCAGTCGAAAATCGCAGGCCGGAACTTTGAACGGTGAGGAAATCTGCTCTTTTTAAGAGTCTGAAATTTCTTGGAAATGAAAAAGGCTTCAACTCAGTCCTTTCCAAGACCTGCACCATTTACTTCTTGAATGCTGAAACGGTCAAGGATTTTCTGCCTCTTGATCTTCTTCTGGCAAGAACTTTTCTACCGTTCTTTGTAGACATTCTTTGTCTGAAACCATGAGTTCTTAGCCTTGATGTTGTATGTGGCTGATATGGTCTTTTCATCTTACTACCTCCAAATTAAAACAGTAACGGACCAGAACACTATAGTTGGGATCCGAAATCAGGAAGCTGATAGCACCATCCCGGACTAAAGTCAATGAAAACCTTATGACATCATGCGGCAAAATTCAATGATGCTGAAAAAACTGCTGTTAATGCTCAAAGAATTTTCGTTTATTTTCCTCCTGATCTATTTCTATCGGTATTCATTCACTGGAAAATTTAAATTTTAGTCACGCTGATTTCCAACAGATACTGTTTCCAAAATGATATTCCCGATACAATTCACCTGTTTTATTGGTTAACTCCATTATTTATTGACCGGATTCGTTTATCGACTTAATATCAGTCAACCCTGAGGAAGGGTAACACGTAAGGATACTGCTGGAAATCAAGTGGCGTATTTGTTGTTTTTATATGTATTTCAAATAATTATGGTCGTTTCTATCACCATTTGTTTGAAGTAGTTTGTTGTTGCTATTTACAGTACTTATTCTGTTTTAGGATAATCTGAAGGCTGGAGGAATATATGTTTAAAGAGCACCTCAGAAAAATAGTAGAAAATGTTGAAGGTGCAAAAGCCGCACTTCTGATGGAATTTGATGGTATTCAGGTTGACAGTTATGCTCAGGGTGACGTTGACATAATAACCCTCGGTACTGAATTCTCACAACTGATGACACACGTGAAACGGACAGCCTCAATACTTGAAGTTGGAGATCTTGAGGAAATGATGGTGAAAACAGAAGATCTTATTCTCGTTTTCAGAGTTGTAAACAGTGATTATTTTCTTACCACTGCCCTCTCCTCAGATGGTAATTTTGGAAAAGCGAGATTTGTATTAAGATTGACAGTTCCAAGAATAATGGAGGAATTCTAGTTTTAATTCAGAAACTGTAACCATTAATTCAGGAGATTTTGGTATTGGCTTCATTCAATAAAGAAAAAGTTGCGGAGAATGCCCAGAAATTTCTCAAAAAAAATCAACTCCGTAAAGCTTTGACAGAATACAAGAAAATAGTTGAAAATGATCCAACTGACATGCGTTACTGGAAAAAGATTGGAGACCTTCAGGTTCGTAGTGGTGACAAAGCCGGTGCCATTGAAACTTATCTGAGGGTAAGTGATGATTTTTTCAAAAATGGTTTCTTCTCAAAAGCTCTTGCCATATTGAAACAGATCCAATCTATGGATCCCACTATCCCTGAGGTTTATACAAAACTTGCAGATGTATACGCGTCTACAGATCTGGCTCCTGATGCACTTTTTCAACTGGAGAAACTCTGCAGGATTTATGAAAATAGTGGTGATATTGACAAGTTAATCACAACACTTGAGAAAATGGCTGAGATTGATCCCGGTAAAATTGTTCACAGAATACATCTTGCGGAAACATACAGTAAACTTGGAAGAAAACGCGAAGCGGCTCTCAATTTCAGGAAAGTAGCTGACTTTTTATTCGAACAGAATAACGAAACCGATTTTATTCGTGTAGCCGAACGCCTTTTATATCACGATCCTGATGACATAAAAACAATTAAGCGTTTAGCTGAAAGCTATCTGAAAACTAATAATGCACAAAAAGTTCTGAAAAAACTTCTGCAGATTTATCAGTCAAATCCCGATGACATAGAAACCCTGCACCTTCTTGCAAGGGTGTTTTTATCCTCCGGGAAAAGCGATAAAGCAATTTTCATCTACAAGGAACTGGCAAAACTTCATGTACAATTGGGAAATAAGGACAAATCCAACGTTGTGTGGAAACGGATTCTCGAGATAGATCCCGATGATACTGATGCAAGAAAAGTAATTTATGGTGAGGAAGAAGAAATTTCTGTACCCATAGAAGCAATTGAAATTGAAGATATTGAAGATACGAATGAACCATCTTTTGTGGAACTGGAAGAAGATGAAATCATAGAAGTTGATGATTTAATAGAAGTCGAGGATGAAGTTGAGGATAAGGAGATTGAGTCCACCAAGCTGCTTGATGAAAGCGAGGCATTTCTAAAATACGGACTGTTCGACAAAGCCGAGGATAATCTCGAGAAAATTTCTGACAAGGAAAGCATCAGGTTTCTTGATATATCAAAGGAAATTGCAGTCAGGAAAGGGAAGAAAACACAGGCGATAGATCTTCTGAAAGTACTTGCGAATAAAACTTTTAACAGTGATCGAAAAAAATCAGTTGGTTATGCAACCGAGGCTCTGATGATTCAACCGGATCTTAACTGGGCTGAAGATATAATGAATGCCCAGACGGCAAGATCCAAGCCAATGTCAACACTGGAAATTGCAGCTGCACTTGATATGGATGACGCGCTCGATATGCTGGATGAAATCGGAATTAATCCCATGGAACTTGATGCGGATGATATTCTACTGGATTCTGCCTTCAAATCCAAGGATATCCAAATTCACTCCGATGAAGAAGTCGAAGCTGCGGTATCAGAAAAAGAGAAAAATTTAAAAAACTCTCAGAACATTTATACCATCGGAGATCCAGATGAAGAGAATGATTTGGATGAAATGCTTGAAGCATTGAAAAACCTGACAACTGGAGACCTTCCTGAGTACTCCGAAGATGAAAGCTCCGTTGATTCAGTTCCTGTGAATGATATAGTTCTGGACACCAGCGGATTTGAAATTGAAGACTTCAGTATTGAAATGGATGAACTGGCAGCACTACAGGAAGCCAGTCAGAGTTTTATAAGGATCAATGAACTTTCCAAAGAGGAAATCCGTCTGGACTCACTAAGAGGTAAGCCTGAAAATCAGGAGGCTGATTCTTCAATTGATGATATTCCAATGGAAGTGGAAAACGAGGCTTCTTTTTCTGATATTGATCCATTTGAGGATTTTTCTCTTGGTGACCTTGATGATTCAACCCCCGCTGGAGAAATTAGTAACACAGAGACAAAAACACCCAGACCTGAAGACAGTCAGTTTGAACCATCCATGGATAGTTATGAAAAGTTGATGAGCTTCTCCGACAGAGTCCGTACAGAACTTTCAGACTTCACAACCGAAGATACAGGTTCCGGAAATGAGCCAGCACCTGTTGCTGACACTCCGGATGAAGAGCCTGAACTCTCAGCTGAAGCTCAGGAAGCTATCAATGAAATAGACTTCTTTCTGGATATGGATTTGATAGATGATGCTCTTCTGGCAGCACGTGAGCTTTATTCCAGGAACAACCACTCTCAAATTAGACAGAAGTTAAATGATATTTTAGTTATGGCCGGAGAGGAACCAGAACCTGATACGGAGAAGAACTCAGAGAATCCTCACATTTCTGAAAAACTGGAAATTTCTGAATTGGAACCGGTTATTGAATCAGAATCATCTGCTGTTTCTGAAGAGGAAGATCTGGCTTTTGATTTTAATGATGAGGAGGTCACTGCCATACAGGAACTTGATTTCCTTAAGGAACATTCCGATGATGAAACCATAAGAACTGATTCAAAAAATGAATCCGTAAGAATTGAAACAGAAACACCTGTTGGTGATGCAAATACGCACTTTGACCTCGGACTTGCGTACAAGGAAATGGGACTTATTAATCAGGCACTTGAAGAATTCAAGTTAGCAATGGAAGCCCCAGGAGCCTACGTCAAATCAAGTATCATGATTGCCAAATGTATGCTTGAACAGGGAGAAGTGTCCAAAGCCGCTAATGAGTTGAAAGCCGTATTGCATTCTGATTCAATAAATCCAGATGAAGAACTTGATATTTATTTTGAACTGGGCAAAATCTATTCTGATCTGGATGATAAAAATGAAGCTTTATATTATTTCAAGAAAATTGTCAGAAAAGATCCCGATTACCGCGGGGTCAACCGTTTCATTTCTGAACTTGAACAATAAAACCGCAAAAGAGGTTTGTGATGGCCGGTGAAAAAATTCTTGTCATTGATGACAGCCCCACAATTCTGAAAGTAGTTGAACTGGTTCTCACAAAGGCTGGTTTCAAAATTGTCAGTGCTGCCGATGGCGTGGAAGGAATCGAAAAAGCTGAATCAGAAATGCCTGACATGATTCTGCTGGATTTTGTTATGCCCAAACTTAACGGTTACCAGGTATGCAAACATCTGAGTGAAGATGATAATTTGAAGGATATCCCTGTGGTTCTAATGAGTGCCAAAGGAGAACAGGTGGGAGAGCGCTTCGTAAAAGTGATGGGAATAGTTGACTATATCACAAAGCCCTTCAGCCCCGAGGCAATTACTGCTGTTGTTACCCACACACTTTCGAGAATCAGCGGAGAAGTGGAGCAACCTCCTGCTATACCTCAGACAAGAGAAGAAGCTATGGAGGAAGCTGATTCCGAGACAAAATTATGGAAACAGGCTCTGTCCAGAATGCGTGGTAATATTTCCAGAACCGTTGCTGGTTCAATCAAGTCTGCTTTTACAATAGATGCTGCCCCGGACATCATTGTTTCAGAAATAAAAAGTGCTCTGACTGATAATTTTCTTGAAGCATGTCTTGGGGAACTGAGAAGTCAATCACCAAAACTACTGCATGAGGAGGACAGCGGACTTACAGGTGATTTATCAATTATACCTGTGTCTGAAATATTTGTTCTTCTGCAGAGCCAAAAACAGACAGGTGCATTTACTGCCAGTATGGGGAATTCAAAAGTTGATATATATTTCAACGGGGGGAAAGTGGATCTGGCAAGTGCTGCAGGTGTCAGTGATGAATATCTTCTGGGACGCTATATTATTGAACTTGAATTGATGTCCAGAGACGAACTCGATGATTTCCTTTCGGACCCGGAAAATAGAAGTCTTCTGGGACTTCAGTTGATAAAATCCGGAAGGCTGGGTACAAAGGATGTCAAGCAGGCGATGTCCATGCAGACAAAAGAGCTTTGCTATGAGCTGCTAAGATGGGATTCAGGAAGATTTACTTTCAGGAAAATTAAAGAACTCCCTGCTGTGGCAATAGAAGCTAATCTTGGATTAAGTATAGATGGTATCCTAATGGAAGGTTTCCGAAAAGTCGACGAATGGCATGTCATTGAAAGGGAAATTGATGATTTTGATTTGGTACTTCTCAGAAATGATGATGCAATTGTACAGATAGGAAGACACAGACTCGAAAAAGATGAACTGACGGTACTTGAACTGATAAACGGAAGAAATACTGTCAGGGATATTATCAGAAAGAGTCGAATGGGCTCTTTTGATGTAACTAAAATGCTGTACAGACTTCTCAGTGCCAAGCTGGTCCGGAAAAGAGTAAGTGCCGTCGCAACATGAAAATTCAGAAATTTCTGATTTAGTTAAGTAGGTAAAAAATGGCAACTATATTGGTAGCTGATGATTCCCCAACTTCCAGAAAGGCGATTTCGTCTGTACTGGAACCTCTGGGCCATGAAATTATTCAAGCCTATGACGGAGCTGAAGCTTGGGAAAAAATTCAAATTTCAAAGCCGGATATTGTAATTCTTGATATACTCATGCCCAAGATTGGGGGTTTTGAGCTTTCAAGACAAATTAAAACCACGTCAAACCTCTCCCATATTGGGATTATTATTCTTACCTCACTTAAGCAGCAAACAAATAAATACTGGGGACTTAAACAGGGGGCAGACTTTTATCTGACAAAACCTGCTCATCCCAGAGAACTTGTTTCCTGCATTGAGTCACTGATGGAGACGGGCAGTTGACATCTTTCAAAGTTGTAGTTTTTCGACTTGGAGACCGATTCGCCGCACTTGAAGAGAAATATTCTGAAGAATTCTTTGTTTTAAACCATATCACCAGGGTTCCAGTTGCTCCTCCATATATGGGAAATATATGCAACTGGCAGGGCAATATAATACCTGTAATTGATATTTCACCTTTTTTTGGTGAAAAAGCCAGAAGTGTTGTCACAAAACTTGTTGCAATTGCAGTGAACACTTCAGGGAAAGACAATCTGTTTTCTCTTGTAACTGACGGAGTAGAGGGAGTTTATGAACTCACAGACAAAACAGAAGAGAAAAATGATTTACCCTTTTTCTCATCTAATCTGTTAGAGTTCAGAGGCGGAGATATTTATATGATTTCTCCGTTTATAATTGAAAAATTTATTACAAACCATCTTAAAAAGATAATTTGAGAAAAGCGATGAAAGCAAAAAGAAAACTTGCAGACAGGATTTTTCACCTTGGTATTACCATGATCCTTGTTCCTCTTGTGCTTCTGGTGGCATTACTGACAATCGTTTTTGTCAAACAAAAGAGGGTTCACACTGAATATGATACCGTAGTAAGGAAACTGCATTCAGATATGGACTCTATTGATAAAAGACTTCATACTTATACCGTCCAGCTTAATGGTAATCAGAAGAAAATTCAGGATATAACCAGAAAACACAGCCTGAACAATATGAAGGAACAAATAAACTTCAGTGTAACTCAACTCCTCAGCACCCTGATCGGACACGGAATTATTAAAACAGATTTTGATCATACAATACTTCTAAGTCTTTACCTTGATAATACTCTGAAGACAATTCAGGAACTGAGGCGAAATATCACCTCAAAAGATCCCCTGGATAAACAGGTAAAAATTACTGAAAAAGAAGAAGATAAAGGAAAATTAAAAAACCTCGATAAAATAGATTCTCTTGATCTTAAAATCAAAGAACTTTCTAGGAATTCCAGTGTAATTGACAAATCAAAACTTGCTAAACTATTAAACTCCTTTTCTAAAAACGCCAGAATGGGAAATACCGGAAGGGTTATTTTCATAATAGAACATACCAGTTTGCATAAACACCAGATTGCGTGGTCAACACAACCAGGATGGACAGGCAAGTTTATGGAGGATTTTGAACTGCTGCAGCCTTTGAGAGGTCTTTTAATTTCCAAGAATTACATGGAAAAATTCATGAAATTTCAGAGAGGCGGTGAAAGGGCATTTCTCCTCTACAATCTGATTCCAGCTACATCATCGTCAACTGATGCAAAGTATAACATTTCCACTGATAATTTTTATGGGATGATTCCTGTGTGGGGGACACCCTATAGTCTTGGTGTACAAACATCAATGGCTGGGGATCTCGTTTCCACATTGGATTCCATTAGTAATTCTCTGGGTAATATCAGTTCTTTCCTTAAAATAGCTAATGTTGATATTAGAAATGCAGATCAGTCCACAAAAAAGCTTCACAAAAGGTTCGGTACCGAGACCAGATCATCCAACAATCTTTTTCTTTATATAATAATATTTGCAGTAATTTTTGTCGGTGTTGTATTTTACCTGATAATCAGATCAATTCAGAGACGTCTCGTGGAACCGGTACTTCATATTCAGGATGTTACTTCCCATATCGTCGAGGGTGAATATTCAGCCCGCTGCACTCTTGAGACAAATGATGAACTTCAGGAGTTATCAGAAGCTATCAATGTCATGCTTGATCGTATTGTAACCCTGATTCAGAGTGAGGAGGACAAAATTTCAATGCAATCGGATATTGTCCAGCTTCTGGATGTTGTTTCTCAGGCATCCAATGGCGATCTTACTATACGTGGCCAGGTTTCAACTCCTGACTTTCAGGCAGTTATGGATGCATTCAATCATATGATGAGCTCCATCGGAAGCCTGGTAATAAAAGTTCGTTCCAGTGGAAATGGTGTTGAACACTACACAAAACTTATGCTTGATTCATTAAAACAGATACTCGAAAAAAGTACCCGTCAGGCAAATGATTTGGATATTGCAGCAAGAAAAATAAAGGCATTAGGAGATAGAAGTCAGGAAATTACCAGAATGGTTGAGCAAATTGGCTCCATTGCAATGGAAACAAACACACTTGCACTTAACGCTACTCTCGAAGCATCAAGATCCGGAGACAGAGATACCGGAATAAGTCATTTAGCTGAACATGTGAGACAGCTTGCAGACGGACTGAAAAAAACAAAACAGGATATCGACAGTTTCATGGGAAGTATTCAGTTGGCTACTAATCATGCAGTCCAGTCAATGGAGGAAGTCCTCATTCTTACTAGAGAAACTGCAGGGGAAGCAAGATTGAGTTTTGAGACAGCAAACAATACACATCAGGAAGCAGACCAGCTGGCTAAAAGTATTAGTATTTTTAAAATTAAATCTCAAATGGATGCTGAAAGAGAAGTCGAACTTAAATCATCGGTAAAATCCATCCTGAAAGATATTAAGCAAACCCGAAAACTTATTGGTGTTATGGATACAATGGAATTTGAATCCATGAATGATATTCTCAATGAGTTTGAAGAAAGCATAAGAGAAATGGGATTCCTTTACAGCAAAGCAATGTCAGATGGTGAACGCTCACCCTCAACTGATGACGAAATCCCCGCAATTATCGAGGATTAATCCATGTCCGCTGTAAATAAAATTCAGATGTATCATTTGCTTAAATCGCTGCATGATCATCCTGACAGCCGCATAAGAGATTTTGTTTCAATTGATTTCCTCAATTTAAAAATCGAATCAACAGAGAAAAATGATAATCTTCTGAATGATCTTTCAGATCTCTGTACTGACTCCGAACCGGATTCCGAGGATATAAGTGGTTTTTATGATGAAGAAATGCTAACTGCCCTTTTGGAGGTTTTCAGAGAAGAAGCCAATGAGCATTTGGATAATCTTCTGATTCAGATGAATTCCTACCCGTTGCCTGTTTATGATATTTACCGGACATTCCATACAATAAAGGGAAGTGCAGCAACTGTCGGGTTGACAAAAATTTCAGGCGCTTCAAAACTCCTCGAAGATGAATTCCATATATTTGCTGATAGCAAATCCATTCCTCAGCAGGATGAACTGTTTATCCTTGGCTTCTCTGCCGTCCTTCTGGCACTAATGGTGGTGCAGGGAGATGATCATGTTGATTCAATCAGAGGTGCACTGACTCTGATGTCAGATGCTCACAATGAGGAACCTGAAGATAAAAATACTTTCACTGCAAATAGTCCCATCCATGATAACAGTAATAAAAATGCTGAAGTAACTGTCTGTGAAGATACAGTAGTTGACGAAATGGAAGCTATCCTTATGGAGGTATTCTCTCAGGAGGCAGAAGAGCATCTCGAATCATTTGACACCCTTGTTGAAGAATTATCAAACGGGAATGATGTTATTCACGATCTTTTCAGAGTTACACATACTTTGAAAGGAGCCGCCGCGACTGTTGGAATAAGTAGGGTTAGTGACGCTGCACATGCTCTTGAGGATTTCTTTGAAACCCTTGAAAAAGACGGAGGGAAACTTGATAAAAACGACGTACTGAAGATATTACATGCAGGACAGTTGCTGAGAAATTCACTTACAGATTGCTCAGCCGAAACTGTTCAGGAAATAATCAGTACTATATCTGAGATAGATACAGGAAAAAAAGAAACCGCGCCTCTGCCTAAAGAAAACAGACAAAAGCAGACCACAACGGGAAGCAGAAACACAACATCAAGTATTCTCCGAATTAAAGTTGATGATATTGACAAGTTAATAAATACAAGTGAAGAACTTGTTCTTGTGAGAACTCAGATTGAAAAGAGCAGAGATGATTTCAACAGTATCACTGGAGATCTTCTGCTGAGTCACCACACACTCCGGAATTTCCTTATGGAAGACAGGAACAAAATGTCGGAGGCGGAAAGACTCGAAAGACTTTCCGAGCTTGAAGTTGAAATAGCTGAACTTATCTATAATCTTGAACATTCAAGTTCAAATCTCACTACAGAATGTGTCAGTCTACAGACACTTGCCAGAACTGTTCAACAAAGGTTAATCGCTCTACGCATAACTGATTTCGAACTCCTCTTTATAAAGCTTAAGCAGGCTGTAAGAGAGCTCGCCTTTGCTTCAGATAAAGAGATAGAAATGAAGTTCACCGGACAATTTGTGGAAGTTGATAAGGGTGTTATTGATTCACTGTCCTCACCTCTGCTGCAGATTGTAAGAAACTGTGTCGCTCATGGAATTGAACCTCCTAAAAAACGGAGAAAAGCTGGCAAATCCGCCGGTGGACTTATTAAAGTTGATGCAATTCAGGAGGGTCATTTTGTCAGAATTATAATTGAAGATGATGGGAAAGGAATTGATACTGAAAAAATCCGTAATGTAATCAGAAAAAGAAATCTTGTGGAATCAGAATCTGACATTGACCGACTTAAAGAAAAAGATCTTTTTGAAGCAATCTTTCTTCCCGGGTTTACAACCAAGGATACTGCAGACTCAATGTCCGGAAGAGGTGTGGGACTTGATCTGGTCAGGGAGAAAATCAGAAAACTTGGTGGTGATGTTTCAGTGAAATCGGAATCTGGAACTGGGACAAAATTTACCGTACGGGTTCCTCTGACAACTTTTATTTCCAGGGCTCTATTATTCACCATAGGAAACGAAGTATACGGAATACCCAGCGCTTATTGTGTCGAGACAATGGAATATATAAGTAAGAAAGAGATTTCTGTAGGAGCAAGGGTTATCTGGAACAGTGAATCCATTCCTATAATACCGCTGCATCACTATTTTGGTATTGAACGGCAGCAGTTTCTTTCAAGACCCTATTCTGTAATTATTTTAAAGCATGGCGAACAGCATTTCGGAATTGCAACAGATTCCACAATCGGGATAAAGGATGTTACGGTTAAGCCAATTGGAAAGCTCCTCAGTTCCCTAAGATATTTCAGTGGAGCAATTATTTCAGGTGCAGGAACCATCCAGTTAATATTTTCAGTTCCATTTTTATCAACTCTTGCAAGACCGACAATAGGCTTCAGAGCTTCTAAAGAAATTCAGAAACATATTTCAACTCCCAGAATTCTTGTTTGTGATGACTCCAAGAGTGTCCGTGAGGCCGCATCAAGAATAATTGCGGGTGCTGGATATGAAGTCACAAAGGCCCAGGACGGTTGGGAAGCCTGGAATATTCTTCACAGCGAGCGATTTGATCTTGTACTGACCGATCTTGAAATGCCAAGGATGAATGGGTGGGAATTAATTAATGAGATCAAGCGGGATATGTTTCTCGAAGGAGTACCTGTTGTAGTGCTCTCATCACGAACAGGTGAAACCAGCCGAAAAAAAGCTATGGATGCAGGTGCAAACTATTTTGTATCAAAGCCAATAAAACCACTTATTTTACTTAGAGTACTGGAACAGTTTGTACCACTGGATGATACATCAATGAGCAATAGAATTGTCTTATTCGCCACAACAAATAAAGGAAAAGTCCTTGAGCTCAATTCGCTTATCGCAGGGTTAAATCTTGAAATCTGGGGAATGGATCAGTTCCCCCAGTTGGAAGACGTTATTGAGGACGGTGCCACTTTTGAGGCTAATGCTATAAAGAAAGCCAGAATCCGCTGCCTTCAGACAGGTCTACCCTCCCTTGCAGATGACAGTGGACTTGAAGTATCAGCTTTGAATAACGAGCCGGGAATACACAGTGCCAGATATGCCGGTGAAAATGCAACCGACAATCAGAAAGTCGACTTTTTGCTTAAAAAAATGGAAGGTATAACTGATCGCAGTGCCAGGTTTGTCAGCGTACTTGCATTCTGCACTTCTCCCGAGTCTACTCCAATCACAGTAAAAGGTGTGTGTAATGGATATATCGGACACATACCATCAGGTACAAATGGATTCGGTTATGATCCGATATTTATGCTGCCAAAAGGAAAATCCATGGCAGAACTCACAATGGATGAAAAAAATGAAGTCAGTCACAGAGCTGATGCTATGAATCAGATGCTGCCAATTCTGATGAAATTTGCCTCAGAAGAAAATTCTGATACACACTGATTCTATTTATTTTTAGGGATATATTTACTGCATCTGAACCCTACATGAGGAAACTGTTTTGACGCACTTAATCCCTGACGGTAGGTGGATCTTATCGAGCCCGTAGACCATCCACCACCCCGTAAAGTATGCTCATCGTTCTTCCAATTTTCCGGGCCGGAGGGGTCTTTGAGAATCTTTTTTGAAACTTTTGAATAATATAACTCATCATAGAAGTCGGAAGTCCACTCCCAAACATTCCCACTCATATCCATAACACCAAACGGACTTTTACCTTCCTTTAAACTTCCAACAGGCCATGTCGATGATTTTCCACAACCCTCACCGGCTGTACTGAATATAACTGCTTTCTTACAATCTGCTTCTGTCTTCCCCCAGGGATATAAATTTAATTTTTCGTTACCTCTTGCGGCGTACTCCCATTCGGCCTCAGTGGGAAGACGTTTTGACGCCCAGGCACAATAAGTATTTGCCTGACTCCATGTAACACAGTTAACAGGATGATTTTTTCTGGCTTCATTTTTCCAGTTGCAGAATTTGGCTTCTTCCAGATTTTTTTGGAATTCTACAGGTTCTGTGCACACACGACTTTTTACACATTTTGCATACTTTTCTACAGTTACTTCATACCGGTCAATTATATATGGAGCAAGACAAACCTTGTGCAGCGGCTTTTCACCCTTTTCTCCACCTTCAAACCCCATATTAAAACACATATCAGGAGCATTTATCACGACATTTTCAGAATCACTTTGCGGAACAGGCGGTTTTGGGGGGTTCAAATCAGATTTCGGTGTAACTTTTTTTATAACTTCAACTTTCATAACTTCCGGGGTTTTCTCAACTATTTCTTTCTTATCGGCAACCACTGTTTTGTTTTTTTCAACTGAATCTCCCTTTAGCACAAAATTCTTGATAATAAAAAACAGTCCAAGTGCAAAAACAGAACCTATAACTACCCCGGCTATTACCCCTATTGTTGCCCTTTTTGTTCTGCTCCCCCCCATTGTCGAATGAGTAAGAAGTGCTCCTGATTCAATTGTAGCTGATTCTGATATATCAATATCACTAGAGTGATCCTGTAATGAACTCCGTCCAGAAGTAATTCCAGGAGAACTCCTTATAGAGCTTATCTGCATCTGCTGTTCACGGACAAGATCCGCTGCCAGAATTTCAGGATCGACGTTCTTAATAACTTCAAAAAATTCGGTGAAAAATTCCTTAACAGATCCGTACCTTTCTTCAGGATTTTTTCTAAGACACTTCAGTACCACTTCACTGAGTTCCGGAGGTAAATTCTTAACCTTATCCTTCAGAGGTTCAGGTTCCTCAAGAATAAGATTAACCAGAAGATCGCTTACACTCCTGCCCTTTATTGGAAGTTCTCCACTGAGCATCTGATAAACAATAACCCCCAGACTGTAAATATCTGTGTGAGGACCGGTTTTTTCAATTTCGCCTCTGGCCTGTTCCGGTGACATATAAGCAGGTGTTCCGATTACCTGACCGGTTTTAGTCTTATGCGAAGTTGCTTCTGTGGATTCAGTTAGTTTAGCTATCCCGAAATCAAGAATCTTTACGTTGTACTGGTTGTCTCTTTCAGAAACAATTATATTATCGGGTTTCAAATCCCTGTGAATTATCGAATTCTGATGGGCCGCGTCAAGGCCATCCACTATTTGCCTTACTATCCCGAATACTTCACCAATGCTGAAGGAGTCTCTCTCCTTCATAATTTTTGTGAGTTCTTTTCCTTCTATGAACTCCATGATGCAGTAATACCGTGTATCTTCCAACTGACCAAAATCAAAAATTCTAATGATATTCTGATGGAGTATTTTGTTTACAGCCTTTGCTTCAGAAATAAACCTGTGCACAACAGTTTCATCAGAAGAAAATGCCTGATTCAAGATTTTTATGGCAACCTTACTGCCAATATCAGGATGCTCCGCAAAATACACGCGACCGAAAGCTCCTTCACCTAAAAGCCTCTGAACCTTGTAACTTCCTATTGTGCTGCCAATTAAAATATCTTCCATTATTCCTATCTCAGGCTTGATATGATAACACCCCCATGAAAAAAATCATTCCCTAATATTTAATACTTATTTTTTTTTGTTGACACTGCAGCTTTTTTTGTGACCTGCTTTACATGCAAGCATCGAAAATTTATTATATTTTGAGCCCGGGGAAAGTTTATTCAAATCACCGGAATGACTTTTCTTGAGCCAGAGACAGGAACTCACGTTCTTTTTAATACAGGACTGCTCGAAAATATCATAAACTTCCCAGACACTTATTGTTTTAAATGAAGAGTACACATTCTCATCATATTTTGCTGCCCATCTGCATGACCTGTGGTTACCTTCCTTGCAGTTTGCCAGTAAACCTCTCAGTCCGAGATCAAGATTTTTTGCAGTCCCGTAACCCAGAGTCATAAGATAATATTTTCCACCACATCCGTCTGAGTATTTAAGTTTACAAGACTTTGAAAAATATGAGTAAACCCTCGACTTCTGACGTGAAGTCACCGCGCTATCCAGCAAAACAGCGGCTGTCTCATAGCAGCCTGAGCCATCTCCATCATGACATGATTTTTTAAAATATTTTAATGAAAGATCAAGATTTTTCCCAACTCCGTCACCAGTTTTATACATCCAACCGATATTTCGACAGGCAACACCGGAATCATTGGAACAAGCACTGTCATAAAAAGAAAATGCCTTTGCTAAATCCTTTTTAACTCCCAATCCAAGATAATACTGTCTGCCCGCATTATTGCAGGAACTGGCATCCCTGTGCTGACATCCTTTTAAATACCAGTCCAGAGAAACTTTCAGATCTTTTTTTCCAGACCGACCATGTTCATAAGCCAGACCCAGAATAAAACAACTCTCCCCATCCTTGTTCTCACAAGATTTTTTCAGAAGCCTTAGTCCTTCTTCAACATCCTTTTTATAAACAGCTCCATTTAGCAGAAGTTTACCCTTGTAACCGCAAGCTGACTGAGATTTCAATTCACATCCATGATTAAGAATTTTGATAGCCTGAGAAAAATCCTTTGAAAGAATTGGGGAAAATGCATAGTACCAGAAAGCCATACGGCAGGAGTAGCCATAACCAAGAGAACAACCTCTGGTATAGAAATTCCTGACTTTCATTTCAGTACTGACTGAATACTTGTAGAGTTTCGAATAGGCACGTGCGGCATTATAACAGCCATCCGGGGAATTTAACTGACACGCTTTCTCTGAAAAAACGAGTGCCTGAGAATAACTCGGAGGAACTCCCAAGCCTGAATAATATACCCTTCCCAGATAAAAACAGCTGGTACCGTCGTTCATATTACAGCCCTTAAGAAAGAATTCCAGAGCCTTGGGATAGTTTACAGCTCTACCTTTTCCGTAATAATACAGAATTCCGCTGTATCTGCATCCTCCCGGACTTGCAAGAGAACAGCTTTTTTCATAATATCTGGAGGCACTTGAATAGTTTTTGTCACGATGAGCATACGCTCCTGCCAAGTAACAGGAAATCCCATCCGAAAGATAACAGCCGGTTTTAAGATATTTCAACCCTCTGGCATATGTTCTCTTTTTTATGGAAAGTATATATCCAGCCTGTCTACAGGATGCTGCATGGTTCATATTGCATCGTCTGATAAAATCTAAAACCTTACTGGAGCATTCTTTATAGAATCGCTCAAGTGATTTTTTCTCTGAACATTTCTGCCACAGTGCTTCCTCTTTTTTAAGGGACCTGATCTTTTTTCCAAGCTTCTTCCTTTCAGATGAACTTTTAGATAAATCAGAAATTTTTCTTAGGAATGATGCTGCTTCACCATACTCACCGATGTACCAGGAAAGATCGTATCCCAGTTTTAGACAGGCCTTATCACATGATGATCCTGATAGTTTTCTTAATTCTCCAACAGCCAGCAGAAAATTATTTTCCTCCATTCTCTTTATTACTTCTGAGTAAATAATTGAGTTGTTTTTTTTCTTTCTGACAAGCTTTTTTACCCTCTGACGGATTGTGTCAAGAGCAGTTCTGGATGAAGTGCCTGCAATCTTTTCACATCTGAGTTTGGATGAGTTAAACTTCGTTCCCGGGGGACAGTTGTTACCGGCAAACACATTAAAACTATACGTGGAAAACAGAATTATTAATATACTTTTCATGGATAACTTGTTCCTGCAGTTTTTACAGGGAAATGGATAGCAGAAAAAAGGATTTTAGTCTACAGGTGCAACACCGGTAACCCATCTTCTGTATGAAACCACCAGCTCATTGATACTGTTCGGCTCAAAATTCTGTCCGTAAAGTACTATGGAGTTGGTACTTGAATGATAATCAAAACCAAGTGTTCTGGATCTTTCCAGTGGCGTATTTTCAAGGGCTACAGCAATACTGGTACTTATTGGAAAATGAGCAAGAATCAAAGGAGATGCCTTGGCCACAATGCTATCGAGAATCATATTCATGGTTGTCATAAAGTCAGGAGCGCAAACACTGCCAATCTGTCCACCGGTAGCCATTGCCAGTTCATAATAACCCGTTCCGGGATCAGGTGCAGTCCCGCCATTTGCTGTCAGACAGCTATCGGGATATCCCAGTATTGCGTGGGCAACCCCTCCAGGACCGTCATCAATATTTCTCTGGAGCAAATTGTTTTTAAGATATGAATAACTACCTGAAGGAAGTCCTTCAAGACATGAAAGAACTGAAGGATCATTGTACGGTCCATCACAGTCTTCATCAGCAGCTTCCTGATCATTTTCATCAGTTTCAAAAATTACAACGAGAACAGCATCAGGTCTTATGTCGTTATAATGTCTGGCAACACTTCGTTGAGCCTGCTGAAGACCATACTCACTGCTACTATCAGCTTCATAGTCACCACTCGGTTTATAAGCACATGCAGCGAACTCAGAACTCTGAGATGGTAACAGCCATTCGTCACCTGTCTGCTCATCACCGGTACAGAATCTTCCATCAGGTTCATATCCATTGCAGGTTCCAAACATATCCATTGTACAGAGAGTCATATCTATAACCCCCATTCTGAAATCAAGACCAGCATTTACAGCATTATTAAAAAACATCACCGTGGAATCAGCAATTTTTTGTCGTTCATCACCGGTAGAACCGCTTTCGTCAATCACCCAGATAATGTCAGCTTTCAATGTGGGAGTGTAATAATACCCTTCGCATTCATCTTCGTAACTGGCATCAAATTGAGCAATTCCACTTCCATTACTGAGATCATCAAGTAAAAATCCGCTCTGATGTTCCTGATTCACATAGTCATCAAAAAGTGCAACACCACCCATCATAATAATGGCGTCATCATCACCTGAAGTTGGAGGACGTTTTTCCAGCATGAATTCAACCATGAAGTTGGTTCCTGATGTTCCATAATCGGTCCCCGTTGATGTGATATCTCCTGGCTGGATATCCAGCATTGCTGCAGCTACTCTTTTTCTCGCTTCAGTCACAGTAATTGAATCAGGAGTCACAATCTGAACTGCGATGTTTGTAATCAGCGGGAATTCATCATGGCTCATCCCTGAAATACCACTTGATCTCACAACGCTGCCGACCCCGAGAGCACTGGTTATTCTACTGGAAATTTCGTATACATCAGTTGTAATTGATGCACCTGGAGGATTTCTGTGAACAACAAATCCGGCTATCTGTGCTCCAACCCAATCCATATCAATGTTCATGATTCCCCCTGCTGAAGAATCAGATAATGAAGCTTCATAAACCACTGCAGACTCTTCTGTTGCAAGACGATAATAATCCCCTGAGTGGTTTACAAACTGTACCGGTTTACGCCCCATAGGATTATCTTCACTCTGTTGAGAACAGATTCGGCTCCCTTCCTGACCATCAGGAATACCATCACCGTCTGTGTCAGGATTTGTAGGATCTGTTTCCCCCATGGAACAGAGAAGATTGAATTTCAGAACACATTCCCCATTGACGCAGGTTTGACTTTCATGGCATTCATTACCCACCGGGCATTTATCCACACATTTTCCTATCTTTCCATCTCCGTTCTGATCCTCCTCCCCGTCATTCAGACCATCATTATCAGAATCCTTATCTCTGTAATCGGGATCTCCATCACCATCACTGTCTATTGGAAATTCAGGATAATCTCCTGCCTCCACCCGATCACTGACTCCATCATTATCGGAATCTGTGTCGTTGAAATCATACCATCCATCACCATCACTATCACGGACTTCACTACCACAGCCTTCAACTCTGTTTGGAATACCGTCAAGATCATCATCCCCATCAGGATCGCTGCAGTCAGTAGCATTCGTGTTGGAGTTTGTATTGTTGTTTGTGTTGTTGAATTTTTCGGAGCTGTCGGGATCACAGCCAAGTATCAGAATGGAAAAACCAATGACAGCCACATACAGATATGAAAATTTTCTCATAACAAAACTCCTGTAAAAATAAAATACTGAATTAACCATAGCATGGTAAATGAATTTTTCAATTTTTTCCATTAATTATAATCAAAATTTCACAGTTGAAGCTTTAGAAAATCCCAAAAAATATAAAAATAGTTCCATAACACATAAACGTACTGATATTTTTTTAAAGTATGTAAAAATTTAGAGACCAAAGCAATTGATAAAGAGCCAAGGTTATAATTTTGTAGACTCCACTGCATAACTGATTTTGAAATTCCCTGGATAAGTGGTATTATACCCACCATTCTGATAAAATTCAGGATAATTCCAGTAGAGGAAAATTTTAGATGATGAAAAAAACATTATTATTTCTGACACTTGTACTGATAATGCCATCGACAGCTTTTTCAAGCGAAGAAACATGGGTTGCTGGGTCTCCATTTAACTGGGAAGTTAAAAAGTCACAACCTTTAGGGTTCAGTATTAACCTTGGATTCAGATATGAAAGCGAAAGCAGCGCCATCAGCCGTGAGGAAGTATACAGTGGCAGTGACAGCCATGTTGTGAAAGATCTGGCTTTCAGCCGAAATACTTCCATTCTGGATCTCGGCGGTGAATTCGGATTCAAGGGTTTTTCATTTTTTCTGAATTTACCAATTACTATCTCTTCCCAGTCTATCTTCAAATTTCAGGATGGAAGTACTTACACTGGTTATGCGGACTTTGAAAGCTGCCTGGATCGTCATCCGACTGAAGAATACCTGTGCAACCCAAGTGGTGTCAATTCCACCAATTCAACTACTGTACTCAGCGGTATCAGTGACGGCCTTTTCACTCCTGATTCTCCACTGGCTGGAGATGCCGGGGTAAGAACCCTTTTCAAGGGAAAAAACAGAAGCGGCCTGGATCAACTTCATCTGGGATTCAAATTTAATGTACCAATATTCAATCAGGAGGAAGATCATACCAAACCGTTCTGGGTGCTTGTTGTGGATCTTGGACTTCCTGTTGGTGAAGTAATGGATTTTGAGAGAAATTCTGCAGGGGATCCGCTCTGCAGCAATGGTTCAGCATGCGTCAACCCTGAAATCCAGAGACCGGTTCTGAACGGCGCTGTTGGTAAAGGTGTTTATGACGTGACTCTGTCCTCAGTAATGAGCAAATCCATTGGACGTTTCGACACTTATTTCAAACTGTATGCTACTCTCCCTTTCGCCTACGATTCAGACAGTTTTTATGGCAGCAAGTATAATTTCAGTGATAACTGGGGTATGAAAGATATGAAAGCCCCTATCAAGGGTGGTATCCTTTTCGGCGGAGATGTAAATGTATACAAGAATTCAGAAAATAAAATTGCAGTAAATATTTTCGCAAAAGGAGCAATAAAAGGAGTTTTTGAGGGTCAGGATTATTCCGAAGCATACGAACTTTTTGCCGGTTCACCTGCACTAAACTTTTATGACGGACATGAAACACTCAACATACTTACGAGTGATCAAACCCTTACCAACAGAATCCAGTATTTCCCTGGTATCACAACAGTCGAAAATTATGCTATTTTTGAAGCACTGCTTGGAGTGAATGTTCGTGTAACTGAGTATGCAATATTTCAACTTGCCTATGGACTAAAGCATCATACAGAGCATTTTATCACTTATGCTGACAGAGGTGTTGATGGCAAGGATCCAACTGCTACCACTCCAGGGGAAATTGATACAGGCACAAGGGAAATAAATCCTTACTACCGCGAAAACATTGATTCAACAGGTAAGAGATACCGTGTGCAGGAAACTATGGTACACTCATTACTTCTCAGTTTCAGAGTATTTTACTAAAAATAATGCCTGATTCAGAAGAAAGAATTGCTCTGACCCCTGTACCCACAATCAGTGGTGACTGGCCGATTATTCCGGAAACCTTGCGCATTGTTAAAAAAATTGGTGAAGGAGGGATGGCAAAGGTTTACAAGGCTATTCAGGAACCTCTTGAACGTGAAATTGCTTTAAAAATATTAACTGTTCCTACCAATGACAATATACGCCGATTCAGGCATGAATCTAAAATTATGGCATCTTTCCAACATGAGAACATTGTGGGTGTTCATGATATGTACAGTAAAAACTCACGACTGTTTATGCTCATGGAACTGGTTGAGGGTGTTGATCTAACCCAGATCCTTGAAAACAAAGAGCCAGTACCGCCTGTAGTGGCTGCTGGGATAATTCTAAAAGTTGCACGAGCTCTCGAATATATTCACGCAAGAAATATTCTTCATCGTGATATTAAGCCTGGAAATATAATTATGAGTTATCATGGAGATATCAAAATTACTGATTTTGGAATTTCCCGTGAACTTAACTCCAGTGATAAAAATAAAGACAACGATTCAAGTATGGGAACACCTTCTTATATGAGTCCTGAACAACTTTTGGGAACTGAGCAGGATGGGAGAAGTGATATCTACAGTCTTGGAATTGTTTTCTATCGTCTATTAACTGGAGCTCAACCTTTTCTATATAGCAGTCAGGATACACTGTTCTCTAAAATAGTAGGACATCTTCCTCTGGCCCCCAGGCATCTGCTGCCATCGGTTCCCCAGACACTTGAAAAAATAGTCATGAAATGCATCGCAAAGAGGAAAGAGGACAGGTACCGGAATGCAACTGTTTTGCAGCGTGAACTCGAGCGGTATCTGTCAAAACATAATCCTTCAATGAATTTTAAGGCTATTTTTATCCGGTTTCTGGAGGAAAAAAGTTTTCTGGATTCTCAGACGACTAATAAACAGTTAAAGAAACTTGAGGAATGCGGGTATGATATCTCAACTCACAAATCTTCCGGAATTTCATGGCTGGTTATACTAATTTTAGTTTTGTTTATCCTTCTTGGTTGCGAAACAATTTTGCTATTTAGAATTACAGGGGCCGGCGGTTTCTAATTCCTGACACATCGCACATGACGTGATTCCGATTGAATATAAAAGTGAGAGAAACCCGTAGAAAAGTCAGCGTACAGGGCAAAACTGTTGTAATTTCTGGCAGTCGAAGACCAGTACTGACCAGCGTTATTATCAAATAATTCACCGTAAAAAGGTGTGTTCGGAAAAGCCTCAGTATCGATTGACGGATATTTTCTGCTGGAATCAATTATGGAAACGAGTTCAATTATATTCGGCAGCCGCCAGTCACTTTTTCCACCCAGTGAAAGATTTTCACAGTAAGCCAGAGAAGATTTCCAGTCCAGCATCAAAGCCTCACCTTCTTCGCAATTATCGCCATACTCCCCAAAGCTGCACCGTTGCCAGACTAAACCAGTGGATAGATCCCCGGTCGTTCCAGCGGACGATACAATGTATCTTCTTTTTTCAAGGAACTCAGAGTCACCTCTTATACATCGAACATAGCATCCATCCCAGTCTGAAGACAACTTATCATTGAGATGATATTCGTAGCCGCTCCCCTCTGAAATGTCACCACTATTGGAAAGAAGAGCCCAGGCGACATCTGAATCACCAGAGTAATCAGTTACACTCCAGTAGCATTCACTCCACCACATTTCATAAATTTCATGAAATTTCGAGGGCGAATTAATAAATATTACCTCGTCAAAAACAGGAGACTGTCTTGAGTAATCCACAATTGACTGAATTTCGTATCTGTCAGGCAATCGCCAATCCTGATAGCCTCCAGCGGTAAGGGTTGCACAATAATCCAGTGCCTGATACCAGTTCATTGTTTCAGCCTGTCCAAGACATTCAACTTCGCTCTGCCCTGCGCTGCACTTTTGCCAGAAATAATCAGTAATCTTATCTACCACTACAGCTCCATCTGAATCAATGTTAAACCTCAGGTCTGGGGTATTTTGAGTATCCCAGCCATACTGGGCATCCTGACCACAATAGTCAGTGAATGCACACTGAGAGCCAGCTTCTGAAGGACATTCTATTGTTCCATCAGCACCATCTTCCGAGGGTCCATAGCAAACCCTGAGTGATGTATCGGGTAAATATCTCTTTTTGGAACAGTCTGAACCACAATTTTCAGTCTCAATACATTCTCCACTGAGACATACCCCCTTACTGTCACTGCATGGCGCAAAATCGTTTTTACATTCTGCCGGATTCTGACACCCGAACAGTACAAACACAAGGATCCATATTATCTTCATCAGAGATTCCTTAACATGTGAAAATAGTTTTCTAATTATTCCCAGACTATCATTTCCTGAAAGAATTTAAAATTAAGTTGACAGGAAAAAGTCTATTGGGTCAGGACATCCCGGATTCCCACCAGTGTTTTTATGTATTTTGACTCGGAGTTGTTATCTTTGGCTAAAATCAGGTATTTATTTATACATGATAAGGCTTCTTTTTTATTCCTGAGTTTCAAATTTGCCATTGCGCATATTCTTGCTGGAACAGGATTCAAAGCATCGGAATCTCTGGATTTTTCTGATACTTCGATAGCTTTTTTATAATTTCCTTTCTCATAATAAACCCAGCTTAAAAAACCAAGAAGAAAAGCATCATCTTTTTTTACTTTAAGAGCCTGAATTAAAAACTGCTCAACTTCCTTAAACATCTTCTTGTCAATCATTTCAGTAATTTTCTTCTGGGTTGATGTGGCTGGTGGTGAAACGACAGGGGTTTCCGGTCGGGAATCAGTAATCTCCTTTTTTAAAGTGGCTATATACTCTGAAGCAAGTTTTTTCCACTTTTCCTGTCCTTTTCTAACCTCATTTTTAAGATATGCCTGATAATAATATATTCCCTCAGAGTTTTTTCCTGATAACCGCATTGTTTCAGCTATTCCAAAAAGAACATCCGGATCACCGGGGTAGTACTTCAAATAGGTTTTATAAATACCGGCGGCGATTTTATAACGTCCATTCTGTCTTTCACACCAAGCATTTGCATATAATAACACCTTGTGTCTGGGATGATACAAAAGCCCCTTAACAATATGCCCAAGAGTCTGGCTGCAGATATTCATCTCAATTGTAAGTGAAACCATGCCTGTTAAACTGTTTATATGTGAAGGACAACTGGATAATGCACTGTTCAGATATTTTACGGCCTTTACTTTGTCGCCTTTCTGATATTGCTTTATTGCATTTTTATACGCAATTTCAGCGTATGAATTACATTCATCCTTTTTCACCCCATCATGAGAAATTCTTGACTTGATTCGGATAAGAGCTTTTCTGGCTTTCTCTGTCCAGTTTTTCTCAGAATTGTTTTTTTGCATACTCAGATAAGTGTTCAGGGCATTTAGCGCAGATTTAAGATTCCCCAGAGTTTCATAACACAATCCAAGATTGTACCATGGATCAGGATCCAGAGGCTCCATGTTTATGTATCTTCTATAACTGCTGACACTTTTTTTACAGTCGCCAGTCTTTTTCTGAGAGTAAGCGAGAATATACCAGGAAATTGAAATTTTAGGATTCAGCAGGGTAATTTTTTCGTAGCGATCTCTTGCCTTTTTGTTCATTCCTTTCAAAAGATACAAAACCCCAAGCTTTTTGATTGCTGTTATGTTTGAAGTATCTGATTCCAGAACTTTTTCATAATTTACTATTGCAGCTTCTATTTCGCCTTTTTTTTCTAGTTCTTGCGCCCTTTTTAAAACCTTTGTCACAGGGACCGTTTGAATGACAAAAAAGATGGAGAATAAAAAGGAAAACATTGCTAAAACCTTTCGATTGGGTAAAGTCCCTATCCCACAGGTATATCGACATAAATATGTCTGTGTTTAGGTTTTCCCTACTTTAGTAAATTACTTTATTCCGGTGGTCTTTTATAAATGCACGGACTTTTATTTGGAATATCAATGTCGCTGATCAGTTCCCTTTTTTGGGCAACTGCTGTTATCAATTTTAGAAAAGCAAGAGATACCAAGAGTTCTCTTGTTGTGAATCTTGGAAAAAATGTGATTGGAATTATCGCATTTGGAATCGCTCTTTTGGTGACCGGGACATCACTTACTCCAGAGGCGGGAATTGAAACTCAATTAAGATTACTGGCAAGTGGTGTATTTGGTGTAGCACTTGGGGATCTGCTTTTTATGGCATCTCTATACCTTCTTGGAGCAGGATTAAACAGCATTGTGGGATGTTTTTATACTCCAATGCTGATAACAGGCAGTATTTTGTTCCTTGGTGAATCTGTATCACCAGGATTATGGGCAGGTGGAACACTGGTCATGGCGGCCATTTATCTGGCAAGTGTGGATAATCTCAAACAGAGACCCAGAAGTCTTAAACTTGGAATTATTATAGGATTCTTAAGTATGGCCGCAACGGTTTCAGGTGTTGTCTTCATGAAACCTGTATTGACAACACATTCGCTTTTGTGGGTTAATTTCATAAGACTTCTAACTGGAATGCTGTTTTTAATCATTTATCTGATGATTAAACCCGGAAGAGCTAAGGATATAGAGGGAATGAAAATAAAGGATGGCTGGATAAATCTAATTATAGGAGGGCTTTCCGGAAGTTTTCTTGCCGTGTTTTTCTGGACAGTCAGCCTGAAGTCTCTTCCTGCCTCTCTGGTTGCTGTACTGGGACAGTTGACAGTTATTGTCATACTTATTTTTGCAAGATTCTGGTTAAATGAGTCTCTGACCCCCAGAAAAATTCTGGCCAGTTTTATAGCTGTTACAGGGGCTATACTTGCTAGTGTTTTCTGATTGTTTAAATGGAGTTTGAAATGGAAAAAATAATTTCTAAAGAGTGTGTAAAATGCGGTAAAACCTTCGATTTCAATAAGGATATAATGACATGTGACGTATGTGGTATTGAAGGTATTCTTGATTTTAATTATGACTATGATTTCACAAGAGATAACTATTTAAAGGAAGTTGAAAGCTCTTCAAGAAAAGATTTATTCAGATTCAATGTACTACTGCCGGTAGCAGACACTTCAAGTTATACCCGAACGATAGTTGGCCCATCTCCTGTTATTAAATCTCAAAGATTATCAGACCATATTGGCATAAAACCTATTATGATAAAAGATGATGGCCGTCTTCCCACATCATCCTATAAGGATAGGGCGAGTGCACTAGCAATAAGTGATGCAAAACATAAAGGAATAAATCTGATTTGTGCTGCTTCCACAGGAAATGCAGCAGCATCTATAGCCGGACTGACCGCTCCGGAAGGTATTCAGTCTGTAATTTTTGTTCCAGGTAGTGCTCCTGCTGCAAAACTGGCTCAACTGGGAACCTACGGTGCTAAAGTCTTCACAGTTGATGGCTCCTATGACGATGCATTTACCTTGAGCCTCCAGGCAGCGGAAATGTTCAACTGGTATTTACGCTCGACAGCGGTTAATCCTGTACTGTCTGAGGGGAAAAAAACCGGTGCCTTTGAACTTGTGCATCAGTTAAACTACAAAAATATTCCGGAAGTTGTATTTGTGAGTGTTGGTGACGGGTGTATTATTGGCGGGCTGGCTAAAGGTTTTCTTGACCTTTACAGAAGTGGCATTATCTCAACTCTACCCAGAGTGATAGGTGTTCAGTCTGAAGGAAGCAGCGTAATTCATGATGCTTTTCACAGTGGAAGTGAAAATATCGTCATAAAATCTCCCTGGACAAGAGCTGATAGCATAAGTGTTGCCTTCCCAAGAGATTATATTAAAGCCATAAGAAATGTTAAATCCTGTGATGGAACTTATATCACGGTTTCTGACTCCGAGATTTTTAATGCATCTTTCCTTTTGGGATCAAAAGAGGGTATTTTTGCGGAGCCTGCTGCGGCAACATCACTGGCTGGAGTTATCAAAGCACTGGAAAAAGGCATAATCTCTAAATCCACTGACACTGCTATATTCATTACAGGAAACGGACTTAAAGACGTTTCAGGCAGCTCAATGTCCGCACCCAAACCCACCCAACTCCCAAAAAGTGAAACTAGCCTGAAAACTCTCAAAAACATTTTCCCTCTCCCGGGTTAGGTTTCACCATTTCCCATATTTTTCCTCCCTCCCAGGGTTGCGTTTTGAAAAATTAGTTCCGTTTGCCTTGTGGGGGC
>JAFGWM010000011.1 GCA_016937155.1 Deltaproteobacteria bacterium
CGCAGTTATTAGGATCATAGTCAGTATTTACACACAAACCGCTGCATTCAGTGAGCCCTGCCTGACATGATACATCACATGTACCGCCACTGCACACTTCCCCCTCTTCACACGCATTTTCACATTCGCCACAGTTAAATGGATCTGTCTGCAAATCAGTGCATCCGGAAATACACTGTGTTTCCGTTTCGGCGCATGAAGTAGAGGAGCCGGAATCATCACATCCAGCCCCTAGAAGCAGAATTGTAAAAATAGTTAATGAAATCAATTTAAAGTTCAGTTTCATTTATCTCTCCTTTGGTTTGACGGTTGTCTTATGCCCTTTAAGTAATGCTATTAACATCGGAAGTCTTTTCATTTACTTTATTAGTATTTTTTTGGGTGAATTGAGTTCGGTATGGATATGGGATACTCATTGACCATTTTTAATATTGAATGTAATATCCAGCCGCGTAAATGAGGGAAATAATGGCCTCTGAAAAAAAGAATAAAAATATTCTGATTGTTGATGATGAAATGGTTATCCGGGATGTTCTCGAGGATTTTCTCACTTCCGAAGGGTATGATGTTGTGACGGTGGAGAACGGGATGGATGCTCTTGAAGAACTGGAAGAAGAACATTTCGATGCTATTCTGAGTGATCTCATGATGCCTCAGATGACAGGGCTTGAGCTCATATCTGAAATCTCAAATCGTGGTCTTAATATCATCACAATTATTATGACCGGCTATGGAACCATTGAAACTGCAGTTGCAGCAATGAAAAGTGGTGCTTTTGATTATATTCTGAAACCTTTTAAGATGGATGAAGTGCTCAGTGTGCTGGAGAGAAGTTTTGAAAGACTTCATCTGCAGCAGGAAAATATCAGTCTCAAGGAAACTCTGAATCTGTACAGAATTTCTGAGGCCATAGCAAAAAGCAGGGAAATAGACACTATACTGGGTGCAATTCTTGACGCAACGGAAGTTGAAACAGACCCTGATTATATTCTGCTTTATATCGGAAGTCCCAGTGGTGAAGCTCCCAGTATTCACGAGCGGGTGGGGGGAAGGATCGGTTCATCGGGAGAAGGTATCAGGGTAAATGTTGAAGCTCTGTTTGAAACGCTTCACAATGAAATTGGCGTAATTATGGAGTTTGACGAGATAAAACCATTTCTTACAGATTTTCAATTGCCTCTGACACCCCGTTCAATGTGTGCAGTTCCCCTGAAGGTACCTGGTGGAAATGTGGGTGTATTGTCAGTACTCAGTTTTACGAAAAAAGTTATATTCCGGGAAGGTCATCGGAAGTTTCTCTCAATACTTGCCACAAGAGCCGCAACTTCCTTTGAAAATGCAAGACTTTTTACTGAACTGAAAAGTACCAATCAGGAGCTTTTAGAAGCCAACAGGAGTATAAAGGAAAACTTCAGACAAACAATTCTGGGATTTGCCAGAGCAATTGAACAAAATGATCAGTATACCCGTGGGCACAGTGACAGAGTAGCGGTTTATTCAAGAATGATTGCTGAAGAAATGGAACTGACAGGGCATTTTGTTGAGGACATTACTTTTGCGGGACAGCTTCATGATATTGGAAAAATTGGTATCAGTTCACAGAAACTCAATAAGGCAGGAAAACTTAATGCCCCTGAAATAAGAATGTTCAGGAAGCATCCGGAGATGGGAAAAAGAATTCTGGAACCCATTCCCTTTATGAGACATCTTATACCCGGAGTTTTCTGCCATCACGAAAAGTGGGATGGTACAGGTTATCCTCAGGGACTTTCAGGTGAAGATATTCCATTGATGGGTAGGATAATTGCAGTTGCAGATACTTATGATGCAATGACTTCTGATAGATCATACAGAAAAGCTCTTAATACAGATGTAGCGGTTACGGAGCTTAAAAACAACAGCGGAACACAGTTTGATCCCGATGTTGTCAGGGCGTTTCTGAATGCTCTGAAAACAAAAAATATAGAGGAATTTGATGGATAGTAATAATTCAGATCAGTTTGACGGCGGACATAAAAATATTCAGCCTATTAATATTTCAGAAGAAATGAAAAAATCATTTCTTGATTACAGTATGAGCGTAATTGTTTCCAGAGCACTTCCTGATGCCAGGGATGGTCTGAAACCGGTTCACCGGCGTATTTTATACACCATGCACATACTAAAAAACAATCCTGGTGGATCCTATAAAAAATCTGCACGTATTGTCGGTGATACCATGGGTAGATTCCATCCACATGGGGATCAGGCTATTTATGATGCACTTGTGAGGCTCAGTCAGGATTTCTCAATGAGATATCCACTTGTTGATGGTCAGGGTAACTTTGGATCCATCGATGGGGATCCCGCTGCTGCAATGAGGTATACTGAAGTCCGAATGGATCGCAGAGCCGTTGAGCTTTTGCAGGACATTGAAAAGAAAACCGTAGACTTCATACCCAACTATGATGATAAGGAATTTGAACCCAGTGTTCTTCCAACAAGGATACCCAATCTTCTGGTCAATGGTGCCAGCGGTATTGCTGTTGGTATGGCAACAAATATTCCACCACATAATCTCACTGAAATAATTGATGGGCTTGTTCACATGATCAAGAATCCTCAGTGTGATGTGAAGGAACTTATGTCCTTTATAAAGGGTCCTGATTTTCCCACAGGTGGGATTATTTATGGTCAGAAGGGAATTTATGATGCATTTACCACCGGTAGAGGCAGGGTTATTGTAAGGGGTGTTGCTAATGTTGAAACAACAAAAAATGACAGGAATATCATAGCAATAACAGAGATACCCTTTCAGGTTAATAAAGCACTTCTCATCGAAAAAATCGCCGACCTTGTTAAAAATAAAGTGGTTGAGGATATAAGTGATATTCGTGATGAATCAGACAAACGGGGTATGAGAATAGCTATTTTCCTGAAAAAGGATGCGGTACCAGAAATAGTCATCAACAAACTGTACAAACTCACTGCTCTTCAGAACACTTTTGGCGTAAATATGATTGCCATTGTTGACGGAAGGCCCAAACTCCTCACTCTGAAGCAACTTCTTGAAAGGTTTTATGAACACAGGCGTGAGGTTATTATCAGGCGAAGTGAATATGAATTAAGTGAAGCCAGACACAAAAGTGAGATAGTCAAGGGTCTTGGAGTTGCATCTCTGGATATTTCTGAAGTTATCAACATTATTAGATCAAGTCATGATCCTGAGGAAGCCAGAAATCGTCTGATGCAGCATGATTTTGTTGGTATGGGAAGGTTTCTGGAAAAAGCTGGTCTTGGCCCTGATGATGTGGCAAAAGCTGAAAAGCACTACAGACTTAAGGATTTTCAGGCTCAGGCAATTCTGGACATGCGCCTTCAGAGACTTACGGGTCTGCAGCAGGATAAACTCGCAGATGAATTCAGAAGTCTTTACGAAAAAATTACTCTTTTGGAATCATTGCTTGGAAGTGATGAACTTCTTAAAGAAGAGATCATAAGAGAACTTCTTGAAATACAGGCTAAATTCGGAGATGAAAGAAAAACCGAGATTGTCAATGAGAGTGGTGAGCTTACGGTGGAAGATCTCATCGAAGATGAGCAGATGGTTATCACAATGACCAAATCCGGCTACATTAAAAGAACTCCCGCAGCTCTATACAGAGCTCAGAATCGTGGTGGAAAGGGTAAAAAGGGAGCACAGACTCTGGATGACGAGGATACTGTTACTCATATTATCGCCGCAAGTTCCCTTAAACATCTTCTGTTTTTCACTAATACAGGTCGGGTTTTCAAGCAGAAGGTTTATACTCTTCCCAAATCGGGACCTCAAAGCAAGGGGAAAGCTCTTATTAATTTCCTTGGACTTCAGGAAAATGAAAAAATAGTAGCCCTTCTCCCTATCGAATCTTTTGAGGAAGACGGACATATTTTCTTTGCAACGAAAAAAGGAATTGTAAAGAAAACCGCTATTGAAGCATTCGCAAATATCAATCAGAATGGAATTATTGCCATTAAAATAGATGATGATGACAATCTTCTCAATGCAAGGCTTACAAACGGTGAGATGCATATTCTCTTGGGAACCCGAAGTGGTCTGGCTGCAAGATTTAATGAAAGTGATGTAAGATCAATGGGTAGAGTTTCCCGTGGAGTTAAGGGAATTGGTCTTCGTGGGGATGATTATGTCGTTGAACTGGCAATTATAGATCCATCAGATGAAACCTCAACTGTTCTAAGTGTCAGCGAAAAGGGATTCGGAAAACGATCCCCTATTCCTGAGTACAGTATGCACAAGCGTGGTGGCAAGGGACTCATCTCAATTGTTACAAATGAACGAAATGGAGAAATGGCCAGTATAATGGTTGTTAGTGATGATGATCATTTGATTGTTCTGACTGAAAAAGGACAGATTATACGTCTTGCAGTCAGTGATATAAGTGTTCAGAGCAGAAATACTCAGGGTGTAACTCTTATGAGATTTGAGACAGATGACAGAATAAGGGATATAACTCTAATCAAGGGTGGGGAGGATCGAACTGACGAAGATGATGAAAATTCTGAACTGGACGCTGATAATGATATGGTAGAACAATTCACTGATAAAGAAAATACTCCTGAAGAATCATCAGAAAATAACACTGAAAATGAGAGTGAATCACCGGAAGATACTGAATGAGCAGATTCAGTATAAAGGATATGAAAGCCAGTATTCTCGGTCTGGAAATGGGGATAAGTATTGCTCTTGGTATTTTCGGTGGAAACTACATTGACGGAAGATACGGAACAAAACCCTGGGGAATATTTTTGGGTCTTGCACTTGGCCTTGGGGCAGCATTCCGCAGTATGTGGAAAACAGTAAAATCTGTTTCCGATGATAAATAAGTTCATACAGTTACATCATTGTTAATTCCAAGTTTTCTTTAACATCACGATTTTTAAGTCTTTTTCAGTTTGGCTTGGGTATGCTTTTGTAAGTTCTTGCAAAGCGGGTGATTATAAATTACCCTTTTTTTAATGTGTTAGACATTCCGGATTTCAGAGTTAAGCATATGGGAGTAATCCATTTCTGATGAATGCTGCTGATTTCCCGGTAAGTTGCAGGGTTTAGAACGTGAAAAAAACCATAGCAAGAATAAGGCGAAGAATTGGGAAGCCACTGTCTCAGATTCCTGTTCATGTCAGGTGGCTTACAGCTATATACAGGTTTTTTGTTCATGTTTTCAGAGTATGGAATATTCGTGATTCATTTCGTATTGCGAGTGCTCTTGCATTTGAAACACTTTTTTCTCTTGTTCCTCTGGCGGCTCTGGCTCTCTGGTTTATTGATGCAATAGGTCAGAGTGTTCATGTCAAGGCTTTAAGTGAATACGTTGGAAAGCAGCTTTTCCCCTCATTTGGTATTGATGCGGTTCATATGATTACAAAGCTGGCATCAAGGATAAAAGGTGATTATCTGGGGACCGTAGGTGCGGTAGCTACAGTTTTAATAAGTGTTCTGGTTTTTTTAAGTGTAGAGAAGGCTTTTAATGAAATATGGGAAGTCAGGAAAAAAAGAGGATTCTTCAGTCAGTTCAGCACATACTGGACTCTGGCTTCTCTGATTCCCCTGATTACTCTTCTTGTTTTTCTGAGAAGAGCAGATTATCCTGTTATATCCAGTGATTATACCGCCCATGCTATTTTGTTGTTTTTGTTTTTTCTGTCAAATAAACTTATTCCAAACACACCTGTTAAAAACTTCAGTGCTCTCGTGGGAAGTGTGTTTTCATTCACTCTTTTTCAGGTGGCCAGAATTGCATTTTCAAAATACTTTACATCAAAATATTTTGGTATTTATGGTGAAATAGGTGTTTTATTTCTGATGCTGGTCTGGATATATTATATCTGGCTGGTGGTAATGTTTGGAGCAATAGTTGCTTTTGTAACTCAGAGGTTTTCATATCTTGAGGACAGAAGAATAACAGAAAGCCGGTGGGCAGTATATCCTGGTGAACCGATAGCTTGGAGAGCCTGGTCAATTCTTGATTTTATGTACACCAACAGGGAACTGCATGATTCTCAGGCAATTGCAGCAACTATTGGTGAAAGTTCTGATATGGTGGAACTAATCTGTCAGAAAATGGAGGATGATGGACTCGTGTTCAGTGTTGGGGGAAGATGGGGTCTAGCAATTGAAGATGCAAAAAGAATTTCCCTGGCCAGGGTAGCAAGAACATTTTCAGAAATTGTTCCTGCATACGCTGGAAAATCATCATTTATCTGGCAGGAAATGTCGGATTATTTCATTGAAATAGGGGAGAAAATCTCTTTACAGGAAATGTCTGAAAAAGATAATTCTGACATTTCAGTTCATAAATTCACCCGTGAAATGGAAGTAGCTTCAGTAACTGAAGAATCATGTGGCGACGGGGTTTATGTTGCATCTGAAGAACCCAATGAAAAAGCAACTGAATAGCAATGGTTAGAAAAAATATAAAAGGTGCCGGACATCTTAGCGTTTTCATATATTTTTTTCTTTTTCTGGTGATGGTTTCACTTCTATGGATATTTCGTAACACCAAAGCCGGACACTCACTTAACTTACTTCTGCTGATTCATGATGTTAAACTATTTGTAATAGTTCTTTTCCTGGGTGGAGGAATAATATTTATCAGTGTGAAACTTTTTGATATGTATGACTCATCAGGCCTTACAAAGAATGAGTTCATGGAGATGTCAAAATCCCTGAATGATGCTTCACCATTCACCCTTGCACTGACAAGTTCTTTGGCAGAAGAATTTTTATTCAGGGGACTCATTCAGTATGTCGGAGGGTATTATGTTCAGGCAATATTTTTTGGTTTTATGCACTGGCCTTCTGGAAAAAAACTTATAATTTGGCCTGTATGGGCACTTCTCAGTGGATCAGTTTTCGGATTGATGGTGAGTTATACCGGTAGCATCTGGGGCGTTGTGATAGTTCATTTTGCGATAAATCTGACATCTCTTAGAGAACTCAGGAAAGATCATATTCAATGACTTTTTTTGTTTTCCTGGCACAGGTTGTTTTTTTAGTCTCAGGGTTGGACAATCAGAGTTCATCAACTGTCAGCAAACAATCAGTCACCGTGATTATTCAGGGAGATTGCTATTTTATATTTGAAAATGGAAAAGTGTTTCTAAGAGACAAATTTGATGGACAGCCTCTGGTGGGGAAAGAAGTAGTAGTAAAGCAAAGCAATACTATAAAAAAATATACATCAGATTCCTCAGGTCAGGTGGATCTGAGCCAGAGTGGAAACATAAAACTCATCTGGTATGGTGACGAAGTTTATCATAAGTGTGAGCTTGACATCTTTATAAAAAGCAAAACACTCAGGAGTAACCTGAGCAATTATATCCATTATTCAATACTTTTTCTGACTGTTGTATTTTCCTTGGTGGTTTTAGTAAAAAATAAATATTTTAAAAAATCAGTTTCCCTATCTGAAAAATCCACCGTCACCATTAAAGAGAACAGTTGGTTCAGTAGGGCTTTCAGGAAAAATCAATTCTATTCGGGAGTTGTATTGAGATGGTTAAATGATCAGGTTGTAGAAAATGCAGTAATTACATTATATGATGGAATTGAGTTTGTGGAAATTGCTGTTATGTCATCGGGTGAGTTTTCATTTACGGGAAAATACCTTGAATTGAGAGTAACTGCTGAGGGTTTTTTTCCGATTGAAATGAAACTTGGAAATGGATCTAACATTACCCTGAGAATGATGACTTTGAGAGAATATGCTCTTTATATTCTTAAGACACTGTGTCGGAGAAATGATCTGGATCGACCTGGTATTTATACGCCCAAAGAAGCACTTGCTCATAATGTTCCTCCAGATGAATTTATAAGGGAAATTGAAAACATTGCTTATTCGAGTCTTGATATAACAACTCAGGAACTTATTGAACTTCTACATAAATATTCAATAAAGGTTCCAAATACAAACTCATACACTGATTGAGATCTTTTAAATTTTAAGAAGTACATCAAAAGGGAAAAACAAAAATTTATTTTCACAATAAAAACAGGTTTTTATATTTATTGTAAAGTGCGTTCATATATTTTTGTGACGTCAATCACCGCTGAAAAGTGAGGCATATCACAGTTGTATAGCATTTATAATTAAAACTTTCTGTGCTGTAACTAATTGTTTTGTTATGACAATTTAGATTTCCTGGACAATAATTTATTGTTCCGGAAACCAAAACAGTCAATTCAGTTATTAGTTTGTGCTTGACTGAAAAGTTTAAGTAACCTATCCATATATGTGCCTGAAGAGGGCATTTCACTCACCCTTTCAAAAGGAGCCTGGTCGTGAAAACAATGAAGGCTTTTGTTTTAACAGTTTTTTTGTTGTTCGCCACAACAGTATCAGCCAACCCCCAGTCCGGTTCATCTATTCCCGGAAGTGAAGATAAATCTGATGTAACTATCAAAAAATCTGCTTCCAAGGATGCACTTCACGGTCTTATTTTCCGCCTGGGACTGGGATCTAACCACAGGTTAAATCTCGAACCGGAAAATGCCGAATGGGTATCAAGTTATCATTTTACCCTCGGTTATAGGCTTGGGAAGGAGCTTTTTGGTAAGGGATTTTTCAAACCCCTTACCGTAAGTGCTAACTTTTCACTTTCAAATGAGCTTGTCGGAAATGATCCCAGATACAGGACAGCTTATTTTTCCGACTCAAGTCTGTATACTTCGAGTATGTCATCACTGGCTCTTGTAGACAGTGTGTACACTCCAAAAGAATCAGACAGTACACCTCGAATTGTTTCGGGTGCGATGAAAAGACCGGATTACAGCGATGTTGTAATTAATCTGTCTCATCCAAGTATCTATACTATTCCAGTTGCGAAAATCGGTATCAGTGGATCTTTCAGTGCAACGGTACCTACTTCACTTACTTCCCGTAATGTTGGTCTTAAAACCAAGCTTGACTACAGCATCGGTTTTTCAAGATCATTTAAGATAGGCTCAATGAGTCTTGGTCTTGAATACGGATTCGGGTTCACTCAGTATTTTTATGATTATGAAACAGCGTCAATTAATTCCAATGATGATCCTGTTTATGTGAACGGCATAGCATATGATCCGCTAACCTACGATGGCGTTTCAAGGAATACCGAGTTTGCGTTTACCAATATGCTGGGTGTTTCCTTCTCTCCAATAAAAAAACTCAGTGTGAACGCATCATATGGTCTTCTCACAATGAGAAGTTATAATTTTTCAAACTGTGAGTACACAACTCCTGATGGAATGATAATCAATGTATGTGATACAACGACAGCAGTTCGTACATATGATGATGGTGGCAGGGGAAGAAGAGACTATCAGATGTTTTCTCTTGGCGCTTCCTACAAACTGCTTGATTATCTCTCCCTCTCGCTGACTCTGAATACCTTCACTCCTCAATTGAAACCGAGTACTGAAGAGTATCAGCAGCCATTCCTGAGTTTTGACAGAAATAATTATTCAAGCGTAATGTTCAAAGTTAGTTATTCATTTGATTCATTTTATAACAAGGTAATAGCAAAATAACTCGTATACCGGAGGACACAGTTATGTACCGATCAAGAAAACCCTTAATTCTCGCGCTGCTTGCAGCATTCATTGTGATGGGTTGTGCAGAAGAACGGCCTCCCCGTTCCTATGTTCAGCCACACGTAATGGCAAAAACTGATTTTGTAGGTCAGTGGTATTATGCACCGACCACAGTTGATATCGGTTATGCCTCAACTGTTACATTCATTGGTGAAACATCAATGGATGTTGCAATTATCTACTGGGATATCCAGGAAAAAAATATTTTTGCCCGCCTCGCTTATGACCGTATTGACGGTGCAGAGACAGGAACCCATGAAGCATGGGAAGGTGAAATTATCGGAGCATGGAGTATCAGCCATTTCGATATTATCCGTGACTATAATGCTTCCACCGGTGAAGAGATTAACGTTATCCGTGAATCCACTGAAAGACCCTGGTATGAGAGAGAATTCATCAGGATCGACTGGACTAAGAATCTGGCTACCTCATGGGCACTGTTCTGGCCTCAGTACACTAAAATCGACAGTATCGGTTTCAGCCCTACAGATCCTTCAGATCCTCTTTATCCAAAATATGTCAGAAACGAAGACAATGAACTTACTTATATCGGTGTAACTGATAAAGTAATCATGGCTCCTGAAATGAGACAGCTTGATGGATGGGATTTCGCTGGTCTTACTGCGATTCCTGATTGTTTCTTCTATGGAACAACCACATCTTGTAATGCTTCACAGATCGTAATGAGACACGCGTTCTGGAAGAAAAATCCTGATAAGGAATATGAGCCGATGGAATACACCATGGCTGATCAGGACCGTTTCGGTTTCTTTGATACAAAAGTACTTACATACAATCGTCAGTATGGCATTCTCATTCAGGAAATGAAACAGTATGCAAACAGATGGAATTTCTTCCAGGAATCATTCAAAAAAGCTACTGATCAGATTACAGCTGAAGTATATGCTGATGACGAAAATCACGAAGAGGTAGATGGCGAGCTGGTTTCCTGCCCCGGTGGCAATGAACCATGCCGTTATCTTGATGATAATACAAAAGTTTATCTCATGGGTCTCCCCGTTTATGATAAAAGCGATGTAGCTGATGCTGACAAGGACGATGTATTTTGTCCAGTTGCTGATGATTACAATGCTGAAAAACCCTGTTACTATATCAGTGATGGTTATACTTACTACAGACTTGCTCCGGACTGGAAAGACGATCGCTATGCAGCACGTCCAATTGGTCTCAGATACAATGCTCGTAAACTCAATCCAATAGTTTATCATCTCAACAAAAGCTTCCCTGATTCACTCTGGGGTGTTGATGAAAACGGTAACAGAACAGCAGAACCCGATCCCACAAGTGCTATCGCTCTTACAATCGGTGACTGGGCTGATTCTCACAATAACTGGCTGGATCTTGTTGGTGTAGACCGCACTGTAGTTGCTGCTAACGGAAGCACAGTTACAGTTGAATCAGTATGTCTGTGTCCTTACACACCTGCTGATACTCCAGACGATGAAGTTCCTTTTGCTTGGGGTTCTAATGGCACCATCAGATGTCAGAAAGATATCCGTCGCGGTGATTTCCGCTGGCCTCAAATAAACTGGGTTGATGAAGCTCAGCAGTCATCTCCTCTCGGTTATGGTCCACCTCTTCCAGATCCAAGAACCGGTGAATCAATTTCCATGGTAGCTAACATTTACGGTGAAGCTCTTGATGGTTACATTGCATATCAGAGAGATATGGTTAGAGCTCTCACTGATGATAATTTCCAGTGGAGTGAGTATCTCCTTGGTGATTATCAGGCAGCTTGGGTTAAGCTTTTCAAATACGGCACAAAGGGTAAAGACGGACAGTTTGAAATGCCAAAGGCATACTACAACTGGCAGAGACTTGGTGTAGTAACATCAAATGATCTTATCCGTAAGAGATTCCGTGCAATGGATACTTCCTGGGCATCAAATCTGGCAAGAGACACACCTCTTATAACTGACAAGGGAAATACTGCTTTCTATAAATCAATTATGCGTCGTGTAAGTGTTTTAGCTGACTCCGGAGCATTCGGTGACGGAACTGGTGTTTACACTGGTTATTCCAAACTCAATATTCTTCGTGACAGCCCAATCGAAGACAAAATGATGACAAATCAGGTTCTTCTTTCACAGGCAAACACTGTTGTAGAAGCTGGCTATGATCCAATCAGTGTTGATGCAAGTCTTCTTCCATACGGAAGTGAAGTGCGTCAGAGAATCAGTCCTTTCACAAGCATGAATGTTGCTTATCACAGAGCAATTGATAAGGCTAAAATACGTCACCAGAAAAACACAGTTCTTTATGCTGATGTTCCTTTTGCTGATACATTCTCATATGGTATTGCAAAACAGCTTGTTGACACATACTGCGGTGGTTCCTGGAACAACGAAACTTTCGGAACATGTGGCGACACAATTTATGATGTACTCAGATCTGAAACTTTTGTTGGTGTTACTATTCATGAAATGGGACACAACATGGGTCTTCGTCACAACTTCAAAGGTACTTACGATGCTATGAACTTCTTTGATCCCTACTGGGAAATCAGAGGTTATGATGGCACAATGGGTCCAAGAACAAGTGATCCTATCACTCAGTACGAAATTGAAAACAGAATCGGTGATTACGCTTACACCTCAATCATGGACTACAATGGTGCATGGAATGGTGACTTCCTGAAAACAGGTAAGTATGACCGCGCTGCCATCAACTTCGGATATGTAAGATATCGTCAGATATTCAAGAGTGTTATAGATACCAACGGTATTTCAACTATGCAGGATTTTGTTGAATTCTCATATCCAGCTCCGTTACTTCTCTATGAAGCTCCACAGTCAATTCATTATACCGCTTTCCATGATTATGCAGATCTCACTGCGGACAACAGAGAATTTGTTCCAAACGCGTGGATCAAGAAAAGAAGACTTAACAATAGTGAAATGTGGGTAACTGAAGCTGACGTTGATCCTACAAATCAGAGCCGTTACATGGTTCCATTCATGTACTGCAGTGATGAATTCAGAAATCTCTCTCTTGGATGTAACCTCTTCGATCAGGGCGCTGACCTTTATGAAATAAGTTCATACCTCATCGAAAGATATGAGAACAACTATGTTCTGAATAACTTCTCTCGTGGTCGTTATACATGGGGATGGGATGAAGGCTCTTATCAGGGAAGAATCGTTTCCAGATACTTTGATATTCTCCAGAATCACGCACAGTACTACATGCTTTGGCTTGGTATCTTCAAGGATTATTTTGAAGAATATTACGGAGCAAAGGGTGTTGAAGACTTCTTCTCTAACGACGTAAGTGGTTGGGGTTGGTGGACAACAGCAGTCAGTGATATTTTCTCAACATTCTTCAGAGTACTTACAATGCCACAGCCTGGTTACTTCCAGAAGGTTACAGATCCAATGGGAACTGAATACTTCAAATTCAATACCGACGAAGAAATTTATTGTTCCGACTTCAACCCAGGTGGTGACTGTGAAGTTAATATACCGTTGATTGCCGGTAAATACATTGATGACAGTTGGGATTTCGACTATGGTTATGAGTGGTATCTCAAGATGACTCGTCGTGGACAGTTCTTTGACCGTCCGGTAGCTATTCAGATGCTGGCTGAAGCAACAAACAACTTCCTTGGCCGTGATACTCAGGAAGACTTCAGAAAGTATACTCTGAACTTCGCAAGAATATATCCAAACCAGATTATGGATCTCTTCGCTGGTATTCAGGTAAATGACTGGGGTAAAATTGCTCCCAAGTATTGTGGTAATGACACAGATGGTACAGCAATAATTGCTCACCCCTATGCTGGTGATGATGTGACCGGTAACTGTCCAAATGGTGCAACCGGGGAATACATTGATCCAAATAACACCTTCACTGTCCAGCTTTACAGTGCAGTTCTCGGTATGGCAATGTTCCCGATGAACTACTCACAGGAATTCATTGATCACTCAAGAATTTACGTGAGAGGTAATGGCGAAGGTATCGACTTTGATCCTGCATCAACCGTGGAATTCATTGATCCCTTCAGTCAGAAGGAATTCATTGCACTTGAGTATCCAATGGCAGGAACAACAGATACTTCAATCGGTGCCCGTATGCTTCATTATGCAAACGATCTTCTCGATGAATACAATCTTGCTGAAGCTGATTACATTCTTGCAGGTGGTGATCCTGACCTTGCTCCGGATGAATACGATGCATATGTTTACACCAAGAGAAATCTTGTAAACTACATTGATAATCTGGAAATGGTTCGTGGTCTTACCAGAACCCTCGAATTTGCAGACTTCCAGCCTCCTTCATACTAAGTTGATTTTTTAACGGGTGATGCTTAACGCATCACCCGGCTTATTCCCCAAATTATTATCCATAAAAATTAAAAAAGAATTGACTATAATCCGACAAACTCCTAAAAATCAACGCCGGAGGTGTATTATGAAACATCAGAAAATTGGCGAAAGCGCAAAAAACTATACGAATGAATGTAAAGAATTTCTTAAGGATATAATTTCCATCAGGAGTGTATCCTGTGAGGAAAAAGAGGTTGTTCAGCGTATAAGTGAAGAAATGAAAAAGGTAGGTTTTGATGAAATCAAAATTGATGGTCTTGGAAATATACTTGGAAGAGTAGGAAACGGACCAACAGTTATTGCGATGGATTCACATATAGATACTGTTGATGTTGGTGATCCTGAATTGTGGGATCACGATCCCTTTGATCCCGTTGAAAAAGACGGAATTATATACGGACGCGGAGCAAGTGATCAAAAAGGCGGAATAGCAGCAATGGTATATGCTGCAAAAATCATCAAGGAGCAGAACCTTGATAAGGACTGTACGGTATGGATGGTTGGAAGTGTGATGGAAGAGGATTGTGATGGACTCTGCTGGCAGTATATCATTAAGGAAAAAGTAATTAATCCTGAAGTTGTTGTTCTTACCGAACCTACGAATCTTAATCTCTACCGTGGTCACAGAGGGAGAATGGAAATCGAAGTGGAAACAAAGGGAATTTCCTGCCACGGCAGTGATCCAACAAGGGGTGATAATGCAGTTACAAAAATGGCTCCTGTTATCACACAGATTGATCAGTTGAACAAGGATTTGAAACCAACGGAATTTCTTGGTAAAGGAACAGTGGCAATAAGTCATATTAGAAGTACTTCACCATCACTTTGTGCAGTAGCGGATTCTTGCACTATTCATCTGGACAGAAGACTCACAGAAGGGGAGGACGAAACTGTAGCTGTTAATCAACTGAAGGAACTTCCAGGGGTAAAAAATTCCGGTGCACGGATTAAGGTTCTTGATTATGCTGCTAAAGCCTATACCGGCCTTGTCTATCCCACGAAGAAGTTTTACCCTACATGGACACTGGGAGAAGAACATATGGCAGTGCAGGCCGGCAAAGCCGCTGCTGATGATATACTGCAAAGAGAAGTTATCATCGATAAATGGGTATTTTCAACTAATGGTGTGGCCACCGCTGGAATGTTTAATATACCAACCATTGGTTTTGGACCTGCAAATGAAATATATGCACATTCAGTTGCTGATCAGATTCCCATAGAGCATCTTGAAAAGGCAATCGGTTTTTATGCTGCTTTCGTTGCAGAATATATGGAAGCTAAAAACAAGTAAATGAAAGGTTTATCAGATGATACAGCGAACTCTTGCACTTATCAAACCAGATGCAGTTAAATCAAACTACATTGGAAGTATCATAAATATAGCTGAAAAAAGCGGACTAAAAGTAGTTGCATTGCAGATGTTTCATTTTACACAGAAACAGGCCAGAGGATTTTATGCTGTACACGAGGGTAAACACTTTTTTGATGGTCTTTTGCAGTATATAACTGAGTCCCCACTTGTAGCTATTGTTTTTGAGGGGGAAGATGCTGTGACATCCTGGAGAAATCTCATGGGGGCAACTGATCCTCAGAAAGCTGCAGAGGGTACCATTCGTAAACTTTATGCAGAAAGTATGACACGTAACAGTGTTCATGGAAGTGATTCTGTCGAAAATGCTGAGATAGAGATAAATTATGTTTTTGGCGGGCGTTATATAAATGGACTCGCCTGAACTGTACAGTCTGACACGGTCCCAGCTCAGGGATTTTTTGTTTGATTATGGACTTCAACCATTTCGAGGGGATCAGATCTTCAGATGGCTTCATCGTGATGGAGTCAGAACCTGGGACAGGATGTCAAATCTGTCCAAGGATTTGAGGGCGAAGTTATCTCATGAGATTCCGATACAGTTTCCGCTGACAGATTCCGAAATTTCTATCAGTAATGATGGTAGTGTGAAATTTCTTCTGGATGCTCAGGGTAGCCTTATTGAAAGTGTTCTTATTCCATCGGGAGAGAATGATTCAAGAAATTTTACACTATGTGTAAGTACTCAGGCAGGATGTGCAATGCGCTGCAGCTTCTGTATGACTGGAACTCTTGGATTTATCAGGAATTTAACGCCAGGGGAAATAGCAGCTCAGGTTATAAGGGCTGTGGACTACATTGGTGAAAATTCCCTGAGTAAAAAGGAGCCAAGGGAACAGTGGCTCTCCAATATCGTATATATGGGGATGGGTGAACCATTACTGAATGTGGATAATGTTGTCCGAAGCATCGGTATTCTTACTGATAAAACCGGTATGGATTTTTCATCCAGGAGAATTACTGTTTCAACATGTGGTGTTGTTAATGGAATTGAAGAGTTTGCAAAAGGAAATACCGGGGTGAATCTGGCGGTTTCTCTGATGAGTGCAGATGACTCTACTAGAAGCAGCCTTATGCCAGTAAATAGAAAGTATCCACTGAATATTTTAAAAAAGGCTCTTGAAAATTATCCCCTTAAACCCAGACAGAGGATTACTTTTGAATATATTCTTTTTAAGGATATTAATGATTCGAGATCTGATGCGATGAAGCTGGTGAGCTTTCTTTCGGGACTGAAGGCCAAAGTAAATATAATTCCTTACAACACCAGTGATACAGTACTTTATGCTGATGACAGGGAGTTAATTCCTTCTTCGAAAAAACGAGTTTTAGAATTTTCCGAGTGGCTTCGCTCAAAAGGGCTGACTGTTACCATAAGGAAAAGTTACGGTCAGGACATCAAGGCTGCATGTGGTCTTCTGGCGAGAACTAAGAATTCTGCAGAGAGTCAGCAACCTCAGATGCAGCGTTAAAACCGCCTGAAGTTGCAGTGTAGATATCCCCGGTCTGGAGAGCATCGCCCGCCAGTGTTATTTTTATTCCTTTTTCCCTTAATTTGAGGGCAATTTCATCAAGTGGTGACATACCGGTTGCATTGATAACTGTATCGAATTTACGCCAGAAAAGTACGTTGCCATCTATTTCATATTTGACTTCATCATCAGTAAATTCCTTTACAGATGTATTTAATGACACAGTTATATTTGAGTTTTTCTCAAGCCTTGCCATTAGAAGTTTTTTTGTAATCATTTCCATGTCATTGGCGATTGTATCTGTTCTTTTTGTAATTGTTACGTGATGATTTTTTCCCAGAATTTCTGCTGCTTCCACTCCAATCATTCCTGCCCCCAAAATGAGAACACGATCACCCTTTACCAGAGAGGGATTCTCAAAGAAATCAGTTCCATTGATAACGTACTGGTTTTCGATTCCTGGAATTGAAAGAGAATTGGTGACACTTCCGGTAGCCACAATTACATGATCAAATTCACCAGGATCCAGTTGAGTGATTTCATAGTTGAGCTTGATGGATTTTACAGTGGCTTCACATTGCCTGATGATACTTCCAAGGGGTTTTGTCATGCTTTCTTTAAAAGGAGCTTTGGGCGCCTGAGTAAACTGCCCCCCAAGTGATTTCTCCTTTTCAAATAAAGTTACATCAGCGCCCCATTTGCTGAGCCATATGGCACTTGTCATTCCAGCGGGACCACCACCAATCACTGCTATTTTTCCTTTAATTTTACGGAGAGCAGGAGTGCTGTCTACTGATGGGTTAGCTATACATCCTAATCCTTTACCATTTTTAACATTTGCGAGACAACCCTGAAGACAGTATCCGCACCGTGTGATATCATCACGTCTATTTTCCAGGTATTTATTTACAAATTGAGGATCTGCCACAAGAGGTCTTCCTAATGCGATAAAATCACAAAGATCTTCATTTTCAAATAATTCAAGTTTTTCAAATGAACCCATTCTTCCGGCTACGATGAGAGGAAGAGTTGTCATTTTACGTATTTTCCTTACTGCATCAATCTGTGGGTTTTCTGGAAGAGCCATATGTGAATAATACCAAGGTGGGGATGTGCAGGCATTGCCAAAACCAGTGTGAATTGCATCAAATCCGGATTTTTCAGCCATTTCGATGATTATCCGGTTGTTTTCAGGTGTAAAGGGGACGGGACCAAAATCGTTTCCGCTTATTCTAACTATGACAGCCATTTTTCCACGGTTGTTTTTTACAATATCGAAAAGTTTCTTCATGAAAAGAGCAGGATCCTTACCATACTCATCTGTTCGTTTATTTGTTTCTGTACTGAGAAACTGCTGAACGAGATAACCGTGGCCTGCTTGAATTTCCACAGCATCAAAACCTGCGTTTTGAGAATTAATCAGGGCCTGTTTCCAGTCTCCAAGGATTTCTTCAATTTGCAGTTTAGTCAGTTCCTTGGCGGTTTTTCCGGTAGCTCCGCAGATAACTTCAGATGGAGCCAGAGGATCTGTTTTTGTTGCCATAGGATTTGCTGCTCGTCCTGCATGATTGAGATTAATACATGCAGTTGAACCTTTTTCGTGAATAATATCGGTAAGTTTTTTTAGTTCACTTGAACTGAATTCATTATGAATTGTCAGTTGTTTAGGGTGTTCCATACCATGTGGAGAAACACTCATTGGTTCAAGAATAACCATAGATACTCCACCATCCGCAATGCTGGTGTAATATGATATGTGTCTTGGGGTTACTTTTCCATCACCGTTTCCATAGGCGGTTTTAACTCCTGCCATCAGGAATCTGTTTGAAAAATTGATGTCTCCTATTTTTCCTTTTTTTGAAAAAAACATTTTTTCCTCCGAATAATTTTTGAAAAAAGATCTCATTTTCTTCCATAAAATTACACTTAATTAAAAATAAATCTATAATTTTTGTGAGAATATGCCCGTTATATACTTCTGGTAACCAGGGATGTTTTTTCAAAACGGTCAGATTTTGCTTTGCAGACAGGACATTTTACAGGAGGGAATTCAACTGATGCCAGATAACCGCAGACGGTGCATCTCCAGACGGGAACTGTTTTTGAATTAAAGGAAACAGTATCTGAGGATTTTTCTGCCTCAGTTGTGGAGAATTTGCCGGAGTGTCTGTCAGGAATTGGTTTGATTTTATTGCCGCTATTTATGAACTCTTCAGTCTGATAAAGTCCGCAATAACACATGCCGAATTGTGCCAGATCCGAGTCTCTGTAGACACAGGGACAAATAATATCCCGATCGGTATTTAAATCACCATTTGCCATACGGCAGGGACAGGAAGGGTAACCATATCTGTTTTCATTTATGATCATTCCATCCACAAGGTCATTCAGAAGTTCTTCATCATCAGTCAGGCTGTAAACTGTTTTAGAAGTTTCTTCAATCAGTTTCTTTTTATAACTTTCTATTGTGTCAGGAGAATTTTGAGTAAAATCTGTCATTTTGAAAGAGCCTTCCGGATATCATCCTCTTCAAACCCTATGATAGCCTGCTCGTTTACAATGAGCGTAGGATAGGTCAACCTTGGGTTCCATGGTTTTAGCTCTGTTTCTTTAAATCGATTTTTGTGTTCCGAGGGAATCAAATCAACATAGATATATCTGAAAGCAACTCCTTCTTTTTCCAGGAGGCGTTTACATTTACGGCACCAGCCACATGTGCTGAGTGCAATCAGACTGATATTACCAGCGTTTCTGCCGTCTACTGTACTCCATTCAACCATCTCTACTCCTTATGTGAGATACAAAAAGTTTCTCCATATGATGAACAATGACTTCAAGGCTCTGTGACATATTGTGGTCATCATCGGTCTCTATCAGCTTAATACCGGAATTTAAAAGTGCAACATCTCTGGATGCTTTTATCGGAATGAGTGTGTCCCTTAACCCGTGGCAAATCACTGCAGGAACTGATATTTCAGGGATTCCCGCATATTTTCCAAGATCACTGAAAAATTCATAATGGACATTTTTTGAGACACCATCACTATCAGGTATGGGAAGAAATCCAACGTTTTTCCATATTTCCAGATTTTCATCACCTATGTGTTTTGAAAAATGTTCAGTTAAATTAAAGGCTGGGGATATAAGAAACAGAGATTTCACTCTTGATGGGTTTTCAGCAGCCCACGTGGCGGCAGTAAAAGCACCAAGTGATGAACCGGCAAGAAACACCTCTTCATCAGTTATCTGCTGTTCTAGTATACTTAAGGAGTTGCTTACTGTCTGTTTTTCAAAGGATGGTATATTCAGTGACAGTCTTACGGTATCAAAACCAAGAGCATTAAAATATTTTTCTATGTAAATTCCTTTGGTGGAATCCTTACCTGAAGCAAATCCGTGGAGGTAATAAATTTTTGGAATTTTCATTTTTTTAACAGGTTTTCCACTTCCTTTAAAAGATTTTTAGGGGAAATCTCTCTGTCATTTATAAAAAATGTGGGAGTAGAATTAAGTTTTTTATCAATGCCTTCCTCAATTTCCTTCTTTAATTCACTAATTATTTCAGGGCTATGAAGGCATTTTTTGATTTTCTCCCTATCCAGTGAAAGTTCCTTTATGATATCTTCAGTGGAAAAACCAGATTTGCGATGTCTGAAAATGAAATCATTGGCTTCCCAGAATTTATCCTGTTTTCCTGCACACTTGGCTATCATTGAGTAGTTACATGCATTTTTATGAAATGGTTTTTTCAATAAAGAGTTACAGGAATGATCCAGAGGAAAGTGATGATGAACGAGTCTTACTTCCTTGAAGTGTTTTGAAACGATATCTCTGGCGGCTTTATGATATTTTTTACAGAATGGGCATTCGTAATCACTGTATTCATGGATAACAATCACCGGATCTTTTGCACCAATCCAGTAATTTCCGTTTTTGTCTTTTCCAGACATGGATTCGAGCATGCTTTCAATCATCTGAATACTGAGTCTGCGTTCCCTCTGTCCATTGATCAGATAAACAGGGGTTCCAGAGAGTTTCATTTCATTACCTTCCCGGATATCATTTGAAAGTTCCTTTATAACCTCTTTGCCTGCAACACATTTTTTTAATTCTCTTGCGTCAAGTTTCAAAATATTAGCAGCCATGTATGCGCTGATTCTTTTCTTTCGGTTTGAGTAAAGAAGGTCATTTGCTTCCCAGAATTTCCCCAACTTACCGGCACAGATTGCGATTTTTGCTTTTTCACATGCACTTTTATGAAATGGTTTTGTAACAATCGGATTACATGCCTGATCCAGTGGATAGTGTTTGTGTATAAGTCTTAATTTTTCAGGGTATTTATTAACAAGTTCTCTCATCCTGTTGTGGTATTTGGCGCAAAATGGACACTCATAGTCACTGATTTCAGTCAGTGTCACCAGAGGATTTCTTGACCCTATCCACCAGTGACCTTCATCTGTTTTCCCTGTACTTAGCCTGGAAAGATCAGTCGATAACTTATATTCAGTTTTCCAGTATTTCGGATAGAACGCTATTAGAGAACCTACAGTCCCAAGTCCGATAACAGCGATAAGTCCGGTAACAGGAATTTTTCCAAGGAAGAATTTTGCTGTATCAAACAAAAGTGTCACTGGATTATCTTTGTGTTTTAGCAGCATCCAAATAAGTATTCCAAGAAGGGAAAAGTTTATTATATATGTTCCAAAGCAAAAAATGCAGATGGAACTTATTTTTGTAATGGAGATATATCCTAATGTTGCACTGACCAGACATCCTATACCCACAAAAGCCAAAGACCAACCGATAGCAATTCTCCGGATTTTCTTAAAGTTTCCCATAACTGCTCCGGCAAGCATGAACAGATAACCCACCATTCCCCATACACTTACTGGAACCGCTGCAAATACGCTGTATGAATTTTCAGCTACTGTTTCACAGTTAAAACCTTCATTTATGCTGCAAACACTGCTTGCGGCAGCATAGTCTGTCTGAAGAAATACTTTGATGTGGAGAATTGTCAGGTAGATACTGAAGGAAAGGCCTATCAGAATAAGTCCTGCCATTATTCTGAATGGTACAGGTGAATATTTTTTGTCAGTCATCCGAAAACCTCTTAATAATCATATGCTCACCAAGTGGCGCGGGAAGTCTGTACTTCCCTGTTGATAAATCGGGAAAAATTTAACTGTTTAACCAAATTTCTCAACATAAAATTTCCAAAATTCGGTATTTTATGGAATAAGAATTCATCGATTTTTCATTCCGGCTTCTGAAAGAAATTTGCAAAATCAGCATAAATCTTTGTAACTAGTAATAAATTAAAGATAAAATCTATTGTTGAAAATTGGTATTTATGTCATATGATTACTTTTTTAAAACTCTGTAGTTTCGTTTTTCGGGTGGTTCATCAGCCGTACTTTCCGGATTGCAAATTGTTTCGGTCCAACTACACTAAGATTTGGAGAATAATCCATGGATATTAGAACATTTTTTTCAAAAATAAGATCCGAGTTAACCTTTTCTCTGGAAGGTTTTTATACTCCTGATAAAGGTTCAAAGATGGGACAGATACTACCGGTTTTTGTTGAATTGAAAACAGGAGTTAACAGATTTGGCACTTACCGTGAATCTGATTTTTTTTCAGGAAGAATTTCCATAAGAGGAATGGGTGACAGTGAAATTTCAGGTAAATTATTTTTAAAACCTTTCTGCAGAACATACACCGTATTTTCATGGACAGTTGAAGGGGAAATTTTCAGTGTTACAGTGTATGCAAGACAAATTTTAAAAAATCTGATTCTTATGAGAGAAACATCAGTTGAAGCTATTGTTGAATCAGGAAACAGTGTTGTGGGAAGTATTAATCTTGTTTTCCCTATTGAGCAACTTGGCCGTTTTTGGGAACAAATGACTGGAAACTGATTATTTTTTTATAAACACAATATCCTGCTGTTCTGTTTCATCAAAGTCCATGCTGAATTTTCTGAAGCGTTTCCATCTGGCGGGTGATACTTCCGTATAATTAATCACACTGTTGATTTTCAAATGTGCACTGCCCCCATTGTTAGCGGTAAGTTTTCTTTTTATAAATCCATAGTCGGCTGTGATGGAGCGTTCCACTTCTGAATCAACTCTGTATCCGTCAGGTGGGAAAATCTTCAATTCCATAATGCGCACGGGTGAATATCGTGTGAGCATGGGAAGAGTTCTTTTCTGATGAACATGATATCCACGGGCAAGTCTTGACAACTGAAAATAGTTTTTCAAATGCAGTTCAGAACCCCTTTTATAAAGAATCAGTTCAAGTTCCCAGTTTATTAACACTGAATTATCCTCATTTTTGCTGAATCTGAAATTCCTCAGAACAGCTCCGGGATATGCTTTTGACAGGGTTGTACTTTCTATATATCTTCTGATTTTATTGTTATCAAAATGACCAAATAATTTGAATTTTCTGGCTGCACTGAAACCAGTTAATTTCTCAGATAATTTTAAAATGCATTTATCGCCTTCACAATTTATTGTCCCTTTTATCTCCAGTTTTGAAGATTTAACCTGACCAAATTTACCGGTTTCCCCTGTCTCAGGATCAATAAAAATTGAATTCTGCAACGCAGGTGGAATGCTTCCTGGGGAAAGTAATGAATATCTCAGGTCCTGAAATTTTCCATCAGGAGTTATATTAAGGGGGATTACAAATGTTTTTAATTCAGGGAAATTGGTGAATGGAACGATATGTCTCATTGGAACAGCATAAACAGTTTTTACATGAAAACCTGCATAGTGGGCCATCGATGTAAACATGTGTGCTCTCGAACCCTTTCTGTTCCAGAATATATCAACAACTTTTGTGGATGATGATGATGCAATATTTTCAGTAATCCATTTTCGTATGTTTCCAAGACAGCCTTGTTTTTGTATGCAAAGTTTTTTGACTAAAGTTTTAATTTCCGGAGAACCTGTTAATTCATGGGGTACATCACTCTGTACAATGGCTGAGAAAATTTTTTGATCAAGGTTTCCCGTAATTCTGATACTGGGAAAACTGCCACTGTATGAAGACATGCGTCTTTCTCCCGGTGTGGGACTGTTATAATGCATTTTGAATGTTGTTTTTTTCAGAGATGGCGAAGGATAAGTCACTTCCGGTTCTGGAAGTTTACCGGTGGAATCCAGCAGAATTTTCATTGTTTTTGGGGAAATGACAGTATGTGTGGAAAGAAGAACGGGATAAAACCTCTGGGTGAAATAAAAACGTGGTCCCCAGAAAACACCCTTCGCTCCTTTTATACCTGAAAATGGCAGGATGTATTCCACCCTTACAATATCCCCACTCTCCAGATTGCGCATGCTCCAGCTTGCCTTTTCAGGGGTTAGAAGCGGTCTTATTCTGCTGCCATCAGGTTTTATTGTCTGGAGAGAAACAACCACAGCATTTTCCGGAACACTTATTTCTCCAAATTCCTCGATGGAAGAGTTGGTGGGAAGATAAATCAGTTTACGTATATAGTGATAACCGGCTCCTGACTCGAATACCCGGGTTTTTGTTTCATCAAGGATAAAGGTCGCACTCTGAGATTCAGATATTTCAGGTGGAAAATTTTTTAGTAATTTGTGGTGATCGTCTGTCAGGTTAAAAGGGAAATTGCTGCCAGTCCTGTGGAGGATTTTCAAAAGGGAAGTGTGAAAAGGACTTTTTGAAAGATGTTTTTCAAGAAACTGGTGCACATCCTTTATATCGCGAATCTCCATCATAAAGTCCGTAAGTTTTAAAACAAATTCCTCGATGCCGGAAAATCTGTTGTAGTTCTCAAGTAGAAGTTTTACAGCTTCGTTCTGGTCTTTTGATTTTTTTCGAAGGATCAAAGCACCGGTTACAACTTCTTCCCATGTCTGAAGTCCATATTCCATACGGTTTTTTAATTCATCAAAGGCTTCTTTTTGTAAATTCAGGCTGTATAAATTTTCCACCAGATCATCTGCAGTTCCTGTTAGTGCTTTGATCTGTTTCATCCAGCGCAATGCGGCAACTTTGTCATGGCGATATAACTCAAGTTTAACCAGAGCTTTAAATAATCTGGCATCCTCTGAGTGAGAATAAATATGCTTTTTTAGTAATTTCTCAGCATCCTTGTGTTTTAGATCCCATATGAGCTTTTGGGCTTTTTTTAAATCACATTCAAAGCAGTTTTTTATGTCAAATTTGCCATGAATATATGATTTCCATTTTCCACTGTATTTATCAGTGGATTCATTTGCGAGATTTGGGCGAAACCTGGGTGGGACAGTGGGATCCTTTAAAATTGCTTCAGCATATATTTTCGCGGCAATTTCATATTTATCCACTGACTTTTGAAGCATAAACCGGCAGATAGTATATTGTGAGTATCCGCAAAGAGAAGCATTATAAAAAAAGGAATTGCTTTTTCCAGGTAGTTCAAGAATTTCAAATGAAGATAGTTTGGAAACTTTTCCAATGATTTTACAACTTTTTCCGGTAAAAACCTTAAAGTAGGATGTATTTCCGTTATTCCTGATTGAACTGAGGAGGATTGTGTGATCACCTTTGGAAAGTTTTATTCTCAGGGGAATTTTACCGTACAGAGAAAGCGAGTAATTTCCAGCATCAAGAATTCTTGTGTTGTTAATAAAAAGTACTGATGGAGATCTGGAATAAACTACCGGGTTAATAATTTCATCTTTTTCGCAGTGCAGATTCAGAGAAGAATCACTGAGTTGATATGAAACACTGCATCTTTCATCAGTAAAACCTCCTGAACGGCTAAAAAAATCTCTTACTGATGAGTAACATTTTTTCTCTGATACTTCATTTCCTCTTATGATATCTGAACCTGGAAAAAAATTTCTGGTTATTTTAAGTCTGGTTTCAAGTTCTTTTCCTGGATGAAAGTCAGGATTATTTTTGAAAAAAATTCCAAGGGATTTGAGAGTTTTTTTTGTTAATACATCAAGTTTCCTTATTCGGCTGATTGCAAAAAGTTTTGATTCATAATAAAGGGTGTCTGATGGCGCCTTCAGAAGGTAGAGTATATAGCTCCCGGTTGCATCAGAATTGGCAGTATCCAGTTCAGAGCGTATACCCCTAAGCAGAAACTGTGTTATTTTTTCCCCTTTGCATTTTTTCTTATTCAATTTATCCACCCATTTGTGCATGGGAGTATATAAAAGTTTTAAAACCTCTTCATCAACCAGGTGGCAGGAGGGATTATTAACATTGAGAATTTCTGGTCGATACTCTTGGGTTTCCGGTCTGGATGTGGTTTTGTGGTTATGGTTACATGATGCTGTAAATACATGAAATAAAACTACTAAAACAAATAACAGCTGCTTTTGTTTCTGTTTTTTTTCACAAACTATCTGCGCTTCCATAAATACCTCGACCCACATGGGTTTCCTGACCATGTTTTAATTTTATACTCTCTGAAGTTCCTGATTAATATATAATTTTCCCATAGCCAGGGCAACTGATTGTAGTATATTCTTCCTTTTCGATCGTGAACAATGTAGTTGTAACTGCTGTTTTTCATTGAAACATGAATTGAATCAGGGGTTTTCATTCCACTTGCTCTAATGTCATTCAGCGCATGCATGTGAAAATGGTATTTTCCGGTGATCCTGTAGGAGAGAAAAGGATGATAAGGGATCAGAATATTTTCATTCCGGAATTGTTTTAAAAAACTGATGAATTTTTTTGCTCTGATATGTGAATGTGTATCAGGAGTATGTTTCCTGAAAAGGTTTTCTTTTGGAAACCGCACCCATGTGTGGATGATGAAAACAGCTGCGAAAATAACAGTGAAGACTGGTGAAATTTTAGAATTTCCATAGGCGACAGACTCGTGAAATGTCCAGACGAAAAGTGTGAGAATGAAAAAACTTCCGGGAATGAGTGCATTTGTGTGAGCCCATTGTGTTGCCATACTTGTTGAAGAGGCCCAAATTCCGGTAAGGGCCAGAATCAGAAAAAAAATACTGTAATGGTCTAAAACCCTGTCTCTGACAAACTTATAGAGTAAAAATAAACTGCTGGCAGAGAAAAGCAGAAAATATCTTTCAAGGAGTCTGACGGGAGTTTCCGGCCAAAAAACTGAGTATGAAAAGGTATGTGTCTTATGAATAGTTCTGATATAAAACCAGAACCACCCATCCGAGAAATAGTTGAAAATGAGAGTTGATAACCCGCATAGAATTGCAGTTGTGATGAAAAGCCCGGTAAATGCACGTATACTGCGGTAAATGCTCCACAGTCCTGCACTGATAATGAAAAACACAGCGGTCTGTTTTGTCCAGAATGCACAACTCAGCAGTATTCCGCTTATAATACCGGTACGAAAATCATCAGCATCAATTATTGTGATTGATCCTGCAAATACAAAAAACAGCCATAACGAGTCGACTCTCGCAAGATCAACGAAAGATCCCGTGAAGAAAAAATCGAGTAAAAAGAGTGAAAGTAGAGCTGAAGAGAAGATCGTTGGGTAAAAAAAATGTGAAGTTTTTATAAGAAAAAAACGATAAAACTTATTTTTAAGATAAAAAAACAATAAAATTCCGGTGCCAGTCACTGAAAAAATACTCACCATACGGGGGAAAAAATAACCGGGATAAAGAGTAAAAAGTGGCACATTTATGTAGTAATAAAGTGGGGTGTATGCGAAAGGAATAAAATCAGCACCAGGTGATCTGTAGATGTTTTTGCCATGGGAAACTTCGATAATATGTGTAAGAACACCACCTTCCATCCATTCCAGATCCATCGGATAAGTAAGACGGGAGTAAAATAAGGGTATGAATTTATAGAATATTATTAAAGTGGTTGCAAAAACAGAAGTTAATATAAAAATAACCGCTGCATTCCCAGGATTTTTTTTGATCTGTTCAATTATATAATGCATCGGTATGAATAAAACTTGGTGCGGTCGGAGAGACTCGAACTCTCACAAGCGTTCGCTCACTAGAACCTGAATCTAGCGCGTCTACCAATTCCGCCACGACCGCTCAAGTGTATCAGGCAAAGTGAAATTAATTGGAAACTATATTGGTGTCAAGAGAAAAAAGCACTTGACAGTAATGAAAAATTTTACTAGATCAGCTTCTCTCGGATGGAGGTTAGTTATGGCGTCTCTGACGAAACAGACTGAAACAAAAAGAAGAATGAAACGTGTTAAATCTGGCAAAGCCAGAAAAAATCAGATGAGTGCAAAATCAACACTCAGTAACGAGGAACTTTTCGCTGGTTTTGGCGAGCCTGGACAAAAAACACCTGAGAAGTAATTTTCTCATTGTGTTTTTGAGGGCTTGTGTCTATAAATTACCGGCTCGGGCCTGTTCGGGTTTTGAGATTTCTCATTGAGGAGTATTTTTATGCCTAAAATGAAAACAAACAGCAGTTCCAAAAAGCGTTTTAGATTTACTGGTACTGGTAAGGCAAAAAGGGCTAGCGCAAGAAAAAGTCATATCCTTACAAAGAAAACCACTAAAATGAAAAGACGTCTCAGAGGTACTAGCGTTATCGACAAGACAAATATGATTGGACTCGCAAGACTTATGCCCTATGGCAGAAGATAACTGCGAATCAGGAGATTGAGTTATGCCAAGAGCAAAAGGTGGATTTAAAACACACAGGCGTCACAAGAGAATATTGAAAGCCGCCTCAGGTTATTTTCTCGGCCGTGGTAAACTCTGGAGAACAGCTGTTATCCAGGTAAGAAGAGCATGGGCTGCTTCCTTTGTGGGAAGAAAAGAAAGAAAACGTAATTTCAGAGCTCTGTGGATTCAGAGAATTAATGCTGGTGCCCGTCAGGTAGGTACTACCTACTCAAGGCTTATCCATGCGTTGAAAGTGAATAATGTGGAGCTTGATCGTAAAGTACTCAGTGAGATCGCAATCAGTGAACCTGAAGTATTTGAAAAAATAGTTTCATCAACAAAAGTCTGAGAATTTTCAGATAGTATTTTATACAAAACACAATTCATGTTGTTGTTATTTCCAGTGAGGTACAGATGACCAAAGCTGATATCATTGATAAAGTGTATGAAAGCGTAAGCGGACTTTCCAAAAAAGAAGCAACAATGCTTATTGACAGCATTTTTGGTACAATAAAAGAAACCCTCAAAAAGGGTGAAAGCATTAAAATCAGTGGATTTGGTAATTTTGTGATAAGATCAAAAAATGCCAGACCAGGACGTAATCCCAAGACTGGTAGTAATATCACAATAAGTGAGAGAAGGGTTCTTACTTTCAGACCCAGTCAGATAATGAAAAAGGCATTGAACGACTAAATTGACGGATAACTCGGAACTTGACAGATATTCAATTCCCATGCTCGCTGCCGAAGTAGGTGTAAGTGAGGGTGTTGTTGGTTTCTGGCTTGATGAGTTTTCTGATATTGGTTTTACTGCCGATCCTGAAGGATATATGGATGATAAGGGGTACGCACTGGGAAAATTGATTTATCGTCTTATCTATCAGGAGTTTTTTACCCTTCGGGGAGTTAAAAGGAGATTGAGGGATTTCGAATCAAATTTTCTTGACACTCCTCAAGACGGTGATATTAATGACTCTCGTATTCGCGGGAATCTTGAATTTCTCAGATACGAGGTTAATGAACTGCTTGAACTTATTTCCTCGATAAAGAAATAGGTTAAGGTTCAATCGGAGCGTGGCGCAGTCTGGTTAGCGCACTTGACTGGGGGTCAAGGGGCCGGAGGTTCAAATCCTCTCGCTCCGACAACGAGGGACGTATTTACGTCCCTTTTTTTTTCTAAAAAAATCGTCTGTATTATTTAAGATTTTCATATGTAACAGGGGCTGGTGATATGGGAATCCCTTTAGCTAAAACAATATGACGGGATAGGCCGTTTAAGGGGATTGGGTGGTTTTAAAGTGTACTGAAGCTTGAATTAGAACTTGGTAATATGTTTAATTAAAAGCACATTTCAACGTTTTCTTCTGCGCATTTATTATCTGCAGTTGAGCAGTATCCAAGGCATTCATCATCATCTTCGCAGTCTTGTCCAGCAGCTTTTTTGGGAGCACATGTACCATCCCCTGCGTATCCATCAGGCATGTAGCAGTAAAGATCTTCGAAAACATCACATGTTGTCATTGTGGTGTTTGCAAGATCAAAACAGGTATCCCCTTCGTGAACAAATAACTGGCATGTCCCAGTTAACTCTTGGAAATCATTTATCTGGCATGTAATTCCCTCAAAAAGGTTACACATATTGGTTCCTGATATATCACAAACATCACCAATATTTGAGAGGAATTCTATTTCAACGCAAGTTCCAATAGTTGCTCCATCAGGAAGATTACAGGAAAGTCCGTGAAGGCACTGGTTTTCATATTCACATTCGGCGTCAACATCTCCTCTGGGCTGACATGTATCTGAATAATAGTCACAGTAAAGATCCCATGCACACCAGTCATTGGTACTGTCACATTCATCATCAAGTTTAAGTTCTTCTTCAAATACTGTACAGACACCGTTTATACATCTGGTGTTTTCATCACACTGGGCATTTGTTACACAGCTTTCTCCCTCTACACTACCATCCTCACAAACACCTGGACACTGATGTTCAATGTTGCAGTATCCACTGGCACATTCATCACTGATTGAACAATCTTCACCATTTTCCAGAGTACCGATAAATACACCAGCACAACTTTCAGGAGTGATAGCATCCATTTCCACACATCCGAGATCAGCCATATCAGACAGGCACTTTACGGCTTTGCTGCCATTGTATATAATTCTTCCTTCTTCTGCTGCCTCAATTATCATATCAAACGATTCAGTACCATTGGAATCAATGAACTCAAGACAGTTATCCACCGACCCGAGAGCTGATATGAATGGATTAGTGTTACACTCAAGAACTTTTTCACACATGAGATTCATGTATTCTGATCTCACCTCTGAAAGTTCAATTGTTTCTCCAGAAGAAGTATCATCATCACAAGCGATAAAAATACTGAATGATAGTATAAGTGTTAAAATAACAGATTTGCGCATGGTTTCCTCCTGTTTTGTTAAATACATGCTACAAACGTGAGTGTATCTTGAAAAACTGCAATTGCAAGATTTGGAACTTTACTGAAAAATATTTTCTATTCAGAATTTATATCCTGAATATTGCTCCATTCATGGAATTCTTACTACATTCAAAAAATGTTTTTCCGTTGAAGGCTCGATGTCAATTGTCAGAAAATGCCTACCGATATTATCAAATTTCATTGGCCATCCACCACCACCTCCTGAAATGTGAGCATCTATCCCGGCATAAGAAAATGAGTAATAAGTATGTATATGGCCGAAAATCATAAGATTAACGAGTCCCCCTGCCAGCTTGGCGATCAATTTATAAGCTTCCTTTCTGCTTCCAAATGATCCATTACGTATGCCCCATGGATCAACCGGTGGGATATGTGTTATAAATAGATGAAATTTATCAGAATTTTCATCAAGAAAGTTGTCTAGAAGAGTATAATTTATGGGATCAATTGAAGCACTTGCACTGTCAACAAGGGAAAAAGCGGCATTTTTAAAAGTAAAAAATACAGAGTGTTTTCCAAAAATATTGTGCCAGATGGATGGATCTCCAACCCCGGTGTCATGATTTCCACAGGTGGTGTACCATGGAATATTCAGTTTTTTTAACTCATTCTGGAATCTTACTAGTTCTGATTTTTCACCCATATCCATGAGATCTCCGGATGATAAAACAAATCTTATTTCCGGATCTGAGTTTATGGTTTCAAAAATATCCTGAATATTAATTATTCCTTCCTGAATGTCTGATAGTACAGCTATTCTGAATGAAGAATTTTCAACCGCATCAATTGGTCCTATGTATAGAACTGAGGTGGAGCCAGGTTGAAGAGATAAATGCCATATTTTTTTTGTGGGAAGATCCGAGGCTATTTCATATGCAGTTGCATCACCTGTTATGGAAATTATACTTCCAGGCATTGCATTAAGTACTGTAAGATTCCATTCTGAATCTGAGATTTCATCAGTAGTGAGAGTTATATACTGTTCAGGAGCCTGAAACCATATCTCCAGTTCACCATTTTCCATTTTTCTTACAGTTCCGAGTCCTCCTTCAATGGATACAAGCAGTCCATTAAAATAATCAGAACCAGTTTCCTTATCAATCTCGGCTCTTTCCTGAGAATTTCTTATACAACTGGAAAACACCAGCAGAAAAATTAACTCAATACATATTTTATGAAATTTCATATCAGTACCTTATAACCATTCCCAGTACGGTACGATAGGCCATACCAGCTTCAAAAAGAGCTCTGACTCCCAGTAGTTTATTAAAGAAATAATGCCCCTGAATACCGAAGTGTCCTAGAACACCATCTCCCATACCTCCGGCTCCAAGGCCAGCTGCCCAGTCATCATGGCGGTGATTATAGAAAATTTCCAGTTCACCATTTTTATTGGAACCCAGGTAGATACCAAATGAAAACCGGAAAAGTAGAAGTGATGAGTAATCCTTATCGGTGGGAGTAAAATCATATTTTACTCTTTCCAACGCCGCTCCGAGACTAATTTCGCTGAAAGACCCCTTTAGTGAGCCATGGAAATGATGAAGCTCCATTCTGCCTCCACATGAAATTTCATAGGTCTGTGTGGAAAACAATTCATTTGGGAATTTATGCCATGACCACGCGACTGTTATTTCGAGTTTCGAGTTGTCATTTCTAAATTCAGATGGTGCCTTTCCCAAAAGGATATATGACGTACTGAGTTTCAGTTTTTTATTACTATCTTCGGGGGCATAATAACCTTCAATGCCGGATACTGTTTTTCTGAAATTGAAAAAGACTGATGAATAGGAGAAAAAGTCATAGTTAAACTGGGGGTCATGAACATGCATAATGTTCTGTTCCAGTTGAATTGTGTAAGGTGTTTTATTTGAAAAACTATTTTTTGCTCCTGTATTCAGAGTTCCGAAAAGATCCGCCAGTGTAGATATTGAAAACAGGCCGAATCCTGTGAGAGCAACCGGATAAGCAACGAACATAACTTTTTCAGAGGCATTGCTGAATAAAATAGGGAGAAAACCCGAAATAAGTATACCAAGACCTGTCGCTTTGGCATAAAACAGTTTTTTCGCACCGGTATTATCACCAGTCATATAATGGCCACCACCTGAAATTATTATTCCGGGAATAATACTTGCCACTCCCCCCAAAATAAGATTTCCTGTTGACACATTATGAGTAATTACTTCTTTTTGTCTGGTTTCCGGTGTTTTTCCGTTTATAATCTCTGTTTTTGGTAACCCGGAGAATAGAATAAAAACTGCAACATAAAACATAGAACTTTGTATCCTTTCTCCTGAATCCTGATTAGTAACAGATAAATCGTTAGTTTTCTAATTTTTCAAATTGAAACACTTTTTTATCATCAGGTTTTTCTGAATTATTTTACTTATTTTCCGTTAACCTGTATTTGTTATGATGTCTGTAACAGGGAATGAATAATTTCCAAAATCTATGGTGAAACAGATGTATCATAAGATATTTTCAAAATTTACTGTTTATATATTTACAGCTCTATTTTTTTTACCTCTTGAGACTCGGGGGCAGAATCCTGTTAAGAATGCAGTTATTCCAGATTCTGAATCTGAAAAAAAAGTAACTTTTTCAACCGTGCTGCTGAATAGTAAAGCCCTAGGAAATAATAATAAAAAAGACGATAATTCCAGGATTTCCATACCCAAACAAAATTCAACCAGCGGGAAAACTTCAGATATCAGAAACGTGCGAATTCTTTATTTTTCGGATTTGAATGGACGATTTGCTCCTCCTGGATGTTCAAAAGGAAATGACAGCAGATCATTTCTGCAACTTAAGCTTCTTGCGCGGAAAATAAGAGTTAATTCAATGGACGATGGAAAACAGCCTCCCATTGTGATTAGTGGTGGAAATATGATCTTCCCCGATGCCTTTGGCAATTTTATTTTCTCTGATGAAAAACGTTCCAGATGGGGTGTCCGTCTCATAAAGGATATGGCGATTGATTCAATTGCACTGGGATTGAATGATCTCAGTGCTCCAGATGGAAAACTCGAACGGTACCTCAAAAGTGGTTTCTCTGAAAAACTTCAGTTTATAGGTACAAATATTGAATGTACCGGGAAAAAGGATCCAAGATGTGGGAAATACATAAAACGTTTTGGAATAATTGAAAGAAATGGCGTCAGAATAGGAGTTGTAAGTCTTTTTAATCCTGATCATCATAAACATCTTGTTAAGAAAAACGGGAAATGGCTGAAATTTGAGGATCCGGTAAAGGCATGGAAGAAATGGTCCTCCTGGCTTTATAGAATAAAGAAAGTTGATGCAATTATTCTGGTGAGTCATCTGGATAGAGCTATTACTTATCCTTCATCAGTCCTGAGTTTTTTGAGAAATTCCGGTGATATTGAACCCACACTGGTGCTGTCCTCAGGCACTTTCCGTCCTGACTTCAGGAATCAGAGTTATATTCCGGTTATAAAACAGACTCAGGGACCGTGGATGGTAGGCTCATCCAGAGATGCCCAGTCACTTACAAGTATTGATTTGAAATTCAGAGTTATGGGGACTAAAAAGATCCTCGTACGTAAAAAAACGAGAATAAGGAATCTGGTTCCCAGACTTCAGAGACTTCCACTGAGAGAAAAATATCAGATTTCAAAAATGATGAAGAAATTCTGTAAAACCACCGACAGACAATTAGGAGGTGCTTCATTCAAAGGAAGTTTCAGCCCCGAGCAGTTTCTTGGATATATTATGGGTATTTTACGTGTGGTGTACAGGAGTGAAGTTGCATTTCTAAACCATGGAATTCTTTATGATGATATGTTTCCACTGAGAGGAAAGGTAACTGAGGAAAAAATAATCAGAACCATTCTTACGGATAATCAGTTAGTTACGTTTACAGTTAAGGGTAGCGTTCTCAAATCACTGCTAGGTGGTTTTATAACTGAAAAAAATGGTATCTCGGTCCTTGGTATAACAAAAAAGGATTCCAGTTTTTATGTGAATCACAGAATTGTTGACGATGAACAGCATTTCAGAGTTGTGACAACGAAATTTTTAGCTGAAGGGGGAGGGGGATTTATCAGCGCACTTACCACAGGAATTTCTGAAAAAAATGAAGGAATAAGAACTGCGGTACTTAAATGGTTTGAAAAAGGAATGTCCACCAGACTTACAGGAAATCCTCAGGTATCGATGAAAGATTTTCCAGATATGTGGAAAAGTTATGTGTTTTCAAGTGGTATGAATATGGGATTTAACTCAGGGGGAATTGCCATACTGAATGACAATATTTATCCGGATAAAACTCAACTATCAAGGCAGAATCTGAAGCAGTTTAATCTGGACTTCTCATTTAATGCGGGAATATCCAGTGCGTCTAATGCTCTTAGTTTAACGTCCAGAGTACTTTATGGTAAGACCTGGTCCTATGTGATAAATGAGGAAACCGGTGAAAAAATCGACGCCATAAATGAAACTACAGATGAGATTAAAATGAATCTTCTGTACCAGTGGAAGAGACCGAAAAACTTCTGGTTCGGTAATAAATGGTATTCACCTGTTCCATTTGCAGATATTGGATGGCAGACGGAATTTACACCGTCAATTGATGAAGAGACCAAAAGGTATAATTTGTACACTGCAATTTCGGGTATTGGTTGGGAAATCTGGGAAAGCAGATTGTTTTTCAAGATAGGAGCTGGTTTCAGAGAGGAACTGAGTGCTCAGGATGAAAAAAGTCAGGCGACACTATATGCCGGCTGGCAGCTCATCAATGGTGATATTATGAAACTCAAGCACTTTACCCTCAAGGGTGAATCCCGTCTGGATATGTATGTTTTTAAATCCACAAGAGATGGTATTTTTTCAAGTGAAATAAGTTCTTCAAATAAATTATACATTTCTCTCACAGAACGGTTGTTTCTAAATATTACAAATGAAGTTTATGCCTTTAAAAAAGCAAGTGGAAGATGGTCTGTTGGAGTTGATTTACTGTTCGGACTGAATGTTATCTACGATATGAGAATTCCGTTTTTTGTATTCTGAATCACCAGGAGAAGGTGATGAAGTTAACTATATTGTCATCAGAATCCGGTATGGTGTCGCTGTAGGGATCCTCCGGGTCAGTTGAGGAAACAGCGGTCATAATCATGACTGAATTGTCAACATCCAAAATAGTATCACTAATATCTATTGAGAAATCTATACTGTCAACCAATCCTGAAACTGGGGATATTACTAATGATGATGGCGTAGCAACCTGTGTCCATACATTGTTTTCACTTTCATAGTAGGAGATACTGCCCTCTTCAAGAATAATGGAAATCATGTTTCCACCTACATGGTCAACCAAAGTAACATCGTGGTAACCATCAATGGTGCAGCCTGAGTGGAATACAGTGCGGAAGTATAATGTTCCATCCATATGGAGAGCCCATAGTTCTTTAAGATCACACTCATAAATTGAAGTGTCATGATCTCCCTCAGCATCACCTTCCGGAGTGAGATTCAAAAGATTTGTTCCCAGAGTTATGATTCTTTCAGAGGTCCACTGGTTTCCATCTCCGTCAGTAAAAGTGAACTCAAGATTTATTGCTTCCCCTGCTGTGGTGGAAGATGGGATTGTAATGCCCCATGGAGAACAGGAAGCAAATTCACCAGCCATAAGGCCGTCCGGTGTGCAGACAGAGCTTGCCGGTGGAGTAAGAGTTACACCTTCGGCAGTTGATGAAGAAAGAACATTTAACGAAACACTTATTTCTCCACTGGCATCAAGTGCCCCTGAGTTAATGGCATTAAATGAAAGTTCAATTTCTTCTCCGGGATCTCCAACTCCATTTCCATTATCATCAGAAGTAATCTCCAAAGAGTTGTAGGTAATATTGGCATAAGGAACTTCAATCAGAACCGGGAACGACCATATATTGCTGTCCTCATCGGCAATTGCAAGATTGAGCAGTACCGGAGAATTATCTTTGTGATTCTCCCCAATATCAAAAACAAACGGAGTGGTGTTTATAGCCTGACCTCCAGCGGTAATATCACCGAAATCGCTGGAAGAAGTATTTATAATCACATCTGTATCAACAGTAGAAATTTCACCAACTACTCCAGAAGCATCAGTACCACCAATATTTCTGATAGTTACATTCATGGAGATCTGGCTTCCGGGTGTGACAACAACAGGTGAGAGCTCTATTCCCGAATTTTCAAGGATTGCCGGGGCAATATCCATAACTAAGCAATATCCGTTTGTCGCATTCTGATAGCCCTGAACTTCAAGAAAGTATGTTTTTCCGGATTCAAAATCATAGATTATTTCTTCATTGTCAGTGGTGGACCAGCTGTATGCCAGTTCATTCATCTCAGCGTTATAAAGAAAAATGTCCAGATCCCCGCCGGAATTTGAGAACAGGGCATTTATTGAACCGGTGAATGCTGTATCGGGAGTGAATGTATACCAGTCCTTCCAGTTTGGCCCGCATGTATAACCACAGATCTGTGTTGAAGGAAAAGATGAAACATCAATTATGACAGCACTTTCAGGAGTGGTGTTTCCAAGGTCATCTTCTGTGCATCCGCAATCCACATCCCCTGTGCAATCAGGATCATCGCAGTCTATAAGCCCATCCATATCATTATCGGTTCCATCACCGCATTTTTCGTCAGGAACCATACAAAAACCATCTTCGGTGTTACACAGTCCTGTAACTGAGCAGTCTTCAGATGATTGACAGTCAGCCCAGCAAACATTTACAGCATCATCAATCTGAAAGCATCCCATTCCATCACGGCAGTCATTACCACCGAGTTCACATTCAGGAAGGCAATAGCTCTCTCCGGATGTAAATTCGACGCATGCAAAACCTTCTTCCTCACAGGTGTCGGTACATGGTACCATGCAGGCACCCGATGGCACACCATAGGAAATTTCATCAAAGCACTCAATTGAATCACCGATACATTCAGCGGATGAGCTGCATGGTTCAGCAGTTCCGCTGACAGCATCATTGTTGCATCCTGATGTATCAAAGGTTGCACAGTCATCTGAACATCCCAGCGTTCCTCCGATAAATCCCTGGGATGAACATGTTTCACCTCTCAGGTAGTCAGTGTCACACACTTCACCATCTTCAATGATACCATTTCCACATCCCTGAATATTATTTGTGTTGTTATCATTGTTGGTGGAATCATCGTCACAGCTAAATACCAATAACACTGAGGTAAGTAGGATCAGTACAATATTTCTCATGCTTCTCTCCGTATGAAAATTTTCAGCATAATTGCATAAATTCTGATAGCTGAAATTCAAAAAAAGTCAAAGAATAAAAAAATATCCTGTAAGTTGTATATTTGATTAGTTTTCATTTTTCGACTGTTTATCCTGATATAAACATCAGTTGTATTTTTTTATTTTTAGTATCGGCAGATGTATTCAGAATATTTTTCATTCCAACTTCAGCTTGTAATGAGCGCAAAAATACGGCACAAGTCTCGGGGAGTTTTAGAATGAGCCGATTTATTGAGGATCTGAATAACAGACAGAGAGAAACAGTTGAAACCCTTTCAGGTCCAATGCTGGTGCTGGCTGGTGCCGGTAGTGGGAAAACAAGAGTTTTAACCAGAAGAATAGCTAATTTAATAGAAAATGGAGTTTATCCACACAGGATTATTGCTGTTACCTTCACCAATAAAGCTGCAAAAGAAATGCAGCAGAGAGTTAATGAGCTTTTGGGGGATGGTGCAATGGGGCTGTGGATGGGTACATTTCACTCCATAGCTGCAAGACTTCTGAGAATTTATGGTAATGAGGCAGGAATAGATCCTGATTTTGTCATATACGATGCGGACGATCAGAAATCCATAATTAAAAGAATACTCAAGGACCGAAGTATGGAGGTTGATGCATCTGTACTTAGAAATACCATCGCACTTTTTGAAAATTACAGGAGAAAAAGTATTCCCAAGTTGTATGCTCCATGGAACGAGATTTATAAGAAGTATATGGAGACCCTTGTGGAAAGTAAAGCGGTTGACTTTACTGGACTTATTGAATATGGGGCAAAACTGCAGAGTGTGATATCCACTTTGTGGGATCATGTTCTTGTTGATGAGTTTCAGGATACAAGCAATATTCAGTTTGAATTTCTCAGACAGATGGTTGGTAAAGACCGGAATATATGCGTAGTGGGTGATGATGATCAGTCCATTTATTCATGGCGAGGGGCAAATCCTGAATACCTTCTCAAATTTGAAAAGGAATTTCCCGGGGCAAGAAAGATCAAACTTGAAGAAAATTACAGGAGTACAGGGTATATAATCAGAGCGGCTTCTTCTCTGATTTCAAAAAATACTGTGCGTCATGATAAAACGTTAAGAACAATGGCTCCTGATGGGGATAAACTGACTCTGGTGAGACTTGATAACGGCAGGCTGGAAGCCAGATGGGTTATTGCCAGAATAAACCTGCTCTCCGAATCAGGCGTTTCTCTTTCAGATATTGCAGTGCTCTATCGGATAAATGCACTTTCAAGAGCCCTTGAGGAGGAATTAACCAGAAACGGCATCAATTATCGTCTCATTGGAGGGCTGAAATTTTATGAACGTGCTGAAATCAAGGATATAATTTCCTATCTCAGGCTTGCAGTTTCCAGAGACAGTGAAAATGATATTCTCAGAGTGATGAATACTCCAAGAAGAGGTATTGGACAGAGCTCTATTGAGAAAATAAGAGCTGTTCAGAAAACAGATAAAATATCCCTGTGGGATGCTCTCAAATCTCCAATGGCAGAAATTTCCGGATCCGCCAGAAAAGGGATCCTTGAATTCGTATCCATTGTTGAAGAACTTTCCTCTCTTGCTCAAAACGAACATCCAGTTGTTATTCTCACCCATCTGATGGAAGCCACTTCCTGGCTGGGAATGAAGGGCTCTGAAGATCCTGATGAACAAAGCAGATTTGAAAACATGATTCAGTTGCAACAGAGTTTTGAGGAAAGACATCAGGAAATTCCTGATCAGTTGCTTCATGGATTTCTTGACGAAATTTCTCTCCTGAGTGGTGAGGACCAGCCTCAGGGGGAGGATGGTGTGACACTTATGACAATACACAGCGCCAAAGGTCTGGAGTTTGATCATGTGTTTCTTCCAGGATGGGAAGATGGTGTTTTTCCCATGAAAAGAAAAGATGAAGAGGTAAATATTGAAGAAGAGAGGCGTTTGGCTTATGTTTCAATTACAAGAGCCAGAAAAAGAGTTTATATCAGTTGTGCATTGGAAAGAAGTGTGTGGGGACCTCCTATTCCTGCTAAGCCCTCACCATTTATCAGGGAATTACCACTGGATTGTCTGGACTGGGAGGGTATAGTCCGAAAATCTTCATCTTCTGAGGAAAGCTCAAGACAGTCATACAAAAACAGTGTTTCATCCCAGCGAGCAACTGGGAGAAGGAATATTTCGCCTTCAAGCGCATTGAAGGATGTTAGCGAGAAAGTTGAATCTGACGGTTTTGCCCCTGGTGTGTTTGTAAATCATGTAAAATTCGGTCACGGCAGGATCATTTCCGTGGTCGGAGAGGGTAAAATGCGTAAAGCTATTGTGAAATTTCAAAATGGTGAGTCCAAAGTCATCATCACATCTTTTCTCAAAAAAGCATGATTTTTAGTGACGAAGATAACATTCAGGGGAAATCAACGTGGCGAAAATGTCACACTATACGGCAAATATTTTTATCTTCAGATGATTTGTTTTAATAAAAATAAATAAAAACAATGCTATATGGGGTTTGGCATTTGTGTTGCTCTTACAAATTCTGTGAGGTGACATCATGAGACTAGTTAAACAGCATGTAGATTTTCCAACACTATTAAAGAGACTATCCCCTTTTAAGGCAGTCAGTGATGAAGCAATGAGGGACCTGGAACAGAGATTTGTGTACAGAAGATACTCCAGGGGAACAGTTATATCTGAGAGTTCAAGGGAAGTTGATGAGATTTTCCTGATACGTAACGGGAAGGTACATATATATCTGAAGAATTCCGAAGGTGAGGATCTTTTACTTCACAGCTTATCTCAGGGTGATGTATTTGGACGTAAGCTTGGTGGTTTCAGCGCTGCTCTTCCAACAGAAATCAAGTGTATGGAAGAAATGGGGGTTCTGGTGCTAAAATCTGACACTCTAGCTGATCATATCAGAAGGTTTCCGGAGACTTCCCTTATTCTGGTGAATATTATGGCTTCAAGGCTCCAGGAAAATTATGAAACAATGGCATGTCTGAGTCTCGGTGATGTCAGCAGCAGACTGGTGAGACTTCTGAAAAGACTTGGAGAGAAAGATGGAATAAGAGATGATGAAGGAATTCTTCTTCCCAATCGTTTTACTCAGCAGGAACTTGCTCAGATGATAGGTGCCAGAAGAGAGACTGTATCAAGACTGCTCAGCAGTTTTGTGGAAAATGGCACTCTTACGAGAAGGAATCGCAATCTTGTGCTGAGGTTTTAATCTTCAGTTGTAATCTGACACCGGTTTTTCATAGTTTCATAATGTAATTACCGTGATATTTTCTGAAAAACGATTCAGTGTTCAAATTCAGCTTGACAACAGTCAGAACAGACATTATTCATATTCTCGAATTTATCCTGCGCTTTTTTACATTTTAATTAGACATTAACTTACAGGAACGAGCCTATTGGGTGCCGGATAAACCGAATTCATTTGCCTGAGTTGTTATACCCGTTATTTTTCGGGTATCCCCTGATAGAAGGAAATAAACCGAGAGAGGTATCGAAACCATAAACCAATTCCCCACTTAAATATTCCTAAGGAACTTTTAATTCTTGTATAAATATTATTCAACGTTTAACAAAATGAAATTGACGAAACGAAACAAAACAAAGGAGAGTCATGAATTTATCTGAAATTAAACGCCTACCAATGAAAGAACTTGTTCACCTTGCAGCATCCTATGATATAGCTGATGCTGTTAACCTGAGAAAACAGGATCTTATCTTCCGCATCCTCGAATCTGCTGCCATTAGTGGTGAAACCATTATCGGTCAGGGAGTTATTGAAATTCTTCCTGATGGATACGGTTTCCTTAGATCCCCCGATTATAACTACCTTCCTGGTCCAGATGATATTTATGTGTCCCCTTCACAGATAAAGAGATTCAATCTCAGAACAGGTGATACAGTTCAGGGAGAGATTCGTCCTCCAAAAACATCAGAGAGATATTTTGCACTCCTGAAGGTTGATCAGATTAATACTGAACCTCCTCGTGCCCAGCTTGATAAGATACTTTTTGATAATCTGACACCTCTTTATCCTCAGGAAAAACTGGTTCTCGAATCTGATCAGAAAAATATGTCCACACGTATTGTTGATCTTCTAACTCCTATCGGACTGGGACAGAGATGTCTTATTGTTTCACCTCCAAGAGCTGGTAAAACAATGCTGCTTAAGGATGTTGCAAATGCAATAAGTGCAAATCATCCTGATTGTGTTCTCATGGTGCTTTTAATAGATGAAAGACCGGAAGAAGTTACAGATATGGAAAGATCCGTCAGGGGTGAAGTGATTTCTTCAACTTTTGATGAGCCGGCTGCAAGACATGTCCAGGTTGCCGAGATGGTTATTGAAAAAGCCAAAAGACTTGTTGAACACAGAAAAGATGTTGTTATTCTTCTGGATTCAATTACCAGACTGGCTCGTGCCTACAATACGGTGGTTCCGCCATCAGGAAAAATACTTTCCGGTGGTGTTGATTCCAATGCACTGCACAAACCAAAACGTTTCTTCGGTGCAGCAAGAAATGTTGAAGAGGGTGGAAGCCTTACAATTATTGCAACTGCTCTAGTTGATACTGGTTCCCGTATGGACGAAGTTATTTTTGAGGAATTCAAGGGTACCGGTAACAGTGAAATTCATCTTGACAGAAAGCTTATGGAAAAGAGAATTTTCCCCTGTCTGGATATTAATAAATCAGGTACAAGAAAAGAGGAGCTCTTACTTCCTCCTCATGTACTCAACCGTGTATGGATTCTCCGTCAACTGTTGCATCCACTCAATGTTATTGATGCTATGGAATTTATGCTGGATAAACTTGGAAAAACAGAGTCCAATCAGGAGTTTGTAGACTCCATGTCTGCCTGATAAATATACTGGAGAATATTCTAACTATGGATCCCACTAAAATAATCAGTAAAATTGGAGACAATAAGATTGTTTCCATTGTTGATGAATTGAATTCAGGACAGTTTAAAAGAGTTCTTCTCAAGGGTGATGTATCCACAAGAATTCCCATAAGTGTGGTATCGCTGAAGGCAAGAACCAGAATATGGAAAGAGAGACTTCTTGAAGCACTCAATACAAAAAACTTTCCACTTTCTGAAACCCTTCTTTACGAATGGCTTTTAAATCGCAGAAGACAGCTTCTCTCTGATTATCTTGACAAATTAAATGTTAAGCATAAACGAGGCGAAACAGATGAAACTTTCCTGAAAACAGTTCCAGAAGAGACCCTGAGAGCAAAGGCAAGGGAACTTGCAAAGGTTCATTCACTGCAGGATGTTGCAATATATGTCCATTTCCTTGATTACCACCAGGAATGTGATGTTTTTGAGGGTGATGAGTATTTTGTAAATGCCCTGAATGAAGAGTCAGTTTCCTGATGAAAAAGAAACTGCCCCGGGAAAGGCGGACAAAAAACTGCCCGTGGCATCCCGGGGAAGTAGCAAACTGCACGTGTCAGGTTTGCCATGTTCATGGCTGCGGTGAATGTATCAAATCATACAATGGGATAGAAATGTGTCCTGAATGCAGAAAAAGGCGCAGGGGATACAGGCTGAAGGCTATGCTTATCAGCCTCATTTTTGCAGGTCCATTGATTCTTTCAGGTTATCTGATGTACAGCAGTCTTTCAAAGGATAAAAAAGGATCAGATGAAGTTCAAAAGTACAGTAAAAAACTACTGAAGGATCCCAGAGATGATTTCTCCAGAATAAAACTGATTGCACTGTATGAAGCACGTGGTGAGACATTAAAGGCTGTTTCTCATCTGGAAAGCATTGTTTCAAGACATCCCAGAGAAACTTATTATTTAAGAAAACTTGTGAGGATGTACCTGAAACTCAAAAAAGCTTCAAGAGCCCTGGAGTTAACTCAGAAACTTCATTCGCTGGAACCGGATAATCATGAAAATTATAAACTTGAGGGAAAAGCTCACCAAACCATGGGGAGTTTCCAGCAGGCTGAAAAATCATATCTGGTGGCATACAGTCTTTTCCCAAGGGATATGGACCTTATTTATTCCATAGTTGGTCTGTACACTGAACTGAACAGACATCGGGAAGCAGAGCAGATCCTTTCAGATGCACTTACCAGAGTGACTGATTCCAAACAAAGAAAAATGCTGTATAAAAGTCTGGATGAAGTCAGGAAACAGCTTAAGTAGTTTCTGCGTATTTTACCAAAAGCCTAAAAATGAAGGGGTAAGTTTATTTAGAAATGCATGTTTCTTAAGTAATGCCTGAATTCATTGTGATGCAACATAATGGGGATTATCGGGTTTTTGTTTGATATTTTTCTCCGAAACATTACAGTGCCATTGCCGGGGGGAAACTGAAAAATTTTATTATTGAATACAGGTATTAAATATGAGTGATTTAGAGATTGGCGATCTTTTTGCGATACTGGAAAAAAGTACTGACAGTGCACCGGAACGCAGTGATAAGGGAGAAAAAACTGTCACTGAAGTTTTAGAGAAAAAAAGCAGAAAAAGAACAAGAGCTGAGGAAATGGGTGAAAAACAGAGAAGCATTTCCATAAGTGAGTTTTTTGCTAAAAATAAACAGCTTCTTGGTTTTGATTCACCGGTGAGAGCTCTTATGACCACAGTGAAAGAAGCTGTTGATAATTCTCTGGATGCCTGTGAGGAAGCTCATATACTGCCAACAATAATGGTGGAAATAGAGCAGCTTAATGAAGAAAGACTCAGAGTTGCGATTCAGGATAATGGTCCTGGTATTGTTAAGGCCCAGGTTCCCAGAATTTTTGGTCAGTTGCTTTATGGAAGCAAGTTTCATTCACTTAAACAATCCCGTGGGCAGCAGGGTATTGGTATCAGTGCAGCAGGTATGTACAGTCAGTTGACCACAGGTAAAACTGTTAAGATTACCAGTAGAATAGGTCCTGAACATCCGGCGCATCATTTTGAACTTTTACTTGATTTACAAAAAAACAAGCCCAATGTGGTGAAGGATCTCATTGTTGACTGGGAAGAACCCCATGGAACCCGTGTGGAACTGGAGATAGCCGGGCAGTACAAAAGTGGCAGGCATAGTGTTGATGAATATCTAGGACAGACAGCAGTTGCAAATCCTCATGCAGAGATCTTTTATATAAATCCGAAAATGGAAAAAATGCATTTTCCAAGGGTGAGTCAGGCTTTACCGAGGGAACCGAAATCTGTTAAACCACATCCCCATGGCATAGAACTGGGCCTTTTCATTAAGATGATTCGTGAAAGTGCCGCCAAAAAGGTTGGGAGTTTTCTCCAGCATGAGTTTTCCAGAGTCACTCCAAAGATAGCTGAAACAATATGTAACGGAGCCGGTGTAGATGTAAAGAAGCGACCAACACGTCTGAGCGCCGAAGAAATAGAAATGATACATAAGGAAATGGGGCTGGTTAAAATAATGGCCCCGACTTCAGACTCCATTGTTCCAATTGGTGAAATACTTTTAAGAAGAGGTTTAGCCAGGCAGGTCAGTGGAGCTGAGTTTTATGTATCCAAATCCAGACCTCCTAAGGTTTATCGTGGAAATCCATTTATTGTGGAAACGGCAATTGCATATGGTGGAGAACTAAGGGGGAATCTGGAACATGGAGATATGGACGATCTTTCTATAGCAGGTGTATATCTCGATCCTGAAAAAACAATTAGTGCAGCCTTGCTTGATCTTCCTGGTTTTACCAGGAAAAAGGTTACTGATTTATGTGACAGATGTAATATTGGAACCAGAACCAGAGTTAAGAATCTTGAAATTGAAGAACTGGAAAGTTTAAGGCATAGTTACAATGATTTCGTTAAAAAGGAAGCCAATTCTTCACCTGCCCAGATCATAAGACTGGCAAACCGTGTACCGCTTTTATACCAGCTTAAGGCTTGCGCAATATCAAAATCAGTTATGGATATCAACTGGAGGAGATACAACATAAATCAGCCTAAAGGTGGTTATCCTCAGGGACCTTTGATCATTATGGTTCATCTGGCAAGTGTATGGGTTCCTTTTACATCTGAGAGCAAAGAAGCTGTTGCTCATTTCCCTGAAATTATCGAGGAAATAAAACTTTCACTTCAGGAATGTGGTCGTGAACTGGGAAATTACCTTAGTAAAAAGGTAAAACTTCGTGCTGCTCAGGAACGCAAGGATATTTTTGTCAGATACTCCACCGAACTTGCGCGTGCCCTTGCAAATATTACAGGGGATGATCTGGAAGAAATTGACGGATATATAAAAACTGCAATGGAGAATTTCACTACAGCCAATTATGAAATGGAAAAACCGGCTCTGGAAGAGGATGCTGTCAGTGTAGAAAAGTGGGAGAGCGATGGGGATGACGGTGATGATTTACCTGAACAGAGCAACAGCGGGACTGAAAATGATGAAGAAGGTGAAGAATAATGAGTAACAGTGCATCCAGATCCCGAGAGGTAATGAAAAAAATTATTAAAATGGCCAGAAGTACCATAGGTGATTTTAAGGCTATGAATAACCCCAACCTTAATATTCCGGTAAGAAGTCTCTCCAATATTATTTTTTCAGAGGAACGTGGAATGATAGAGATGGGGGATAAGACTCAGGAGAGACTTTTTTTCCATCAGGGAATGAGTAAGAAATTCATGCAGACATTTCTTGTTGCAAGTGCATGTACTGAACTTCTTAAAGTAGAAAAGACAACTTCCATCCGTGATCTTTTCTATATGACCAAGCATACTCTTTCCAGAGGTGAGAATACTTTTGATGATCAGAGTGAATCTGATGTAATAATTGAAGATATTGAAGTTTCTATGGGAGCACTCAGGGAGGAACTTCATCTTTTTGCCTCCAACAGAGGCACAATGGTGGGTAATCTGACTCTGGTGGACAGTGGAGATACAATAAATGCCAGAAAAATCGGTTCTGGAGGATGGGGTATTCCGTCAATAGTTGAAGACAATGTAATTAAATTTAAAAACTGTGATGCTGATTTTATTCTGCTTATAGAGAAAGATGCTGTCTGGAGGCGTCTTAATGAGGATAAGTTCTGGAAGAAACATAACTGTATTATGATTCAGAGTCAGGGTCAGACATCAAGGGGAGTAAGAAGGCTTATCCGTAGAATGCATGATGAGCTCAACCTTCCTGTTTATGTTCTGGTAGATAATGACCCGTGGGGACTTTATATCTACAGTGTCATAAAACAGGGCAGTATCAATCTTGCATATGAATCTGTACGAATGGCAATTCCCGATGCAAGATTCCTTGGCCTCAGTTCCTTTGATCGTGAAAAATTTGATTTGCCTGATGTGGTTACCATCAGTCTTGATAAAAACGATGAAAAAAGAGCAAAGCAGATGCTCGCTTATCCATGGTTCAAAGAGGCAAAATGGCAGAAAGAACTGAAAAAACTTCTGGATTCGAGAGTTAAGTTGGAACTGGAAGCCTTGAGTGCCAAGGGAATTTCATTTATTTCAGAAAGTTATCTCCCCGAAAAAATTTCATCGGGAGACTATCTTGACTGATTTTTGTGTGAGTGCCTGATTATGCTTCCTTCGCACATGTATATAATATCTTCAGCTATATTGACAGCAAGGTCGCCAACTCTTTCAAGATTTCTGGAAATTCCCATCATGTGGATATAGATATCAAGTTTTTCCACTGATTTCAGTATTGAGCTTTCAACAGTGGAGTACATTTCCCTGTTTAAAGTGTCCAGAGTATCATCCATGATTCTGACTTTATGTGCTCTTTCCGGTGCGGTTTCACTGAGGGCATCAAAACATTCCTTGAGCATCAGTATTGCGGTCTCAGACATTTTTCTAAAGTTATAAGGAATAGTGGTTTTTTCATTCTCAGCTAGAAAGATTGCTTTTTCAGCTATATTGGAAGCAAGATCTCCAATCCGCTCAAGATCATTGTTCATTTTTAAAATAGCAACTATTAACCTGAGGTCCCCTGCTACTGGCTGATAGAGTGCAAGAACTTTCAGGCACTCTTCCTCAAGTTCAACTTCAGTTAGATCTATTTTTCGATCATTTTCAATTACCATTTGAGCCAGATCGGTGTTTCTGGTCAGAACTGCTTCCACTGCGAGGGAAACACTTTCTTCCACCATACTTTCGATTGTATAAAGCTGGTTGAGCAGCTCATTCATTTCTTTTTTCAGCCTGAGTGGCATGTTTAAATCCTTTCATTTACCTGTCACAGATCAGTACCCTAACTGAAGGATCCGGTGATATATTCTTCAGTCTTTTTTTCAATCGGGTTTGTAAAAAGTGTTCTTGTGTTATTGAATTCCACAATATATCCCTTATAAAAAAATGCAGTATAATCACTGATACGGGCAGCCTGCTGCATATTGTGGGTAACTATCACTATGGTATATTTTCCACGCAATGAATCCACAAGTTCTTCAATTGCCGAAGTGGCAACTGGATCAATGGCACTTGTTGGTTCATCCATTAAAAGGATTTCCGGTTCCACAGCTATGGCTCTGGCAATGCATAATCTTTGTTGCTGGCCTCCGCTTAATGCTAGTGCACTTTTAGATGTTATATCTTTTACTTCATCCCATAAAGCAGCCTGTTTTAAAGCTTTTTCAACCCTTAAGGAAAGTTCTTTTCTTTTTATTTTATAATGAAGTCTGATTCCATAAGCGACATTATCGAAAATAGACATGGGAAAGGGTGTGGGTTTTTGGAAAATCATTCCGACCTTTTTTCTTAACTCAAGGGTATCAATCTGGTTTTCCAGAATATTGATTCCATCAAGCACCACTTTGCCTTCAGCTCTCTGATTGGGATAAAGTTCAAAAATGCGGTTATAAATTCTCAAATGAGTTGATTTTCCGCATCCACTGGGTCCAATGATGGAAGTGACTTTCCCTCTGTGAATATTAAGATTGTTATCAAACAGAACTTTGTTTGCTCCATAAAAAAATGAAAGATTTTCAGTAGATATGGCGTAAGTGGAATCATCGGATAAATTGTTTCTGTTCATAAAATATTAGACTCCCTGAAAATAACAAAACAGTTGAGGATCTGATTTTATTTGTATTTATTTAATCTGTCAGAAAAGAGCATCCTTGTCCCAATAGTAATAATAAGAACTCCTCCCATTATCAAAAGAGATGCTCCCCATGCTATCTGCACCAGATCATTATAGGGCTGAGGAGCATAGTTATAAATTGTCATTGTAAGATTTGCAGTGTCGCTGTTAAGATTTTCCGGCCAGAACTGACTGAATCTTGCAGTAAAAATCAATGGTGCAGTTTCTCCACTGACCCTTGCAATGGAAAGTAAAACTCCAGTAATCATACCCGATTTTGCTGCACGGAAAAGGATTGAGACGGTAATTTTCCATCGTGGTGTTCCCAGGGCCAAAGCACTTTCCCTGAGGGTGTCAGGGACCATTCTGAGCATATCTTCGGTTGTTCTGGATATAACAGGAACCATTATGATACTCAGAGCTAATGCACCGGCAATTCCACTGCCGTGTTTTATGCGTGTAATTATAAGAGCATAAATAAAAATTCCGATAATAATTGATGGAACTCCCATAAGAATGTTTACACCGAAACGAATGACTTTTCCTAAAATAGTATCCCGACCCCATTCACTGAGATAAACACCAGCACTTACACCTACAGGGATACCGATAATACTGCTGATGAGAGTGATCATCAGTGTTCCATAAATGGCATTTTTCACCCCTCCACCCTTGATGCCAGCGGGACGCATATTTTCAGTGAAAAAATCTATGTTAATTGCGTCAATACCCTTGATAAACACATCTTTAATAATTATGAAAAGTATAAAAAGACCAAGGAATGCCATGAGAATACTAATTATTTTTAGTAGTTTTTCTCCTGCTTTCCTTCTGAATAAAGATTTTGCCGGAAGCTCTCTGATACTCAATTCAGTGCTCCTGATTTTTTTGCAATTCTTTGTATCCACCAGTTTGAAGCTAACTGCATGATTATTGTGATAGCAAACAGTATCAGTGCCAGTTCCATTAGTACCCCATAAAATAATGGTTGATCTGCTGCCTCACCAAAATCATTAGCCAGAGTGGATGCAATGGTATTTCCTTCTCTGAATATCTCAGTCGTGAAATTATGACCGTTACCGATAACAAAAGTAACGGCCATAGTTTCGCCGACTGCTCTTCCGAGCCCCAGAAAAGTTGCTCCCACAAGCCCCCTGAGTGAAGCAACAAGGGTTATATCTCTGGTAACCTCCCATCTGGTTGCCCCCATTCCAAAACCTGATTCTTTTAAAACAGGATTAACCATTTTAAACACATCTCTCATCACTGAAGTGATGTAAGGTATGATCATTACAGAAAGTATTACACCGGCAGTGAAAACTCCCTGTCCCCCAATGACTTTTCCTCCGAATACAAACCAGAGAAATTTTATATTCTGGAATGCGGGAATTATATTTTTTTCCAGAAATGGTGCCAGAACGAAAAGTCCCCACATTCCGTAGACTATACTTGGAATTGCAGCGAGTAGCTCTATCGCAAATCCAACTGATGTGCTGAGAATTGGAGGTGAATATTCCACCAAAAAGAGGGCTATCATGATACTTAATGGAAGTGCAATAAGAAGGGCAATAACAGTGCTTACAAGAGTACCGAAAATACTGCTTGCAGCACCGAAATTTCCTTGAACCGGATTCCAGTCCGCTGAAAACAGGAAGCCGAAACCGAAACGGGAGAATGATTGAAAACTGGAAATTATCAGTATGATAAATATCCCCGCAAGAACTGTCAGAATAAAAATTCCACTAAGTGCTGTTATACTATGAAATATTTTATCTGACTTTATTTTAGGCAATTTGGTACTCCTGCATATCTGTTACAGGCCGGTTAAATTATTTTACTGTGAGTGTTTTCCATTGTTTTTCAACAAGCCTGACTACTTTGGATGGCATAGGAACATAATGTAGTTTTTTTGCACTTTCGCCTCCATTTTCATAACACCATTTGAAATAGGATGTGAGTGCCTTTATTTTCCCTTTGTCCGGTTGAACCCTGTGAATAAGGATGAATGTTGCCCCTGTAATGGGCCAGGAATCTTCACCATTTTGATCAGTCAAAACCACTCTGAATCCTGGTGTCTTTTCCCATTCGGCATTTGCTGCTGCTGCCTGAAAGCTACTGGAAGATGGTTTTACGAATTTTCCTGATTTATTTCTGATCAGTGTGAATGGTATGGAATTCTGCAGTGAATATGCATATTCCACATAACCTATGGAGTTTTTGATTTTTTTTATGTTAGCGGCAACGCCCTCATTTCCTTTTCCTCCAATTCCACATGGCCAACTGACGGCTTTTCCGGTACCTGTATTTTTCTTCCACACCGGACTGACTTTACTAAGATAATTTGTAAATATCCATGTGGTGCCACTACCATCAGCTCTGTGGATAGTATTTATTTCTTCATCAGGCAGCTTCAGTGTCGGATTGATTTTTACTATTTCATGATCATTCCACTTTTTCACTTTGCAACTGAATATTCCAGAAATGATTTCAGGTGTCAGTTTCAGTTCACCGGTTTTAATTCCCGGAATGTTAAACACAACAACAACTCCACCCATAAGCATGGGGAACTGCATGAGACCATGTTTATCCAGTTCTTCAACTTTAAGTGGTTTATCACTTGCTCCAAAATCAACAGTTTTCTTTTTTATCTGAGCAATTCCAGCTCCACTACCAACACTCTGATAATTAATCTGAATATTTGTTTTCTGATGGTATTCATAAGCCCATTTTGAGTAGGCGGGAAAAGGAAATGATGCTCCGGCTCCGGATAGATTTTTTCCTGATACTGAGCCTTTTGTGTTGCAACCATATGATAAAGCTGCAAATGCAATTAAAACTGTGACTGCATAGATTTTCATCTGAAACCTCCGTATAGTACAATTTACTGGATGAGTTAATATCTTCTGATTATGAGATTATTGTTAAGAAATTATAAAATTTCCAAGAAAACGCCTAATATTTGAAAAATGTGCTTAGGAATAAAGCACTTTTATTACTTCCATCTCCGCCAAATTTTGTATTGGATTCCATCTGATAGTTTATAGCCAGCGCAAGCTTTTTACAGGGAGTCCAACTGATTCCTGCCACCAGTCTGGTCCATGTATCATCTGTATCACGATTTGAATCGGTAAATATTCCATATGTTCCAAACAGTGCCAGATTTCTGTATTTCAATGCTAAATATGGGGAAATAACCATGGAGCCCTTATCTCCATCCTGACCGTTTTTAATCATCATGAATTCTACAAGTGCATCCACCATAGGGTGATTGAATCCCAGTGCACCACCAAATACGAATCTTCTGAAATCTTCAGTTACTGTTCCATCATCTAACTGATAGCCATCAGTTCCAAAATACAGATGAACAGCAAGTTTACTGAATATATGTTTTTTATCCGCTACTGGTTTTATAGTTATTCTTGTTTCAAAAAGGTTTGAGATAATCTCCTCTCCAGGGGCAGGGTCCTTGTACCCATTACCGTTGAAAATACCGGCGGTGATGTCCACAATACCTCCAATGAATTTTCCGTTCCATGTTACTCCGGTATCGGCACTTGGAAAAAGCCCGAAATGATCCATGGAGGACTTCATTACATAACGGTACGACATGGTTTTGTCCATCGTTCCCACCCATACACGTGGTTGCTGTCCGAAGACAATACTATGATTTTCTGTAAGTAAAGTTTTAAAATAGGCATATTTTATATATCCTAGGAGAGGGTCATGATCTGCCTGTTCAATGTCACCCATGTAGTTGCCGAAATCCAGAGTTGATCTTGCACTGAGCCATGAAGAAAGTTTAGTTTTGGCAGTCAGATATACTCTTGTGACATTGAATGTGCTTTCCTTTATATCATTTCCGCCGTTTTCCTCATTTCTCAGATCCATGTTCCAGTTTCCATGAAATTCACCACTGATTTTTACACGTGATTTTTCTTTTTTGTTATTTTTGTACCCGGTGTTTTTTATTCCACGGGAAACATCATCATTTACTGTGGTTGCGGGTTTTGCCCCTGGTTCTCCTGGTAGTGTCTGGGCCATTGATGCCGACCCAAGGTACATTGATGCGATTAAAATTCCAGCCAGATTTTTTATCATTTTTACCTCCCGGTTATTACCCTTTTGCTGGGTAACAGTTGAGAGATTTCATACATGTGAAAGATGAGTAATGTATAAATGAACTGTGAGAATTATGTAAAAAGCAGCTTTTCTCCGGATGATTACCGGAAAACATACCATCTGGATTTACCTGCTGGTAATTTCTATCAGGGCAAATTCTAAATACACTAAAACAACTTAGTGTGAATTTCAGTTCTCATTAAGGAAAAATAATTTGTGGAATATTTCACCCGTTATGCTAGGAATGCCTGTTTACTATAAAGAACCGGAGGCGTTTATGCTTAGAGAGAAAATTGTAGATAAAACGGCAATAGTAGGTGTTGTAGGTCTTGGTTATGTTGGACTCCCACTTGTTATCGAGTTTGGCAACAAGGGATTTACTGTTTTGGGTTTTGATATTGATCCTAAAAAGGTCAAACTTTTAATGGAACATAAAAGTTATATAAAGCACATCAGTGCAGATAAAACAGCTAAACTCATAGATGAAAAAAGATTTATACCAACTTCAGATTATTCAAGAATTTCTGAATGTGATGCAATTTTAATCTGTGTACCCACTCCTCTGAATCACCACCGTGAGCCTGACATGAGCTATGTTGTCTCCACCTGTGAGAGTATTTCACCATATCTTAGAAAGGGCCAACTGGTTTCACTGGAAAGTACGACCTATCCCGGGACCACAGATGAGCTTGTAAAAGAAATATTTGAAAGAAACAATCTTGTGGCTGGAAAGGATTTTTATCTTGTTTATTCTCCTGAGAGGGAGGATCCGGGGAACAAGGATTTCAGTACTTCAACTATTCCCAAGGTGGTGGGAGCAATGACACCTGAGGGACTTGAAAATGCAGTGGCACTCTATGATGCTATCATTGGAAAAACTGTTCCGGTCTCCAGTACCAGAGCTGCTGAGCTTACAAAACTGCTGGAAAATATTTACAGAAATATAAATATCGCCCTGGTCAATGAGCTTAAAATGCTTTGCGATAGGATGAATGTAAATATATGGGAAGTTATAGATGCCGCTTCCACAAAACCATTTGGTTTCCATGCTTTTTATCCGGGTCCCGGCCTTGGTGGCCACTGTATTCCAATAGATCCGTTTTATCTCACATGGAAAGCAAGGGAATATGATTTTCAGACTAAATTTATCGAGCTGGCAGGGGAAATTAATAATAACGTGACTTATTTTGTGGTTCAAAAAGTTATGGATGCACTGAATCATTCAAAAAAATCCATCAATGGTTCGAAAATCCTTATGCTTGGAATGGCTTATAAAAAAGATATAGATGATCTTAGAGAATCACCTTCACTGAAACTTCTCGAACTTTTGCGTGAAAAAGGTGCTAGTGTTGAATATAATGATCCTTATATTCCATCGGTTCCTAAAGTAAGTCCCATGAGAAATTATGACTTTCATCTACAGAGTGTTGAGCTTACTCCGGAGAACATTGCTTCTTATGACCTTGTTCTGATAGTTACAGATCACAGTGATTATGATTATTCAGAGATAGTTGAAAATGCCCGCATAGTTGTGGATACAAGAAATGCCACTAAGAATGTTAAAATCTCAAGGGATAAAATTTTTATGGCTTAACTCCTTAAAAAAGGAGAACTTCTGTGAAAATCAAAATTCTTCCAGTTTTTCTGACAGTATTAATCAGCACATGGGGATGTGACGATGACGGTTCCAATAAAAATCCCGGTATTAAAACTGATCAGGGTCTTTATACGTATGTGCTTTCCCAGAGTAATCAAAGACAGATATGGACTACTTCAGTTACCAATAAAGTGAGGATGGATAATCTTCCACCGGAACAAACAGGTGACATATTAAAGGTTCATATGGCCAGAAACGAGTTTGAACCACTGAAAATTATTGTTCCTCCACAAAAAGGAAGTGTCAGTGTTTCGTCAATATCCGGTCTGGAACAACTTGACTATATGGTTCAAAAAGTAGAATTCGTGGATGGATGGGAAGAAAAGTTAGTGAAGGTTTCACAAGGGGAAACAATTAATCTGTCATCTTCCCAGAATACTGTTTTGTGGATTACCTTTCATTCAATTGAATCAACTCCATCAGGAACTCAGGAAACAGTTTTATCGCTGGATTTTGGCTCTGGAGATACAGTTGATATTCCACTTGAGATTTATATTTTTGACTTTTCCCTGCCGTTGTCACCGTCTTTTCACACTCAACTGAATGTGAGTATTTCATCACTTATGTCCAGTGGAAAAACAGTTGAGGATGTGAAAACCATGCTTTTTGAGCACAAAATGACTCCTAAATCAGTAACCTGGCCCAGTTCATTCTCATACACTATCACCTGGGATAACACCTCAAATCCTAATCAGTGCTCCTCTTTTTATGATGAGGAGGACGAAGGTGCTGATTACAGTATCAGATATTTAGCACTAAAGTATATTTCAGGTACTGGCTGGAATGGTGTTGGTTTTCCAACTTCCATGCTGTTTCAGTTTGTGGATAATTCTACTCCCAGACCTGACACATTTTGTGGTGTCGCCAGGGGAGACCATTATGGCACCGAAGAGTACAATCAAAACTGGGGAGAATATCTTGGATCTCTTGAAAGTTATCTCATATCCAGTAATTATATTGAAAAAACTTATTACTATGTTCAGAATGAGCCTCAAAATGATGAGGACCATAAACTTGCGGCATATCTTTGTTCTCTTGTAAGATCCTATGCTCCAGAATTGAGAATAGCTATCAGTGAGGAGCCTAAACCTGAAATAACTGAAGATCCTGAATGGGGATGTGGATACGATATCTGGATTGCACATATAAGAGCACTTAATGAAAGTTATGCACTGGAAAGGCAGTTGCTTGGTGAAACGCTCTGGCTTTATTCCCTTGATCATGATCCTGAACCGTATTTTAATCCAACACTGATTGAAAATCAGGGAATTCATCAGAGAATTATTCCATGGGTGAGCTGGACTCTCAGAGCCCGGGGATGGGCATATTACGATTTTGGCAGATTTTTTATTGATGGTGAGCCCACCGTAAGAGCTTCTCTTTTTCGTGAGGGCTTTGAGGATTATGAATACCTGCGTTTAGCCAATAACGGTTTAGAACCCGATCCTGGAACTTCATATGAAGTTGATACAGCCGTTTTCAGTGCTGCATCCTCTCTTACCAGCTTCACACGTTTGCCTGATGCTCTTTTAAAACTCAGAAATGAATTGGGTTTTTATGTTGAAGGGACTTCCACAGAGATTCCTGTTCTTGAAGATAATACTCCAACAAGACCTTCAGGTAAGTATTTTATTAATTTTCAGAATCCTTCTGGTGAACCTTCAGATGAGCCTTTAACAGATGGTACAAATAACTGGATCAAAATAGGCTGGCAACCTTTTGATTCCGAGTTGATGTATGGATGGTACGGGGAGTTTATTGATAATACTTCAATAGCTCTCTATGGATATGATAACACCAGTGGATTCACCGAATTTGAGAAAAGTTATCTATATGATGATTATGGAAGGGACAATCTTTTTGAATTCTCTATTGAAAATGGCACTTATGAAGTTACTGTATGTGCCGGAAGGCCCGCAAGAGGATATCCCTCAGATCCACACAACGTCACAATTGAAGGTGTGAAGGTTATTGACGATGAAATCACCACAGATGAAAACCCACAGTTTACAAGGACTGTAACGGTTCAAATTACAGATGGATCGTTAAGCCTCGTATGCGGAGGTAAAAGTAATTCTACGGGACAGTATTCATATACTTTTCTATCCTACCTTGTAATAAAACCCTCTATATAATTGAGATTTTCTTTATTGCTTGAAAAGGGAAAATGTGATAAAAGCCCTTCCTGAATCGGGCTTTTGCCGAAAAATACATTTAAAATCCATTTGGTTTTAAGGATATAATGAAAGGAAAACAAAATGAAAAAACTTATTCTTGCTGCTTTACTTGGTACATTTCTCGTGGCTGCTTGTGATGATGATTCCGATTCCAACAATACCACCAACAATACTACAAACAACACAATTAATAATACCGCCAACAATACTACAAACAACACAACTAATAATACCACCAACAATACTACAAACAACGTAACAGACGGTGCATGTAACAATGATGATGATCTTGCAATCATTAATGGTGACACTGTTGATCAGGACGATGTAGCAGGTGCATGTGCACAGGAATGTCTCATAAGCAGTGAGTTTGAAACATGTGTTAATGATTGTTTCGTCGAAGACACCGGTATCAGTGAAGCATGCAGTGCATGTTATGCAGCTACAAGTGCATGTGGCAAAGAGAATTGTCTCACTGAATGTATGGGTGGCGCAAGTGCAGAATGTGAAACATGTCTAGCTGAAAATTGTCATGATGACTTTGTAATTTGCTCAGGTATCAACTAATTCCTGTATCATTCCATTCAATCCACAATCTGTAAATTTACCAAAAGTATGACTTGAATCAGAGGGTTTCTTATGGCAAGCTGACTGCAATTGGAACCATGACTCAGGAGATACAAATGTTTGAAGATCGTAAAGAAGCAGAATTATTTGCCAAAAAAGAAAATGTTAAATGGATTGATATTAAATTCTCTGATTTTGAAGGAAACTGGCGGCATGTGACTCTTCCTTCAACAGACCATACATGGGATCTTTTTGAGAAATCAGGGGTGGGTTTTGATGCATCAAGCGTTAAACTTCAGCCCCTGGAAAAAGCTGATATGGTTTTAAAACCTATCTGGGATACGGCGTTTCTAGATCCTTTTTTCCCATCAAAGACCCTGAGTTTTATAAGTGAGGCAAGAGATATAAAGACTGATGAGCCATCGCCTTTTGATCCCAGAAATAAAGTAAAAAAAGCCCTGGAACTGGGTAAGAAACTGGGTATTTTTGATGAAGCTCTCTTTGCCCCCGAATATGAATTTTATGTTTTCAAAAGTGTAACCTTTAACAGGCGCGATCTTGGTATGGGATATACGGTGAAGCCACTGACTGATCAGGAGGACAGTAATGGTCTGTATTTACAGGCTCATCAGGGGTATCATGCTCTTCCTCCCTTTGATAAACACCTTGAGTATCGTATTCGTACAGCTGAAATACTTGAGGAACTTGGAATTCCTGTTCATTATCATCACCATGAAGTTGGCGGTAGCGGACAGGGAGAATTCGAGGTTTCTTTAACTCCAGTTGTAAAAGCCGGTGACCATGCCATGATGGTAAAGTATGTGGCCAGACAGATGGCACAGAAAATGGGTGTAAGTGTCACATTTATGCCTAAACCAATAGATAAGCATCCCGGAAGTGGTCTGCACTGTCACCAGACCCTGATGAAGGATTCAAAAAATCTTTTCTATAGAGTTGATGGTTATAGCGGACTCAGTGATATGGCTCTGAACTATATTGCCGGAATTTTGGATAATGGCAGTGCTCTTTTGGCTCTGACAAATCCCAGCCAGAACAGTTATAGAAGACTCATCCCCGGTTATGAAGCTCCCACCAAAGCGTTTTTCAGTCCGGGAAACAGAAGTGCCGCAATAAGAATTCCAACATATGCCAATAATCCTGATGAGCAGAGGATTGAGTTTAGATCACCTGACGCAACAAGTAATCCTTATCTTCTTTTAGCCGGACAGTTAATGGCTGGTATTGATGGAATAGCAGAGAAAAAAGATCCGACAGCGCTAGGGTTCGGGCCAATTGAAGAGAATATTTTCACCTGGAGTGATGAAAAACTAAAAACGCTGAAATCTCTCCCGACATCACTGGATGAAGCTCTTGATGCTCTTGATTCCAGACCGGAATTTCTTCTGAGGGGAAATGTTTTTTCAACTGAATTTGTGGAAAAGTGGATAAAAATAAAACGTGAAGAAGCTCTGGTTTTCAGAGGTGTGCCTCATCCTTTTGAGATAGAGATGTACTATGGGGTCTGATACATGAAAAAAAAGAAAAAGGTTAACTCCCGGGGAAATATTCATTCATCCGGGAATCCTGAAGGGGAGTCATCGGAAAATATAATATATGAAAAGGATGACAGCTTTGGGGTGAATTTTATTCAAAAGTGGATATCTCCTGATAGATTTTTTCAGACCATGATGCTTCTGGGGATACTCGGTGTAATCAGCGGGGCAATTTTGGGTTTCAGCCCGAAAACCGGATATTTTTTTACAACACTGATATCATTGATTTTCAGTTCTGCAGTTTCTTTTATTTTCAATCCGGGGATATTCCATATCACTAAACTTAAAAATTCCGGTTCTTCTGAGTATTATTTTGGAATTCTTACATTAATTTCATTTTTCATTTTTGAGTATTTTTTCACTGGAATCTCTATTTCCGGAAATACTGTTTTCCATTTTGTTTTTTACTCAATTTTTCAGGGATTTTTCTTCTCGCTTTATAAAACCGGAAAATCAAAATATATTGATTATGTGGTGATACTGTCTGTTCTGACAGCAGTACTGACTTTTTCCTTTGGTATGGTGCATGAGTACCGCTATACAAGACTTTTTGTTGTACCTAAAATTATTGCTGTGTTTCCTTTTGCATCTCTGGTTGCAGCTTCCATCGCCATTGTCATATGGAAGGACAAAAAAAGACTGGAGATTTTAAAAAATCCTATTGTGATCCTTTTTGTTTTAACATTTGGATACGGTATTATTAATGTTCTGACATCCACAGTTCCTGGGATTTCCTTTTTCGGCAGTATTATCAGGCAAATGGGTTATATTACCGTAGTCGCACTCGGTTTAACCGCGGTTGCTCTGGCTCTATGGATAAGAGGTGATTTTCAACGGGCTGAAAAGTTTTTACTTTTCATGATGTTTATGGGTATAGTCGTCAGCCTCAGAGCTTTTTACGAGGTTACAGATCCTATGGGAACCAGTGTAAGACCAAGCGGTTTTACCGGTAATCCGGATTTTTATGGAAGTAATCTACTGTTTTTCTCCCTAATTTCCTGGGTATTTTATTTTCGTACACAAAAAAGAATAATTGCCGGATTTGCTGGTTTAGCATGGATTGCTTCTTTTTTTGCACTTGTGCTGTCCCAGACCAGAGGTGCATGGGCGGGTCTCGGAATAGCATCCTTTATAGGAATGTTTGTTTTCAGATCCAGTAGAGAAGTGGATGTTAAAGAACTGAGACTGAGAGCCATTTATCTGTTGGTATTTACCGGGATATCTTTTCTGCTGTTCAAGGTTTTTATCAGCACAGCATTGCCTGAAACACAGAAACTTGCCCATGCTGTCTCTGATCTGAGAGACAGAGCAACGGGAAATTCATTTTTTGTACTGATGGCATATTCCCCCCTTCTTTTTAAAGCCGGTCTGGATCTTTTTGAGACAAAAATTGCCAAATTTAAATTCACCGGAGTGATAGTTCTTCTTTCGGGTCTGATTTTACTTGTTCCGGCATCGAGACATCCCGTTATAAAACAGGTTTCAAAGGCGGTGAGACTGAAAAAGCTACTTGATCCTGTTCATGGGGAAGCAAGGTTTAAACTGTGGAAAGATACGATACCCATGATCAGTGATAACCTTTTAAAGGGTACCGGACGTGAAACCTACAGGATAAATTTCCTTAAATATAAAACCTACAAACTGGCAATCAAGGATCCCGGAGTTAACTATAGAAGTTCACATAATATCTATCTGGATTATCTTGTTATGGAGGGTCTTACTGGATTTCTGATTTATCTTTCAATACTAATAACAGCTCTTCTGATAGGTTTGAAATTTTCCCGATCATCATCTTCTGGAGCTGCCACTGTTGCTATGGCTGGAGTTTTGTGTATTACAGGATATGCAGGTCACAGTCTTTTTATTTATGATGTGATTCCCACGCTGGCATTTTATTTTCTGATTACCGGTATGATGGGAGGACTTATGTTTCGGAAAAATGACGAAACTGCTTTGGAAAATTCAGCATGGGGAATGAAAGATATTTCTGTTGTGAGCACTTTTGCCCTGATTTTTCTGGTTCTGATGTCTATAGTAGTTCCATGGCTGATATCTCATCACACTGCGGATCGACTCAACAGTCGAAATCTGGCTCTGCAGGCTTCAATCAAAGTTTACATAGCAAATATGAATGAGTTCAGGAATGCTGAGAAGGAAATAGATATTCTGGAAAAAAAGAGCCAGATGTTTGAGCAGGGGAACAGAAATCCTGGAATTATAAGGAGTCTGGCTCATTATCTTAAAATCAGACCTGAACTTGTCAAAAAATCACCCAAAAGGGTTATCAGTGCTGTTAAACGTATTATAACCAGAAACAGAACCGATATTGATGACAAAAAAACCACTTATATGCTGAAGAATCAAAATAAGGTTGGAGAAACCTGTAAGGAGATGATGGCAAATGCTGAGATAATAGTGAGAGATGGGCCGAAAATGGGCTATCATCCCTATATTGCCGGGCATACACTTCAGACAATTATTCAGGTTCCGTCACATGCCAGAGGTGGTATTTCCATAGAAAAACTTATGGATTTTATTGTTGATGCAAGTAAAAAAGGAATAAAAAATAATACGAATCCTGAAAGTGCATGGTCAAGACTTTCCAGCGCATATTACGCAAGGGGAACCCAGCATCTTCGGATGGGAAGACTACCTCAGGCATGGAATGATTTTAAAAATGCTCTGAAATCAATAGAGGAATCTATTTCATATGATCGCTGGTACTATGATACTCACCGTATCAGGGCGATTTTCATGCTTGATCGTTTTTGTGACGTTGATGAAGCTGAAAAAGAATTGAAAACCGTTTCTTCTATTGCTCTGGGAACATCTCACGGTGGTACAAGAAGGAACCTGTTTTCCTTTCTTCCTCTTTATCTGAAACTTACGAATTCTTTTCACGAGAAGGCTGCTGCTGAAGCAGGAGAAGAAAGAGCCAGACTTGTAAAAAGAACCGCCCGCTCTCTCATGATGATGGCAGAGATCGAGAAGGAAAAAAGAAAAGAAATAATGAAGAGGAAACCCGAAGAAAGCACTATGAGCAGGGAAATAATTTCACGAATGGATGAAATTATAGCTTCAATGAAAAATGTCATTGCCGGAAGAGGTAACATGGAAAACATCGCTGCATCTCTGGCTAACTTCCAGGGAGGACGCATTTCACGTGTTTATTCCAGCTGTATCAGGAGTAAAAAACAGATGGAACAGGCCGGAAAGGAATAAATCTGTGAGTACAAAAATTGCACTGGGGCTTCAATGGGGTGATGAAGGTAAAGGAAAAATAATTGATTTTCTTTCAGAAGATGTTGATCTTGTAGTTAGAGCTGCAGGAGGAGCAAATGCAGGCCATACAATCAAAGCCGGGGGTATAAAATATGTTCTTCATCTTATTCCGTCGGGAATTGTACATCCTGATGTGAGATGTCTGCTTGGTTCCGGAATGGTAATTGATCCTGATTCATTACTGGATGAAGTACTTTCTCTTGAAAAATCAGGAATAAGTGATGTTAGAACCAGAACAGGAATTTCCGGTGGTGCTCATCTTATTTTATCGTGGCACACGGAAGTTGAGAAAAACAGGGAAAATTCTTCAAGACCTGTGGGTACCACACTACGGGGGATTGGCCCATGCTATGAATCAAGGGCATCCAGATATGGTATACCCGTATCTTATTTAAAATATCCTGATCTACTTGGAGAAGCATTAAACGATCTTTATCATAGTATGGATATCAGGTCTGAAATTAATCCTGAACTGATGAAAAAAACACTTCTGGAAAATCATTCCTGGATTATTCCCATGATCTGTGATGTGAGTCTGGAAGTACATAATGCCCAAAAAAATAACATGAGGATACTGATGGAGGGAGCACAAGGTGTTTTACTGGATGGAGTTCACGGAACATATCCCTACGTTACTTCATCTCAGACTGTTACCGGTGGAATTTATTCGGGTGTAGGAGTTGGTCCTCAGGATGATGATTGTGTCATTGGTATTGTAAAAGCTTATACAACAAGAGTGGGGAATGGACCCTTTCCAACAGAGCTTAAGGATTCCATGGGAGAGTTTATTGCCAGAGCAGGAAATGAATTTGGAGCCACCACCGGAAGACCAAGAAGATGCGGGTGGCTTGATATGGTTGCATTGCGATATGCAGTAAGAATAACAGGTGTAAAAAAACTTGCTCTCACAAAGGTGGATGTTCTTGATGGTCTGGATGATGTATTCATCTGTAATTCCTATAAAAACGATAAGGGTGATACTATTACTGATTTCCCTCCCTCTGGAGTTGAACTTGATAAGATGACACCGGTGTATGAATCATTTTCAGGATGGGAAAGTTCAGGGATTAATAATATTTCAGAGAACCTTTATTCATACATCAGGACAATTGAGGATTTGTCAGGAGTTGAAGTTTCCATTATTTCCTTCGGACCTGATAGACTTGAAACTGTATTAAGGGAAGATTTTTCAGGATTCCTGAGATAATTCATATAATAATTCCATGATGATTGTTTGACATTTGAAAAAAGGTTATTACTAGGTAGTGTGTCCTTTTTCAATAAAGGACGGGAGGTGCTTGTGAGTTTTACCTGGGATATTAATCCGGAAATTTTTAGACTGGGACCGCTGGCTGTAAGATATTACGGACTGCTGTTTGTTGGTGTATTCCTTGGCGGTTTTTATTTTCTTCGATGGCAGATGATGCGTGTTGGATGGAAAGAAGAGGACGTAAGTGATTTTATCATTCCCGGGATGCTTGCGGTTATACTTGGTGCCAGATTAGGCCATGTGTTTTTCTATGAGCCAGGGTATTACCTGAGTCATCCTGCTCAGATTATTCAATTCTGGAAAGGTGGACTGGCAAGCCATGGAGCGACTCTGGGTCTTATTGTTGCGATTATTTACTATGCAATGCGCAAGAAGATATCAATAGCTGAAGTTGCTGACAGGTTCAGTTTCAGTGCAGCACTTGGTGCAACACTTGTACGACTTGGAAATTTCTTTAATTCTGAGATTGTGGGCAGAGTTACCGGAGGCAGTTGGGGTGTAAGATTTCCCAGAAGTCACGAGGATAGAGCCCTGGCATTTGCCAATCAGGAAGTTCCCCTCAGGCATCCTTCTCAACTTTATGAGGCTCTTATGGGGGCAGCCATAATACTGGTACTTTATCTGACGGATAAAGCACTTGGGGAAAAAAGACCTCGCGGCCTACTGGGTGCCATGTTTCTGAGTCTGTATTTTACTGCCAGATTTATAGTTGAGTTTTTCAAGGAATATCAAACTGGACTTAAGGAGCATCATCTGCTCACCATGGGTCAGGTTTTAAGTATTCCACTGGCTCTTGCAGGATATATCTGGCTTTTTATTGCCATAAAACAGAACAAACCCGCTCAGAGCCGTGTTCCATATTCCGAGGAGAAAGCTACTGTATCGAAGTCAAAACCAGGATCAGGTAAAAATTCTGGAAAGCGTAAAAAGAGGAAATGAGGTATTTTTTCATTCTTTTTCTGTTTATAAGTTGCTCAACGCAGACTGAAAAGGATATTTCTCTCAGGGTAAAAGGTGGAGGAACTGATATTTCCTTTGGAAAGATATATCAGACTCTGTCCCTTCTGAGATTTTACTACGAAAAAAGCGATTTGACAGAAAGAGCAGGATACGTGGTACTGGCACACGCCATTTCCACATTTTATGGATATCCTTATGATGAAACCAGATATGGCGAGGAAAAATTTATCAGAGCTCAGTGCACAAGGATGGGATTTAAAGTCAAAACCGTTCACGAATGTGTCGGAAAATTATCCAGAGATATTGTTACTCAGAGTCAGGGATTTTTAAAAACATACAGTGGAGTTCAGAGGCTTAAAAAAAATTCTGGTGACCTGAAAAAAGAATTTCTGGATATTCTTGAAATCAGAATGTCAGAGCCGCATGAACCCATCAGAGCGGGACTGTTTGAGGGTGAGCGATTCAATTTCAGTTCATTATCAGGAAAACTTTTCTATCGAATTCCTGATGGTTCAATAATGATTCTGGATCATGGCAGGATTACGGTGGGTAATATGGAAAAGCTGCCTATGGAAAGCTTTCATGTCACTGAAACGTTGAGTCGTGCTTCCAATCTGGAAGAAGGTGCCATGCTGACTCTCATATTGAGAAAAAGTGAAGACTTTGAAAATATTATAAAACTTCTTGAGATATCAGCTGCATCCAGTGTCAGAAAAATGGTGATCTGGGGGACTGATGGGAACAGCAGTGCCGGCCTCAAAATTAATATTGGGGTAATTTCTCCCGGAATTTTATGCAGTAAAAGCGGAATATGCAGTACCTCAAACGGGAAAAGTGTGGATGTAAAAAAATTCCGAACTTTTGAGGATGCTGTTAAAACAGCGGTTAAAGTAAATAATGATTATCCAGAGATACTTGTCAGCATAAAAAAAGAAAAGAAATCAGATATAGATCTTCCTGAACTGGAGGAGTTATTGAATAATAAACCTGCTAATCTGGATATTAAAAAATTTTAATCCAGAGAACTGAAGGAGTAATATGAAGATTCACACCGGTGTAAGTACATTTCCTAAATATCTGAAAAAAATTAAGCAGGTATGCGATGTTGCCGAACTTGAATCGTTTTTTAACACAAAGCCTAGAAAGTCAACACTTGAAAACTGGAGGAATACAATGGGAAAAAAATTCCGATTTGTTATTCCTGCTCCCCTGGCTTTGACAGATCCCACCTGGAAAAAGGATACAGCAACATTCTGGAGGGAAGGTGCTCAGGGATTCGCTCCAGGAAGTGAAACAGATTTTATCGGTAAAACCCTCTGGAAGTCTGCAGGACTTCTTCAGTCCATCACCTTTCTTTTTGTTACACCACCTTCTTTTCGTCCAACAGCTGATAACCGGGATCGTATCATGGATTTTTTTCAACCTTTCCTTCAGAAAAATCAGCGGATAATTTGGGAACCACAAGGATTGTGGGACATTGAAGGTCTTCTTAAAAAAACTTCTAATACGGGTATTACAATCTCTCAGAATCCTTTATCTGATGATTTTATCCAGACTGATGAAGATTTCCGATATTTCAGAATTGAAAGTCATGCCAGTGCTAATGTCATAAGAGAGGACAATATAGAAAGAATACTGGATGCATGTGAGGGGTCCAAAAGATCCTTTGTTATATTTAAAACTTCCATGCCGTTAAGGGATGCCAGTATTTTCTCCACATATCTATGATTTTCTTCAGCTTGACAAAAAATAAAAATTCTAATAACTTCTTTCGCTTAACAAACCTGACGTTAGTTTCAGGTATCAGGAGAAAAATTATGAAGACAAGATTTTTTGCACTCGCGCTTTCAATGGTCTTTGTTATTGCCGGTTGTGGTAAAAAAGAAGACAAAAATGCAACTGCTGGTCAGGATAAGACAAAAGCCGCTAAAGTAGAAAAAGGTAAAGTTGCCAAAAAGAATAATAAAAAAGTCGACAAGAAGAATGTAAAAAAAGATGATAAAAAAGTTGTAAAGGGTGTAGTTGCCAAGACTGATGGAAGCATCAAACTTTCAACTGTAAAACCTCTCGAAATAGGAACACCTGCATTTGCAGTTCATATGTCAGTTGAGCATATGGCAAAATCACCACTTTTTGCAGACCTCACCGATAATGGCGAAAGCATTAAAATGGATTTCGGTGGTGACTTCAAGAAAATCGCTGAATGTCTGGGTTCGAAAGCAGCCAAAGCTTACGAAATGATGACTACAGTAAGTGTAATTGGAATGAGCGAATCAGAGATGGCCATTATCCTTGGAATGAAACCTGAAGCAAAGAAATTCATCGAATGTGCTGCAAAAGTCAGCAAGGACATGAAAAAAATCACTTTCCAGAAAAAAGACGCATATCAGGTTAATGACAAGGATGATCCTAAAAAAGTTCTCACCATTGTTGCAGCTGACAAAAACGCTATTCTTATTTTCATAGGCAATATGATTTCTTCAAAAATCAAAATTGGAGAAGGTCAAATTGGAAAAGGTAATGTTGCAGCTTATTTTGAAGGCTATAAAGCCGTCAGTTGTATAAAAGCAATCGTAAGAGATATTCCAATTCCTCCTGGAAATGGCGTTACCAAGCTTATTCCCGGACTGAAATCTGTAAGTGCCGATGTTGCTATGGGTATGCCAGAAGGTTTTATATTTAACACAGTTGTTGATCTTAAAGATCCTCAGGCTGCTAAGGGTACAGTTGGTTTTGCCAATATGTTCCTCAACGGTCCTCAGGCTAAAGCAAAACTTACTGAAATGGGTATCGATGCTTCCATTCTTAAGGCACTCAAACTTACTGATTCAGGATCCCTTGTAAGTGCTTCAGTGAAACTTGATAAAGCAGCAACCAAGAGTCTTTTCGAAAAACTTAAAGCTCTCAAAGGTCTTAAAAAAGGTAAAAAAGTTGAAGAAAAGAAAGCCCCGGCTGCAAAAGCAGTAAAAAAAGCAGTAAAAAAAGCTAAATAAGGTTCCTTCTATTTTTTCCTCTTTTTATCCCTCCCTGTAATATTAATTATAATCGTGGTTGCCCTCTTTGATGTGTGTGCGTGTTCCTTTTTGGATCACACCATAAAATGAAATATTAATACATAATTTTCCTGAAGATAAATTCTGTTCTTAATATCATTTTTGAATGGAAGTTAGGAAAAATTAGGAATTTCCCTTTTCATTGCCCGAAGAAAAACCTGAATGCTCTATATAAACGTGAATTCCATGCAGATTCGTTGTGTGGAGCATCCGGTACATAGTAATGATAAATGTTTACTCCTTCAGGAGTGAGGGGCCATGAGTCAGGGTTATCGGGAAAAATTACAATCCCCTTTTCAATAAGCATATCCCTGAAGGACATTGTTTCGCAGTAGTTATCCTCGGCTTCTGTTTCATTGGGACACGAGGGTGGATTCTCAGGGTTTGACGGGTTGTCCCCGCTGTCTAGGTAATAAATCTGATCAAGTGAATAAATATCGTTTTGTCTGTACAGATCTTCCATTGAAATTCCATCACCTGAAAATTCACCCCATCCGAAAGTGGATGACATCCCGCATACATAACGAAAAATATTTGGATATATCAGTCCTGCATGATATGAAACAAGTCCACCTAAAGAAGAACCACAGACTGCTGTATTTTCTCGCGTAGATTTTGTCCTGAACTCCTCATCTATAAGTGGTTTTACGTTATTTACTATATATGCGGCGTACAAAGTGCTGTCGCCTCCGATGAAATTTGCTCCTCCATCAATTGAATCCTCGGTATGGGTGTACTCATCCATTCTGTTTTCATTATTTGGTATTCCAACTATAATAAAAGGCTGTGTATTCCCGGATGAAATTTCAAGATCTGCCACCCCATCGGCATCCCAGCTGCCGTTGGAATTGATCTGTGCTGTGTCAAAAAGGTTATTACCATCATGCATATATATAACAGGATACTCAGTGTCTGTATTCTGATCATATCCAGGTGGAACATACACAAAAATATCTCTGGAATTGTCAAGATCAGGAGAATATACTGAGTTAAGTGTTCGCAGATGACCTGTTTGTGTATCACCCATGATGAGACTCAGTCGACCATATTCATCAAATAGATATCTTTCACTCAAGGGGTCTGAGAACCAGACTTCACTTCCTGAAGAGTTCCTGGAAATAAATTTATAACTGCTGCCCATAATGTCTGTTCCTGAAAAATCTTTTTTCAGATGATAAAAATCTGGTTCAAGGTACTGCATTTGTTCAGATAAGATCCAGGAATTAAAATCCCCTGAAACATTTATTGGTGGAAGTCTGGATATCAGAGAATAATCTTCATCCGGATTGGAATCATCATCCTGATCAAAGATGGGATCATTGACATATATAAAGATTACATTATTTCCTGAAATAATTGGAAATCCTCCCAGTCTTTTTATTTCTCCTATAAATATTCCAATGGCAGCTTTTTTACTTTCCACATCATAATCTGACTCAAGGCAATCAATGATCCGGTTATATGCCGCGGCCTTATCATCAGGCCAGTCTTCAGATGAACAGTAATTTAACTGATTATTGTTTCCGTCAAGGAAATCAGTTGATGCATCATCCACAGTTTTTGAACCGGAAGAATCACATCCGGCAATAAAAATCGATAGAAGCAGAATTTTGAAATACATCATAACTCCTTTAATTTTATAATTATTTGATGTGAATTTATCACTTGCCTGAACTACATTATATGCTTTTTTAAGGGAAAAACTCAAATATTTGCATCAATAAAGCATTTAACATAGTATCGGCCCTGATATGAGGTATGAAAGAGAACCACTACCATCAAAACCCCCATCTGACAAACTCAAGAAAATTCTTGTATTTGTAAGTGTGCTTATACTTGTTTATCTGTATGTATTTGTATACTCTCCTGCGAGTTGTAACAATGTAAGGAAAAGAATTGATAAAACTGTTGAGGAGAAAAACCCTGGACATATTTCTTCAACACTAAAAGGGGATAATAAAAAAATTCCTGCAGTTAACAGTACTTCTCTGGATATGAAGATCCCTCTGCATGTTTTACCCCTAGATGAAGATGAAATTGGTGAACGTGAGTATTTAGCCGCCAGAACAATCGAGGGAAAAGTAAAAAGGCGTGAGAAATTCACTGACTCCCTTGTAAGAAATGGAGTTCAAAGCCAGGAAGCCAGAAGAATAATAGCCACATTTGAATCCAGAAACGTGTTTAATTTTCAAAGAGCTCAACCTGGTCAGAAATTTAAAGTCAGAATGAATGAGGATGGCTCACGAATATATTTCTTTCAGTATCATTATGGTTCAAGAATACTCCTTGAAGCCAGAAGAGTGAAAAAATCCTTCAAAGTAAGGAAAATAAAACATCGTCCCAGAACTATACCCTATGTGACTGGGTTCTCATTTAAAAAAACACTTAAATCGAGTATTTCAAGTGCCGGGGAAAATTATTCAATGGGTCTGAAAATTAAGGCTCTTTTAAGGGATGAAATTGCACCTGAAATGTTTACTGACGGCGACAGATTTATTGTTGTCATAGAAAAGAGAATGCTGAAGAAAAAATTCCGGGGGTATGGTGAACTTCTCGCTCTGTATACTTCCACAAGAGCCAGGGGTGAATACAGAATTTTCAGTTTTAAGAACCGGGGATATTACACATATGAAGGGATTTCCTTCTTCAGAACATACCTGCCCCGTCCGATAGAAGGAAATATGCCTCCAGAGCCTGATGCTGAAGGTACTGGTGTGGTATTTCCAGCCCGGGGGAGCATTGGAGTAAGGGCTCTCGGTCCGGGGAAAATTCACAGTGTAAAATGGGAAGGTGCTTTGGGTCGAAGGGTGGATATAATTCACTCTGACGGTATACTGACTTCCTATTATCATTTATCCAGATATAAAACAGGAATAAAGGAAGGTGTCAGTATAGAGAGGGGTGAAGTATTGGGCTATACGGGGTACAGCGGGACAACTCCTGATAAAAATGGTGTGGGTTTCAGAGGACTGAGGAATGGTAAAAATATTTCAATTTATACCATAAGGGGACTCAGAAAAAGTCCGGTTGCCGGTCACGAACTCAATGAATTTCATGACTGGAGGAACTCTCTGAATGAGATAATCAACAAATTCCGGAAGGAATCAGGAAATTTCAGTGCCAGCCTGGAATCTGATGCCAGAGGCCTTATAAGACATGTAGATAAGAAGGATCTCAAGGGTAAGAAAAAGAAAAAATCCCGAAAAAACAGGAAAAAGAAAAAGAGAAAACACTGATTCAGCTTGAATTGTTTCCCGATATGTGACAACGAAAGGGCGGCTTTTTAAGTTTTTCTCTTTGGAGTTTTAACAGAACTGAGAAAGTAATAATTTTTCAGTCTGGAGATTATGGAATGAAGAAATCGAATGAAAAAATTAGAAATATTGCAATAATTGCTCATGTTGATCACGGAAAAACTACTCTAGTGGACAATATGTTCAGACAAAGCGGTGTTTTATCAGGTGCTCACAACGAAGATAATGATGGTTTTGACAGGGTTCTAGACAGCATGGATCTCGAAAGGGAGAGAGGTATTACCATTGCTGCAAAAAACTGCAGTGTTAATTATAAGGGTGTAAAGATAAACATTATTGATACTCCCGGACATGCTGATTTCGGAGGAGAAGTTGAGAGGGGACTTTCAATGGTGGATGGGGCAATTTTACTTGTTGACTCAAGTGAAGGACCTCTGCCTCAGACAAGATTCGTTCTGGAAAAAGCACTTAAGCTTGGACTGGGAATAATTGTTGTTATTAATAAAATCGATCGAAAGGATGCACGAATTGATGAAGTCAGGAATGAAGTTTTCGATCTTCTCATCGATCTGGATGCTGACGAAAGTCAACTGGAACTGATACCTCTTTATGCCATAGGCCGTGACGGATGTCTTTCTGATGATCCTGAAAATTTAAGAGATGACCTCACAATTTTATTTGATCGTATTCTTTCTGATATAAAACCACCTGTTTATGATGATGAAGCACCCTTTCAGATGCTGGTCAGTGATCTCGGCTACAGTGATTACCTCGGCAGACTGGCAATAGGAAAAGTTATAAATGGTGTAGTGAAAAATGCTGAAAATCTTGTATGTATAGGGGAAACACTACGCCGTCCCTTGAGAGTTTCACAGATTCAGACGTATCAGGGATTGTCACTGACTGTTACGGAGGAGGCACATGGTGGTGATATCGTAGTGCTTTCCGGAATAGAAGATGTCAAAATCGGTGATACAATTTGCGATAATCTTGCCCCTGAGGCACTCCCTCGGCTTCGGGTGGATGAACCCACGGTATTTATGAAGTTCACCATCAATGATGGACCTTTGAATGGACGGGAAGGTAAGAATGTTCAGTCCAGCAGGATCAGGGAACGTCTTATGAGAGAAACTCTTCTGAATGTGGCAATACAGGTGGAAGAACCGGATGAAAGAGATAGTTTTATTGTTAAGGGGCGAGGCGAATTTCAGATGGCTATCCTTATTGAAACAATGAGACGTGAGAATTTTGAATTCTGCGTTGGAAGACCTCAGGTGACTTACAGATATGAAAATGGTGAAAAACTTGAACCTATCGAAAAGCTTATAGTTGACTGTGAAGAACAGTTTATGGGAGTAGTTACTGAAAAACTGTCTCTAAGACGTGGAACCCTTGAGGCAGTTGATACTTCTTCCGGTGGACGGGTTAGACTGAGGTTCAGCGTTCCCTCCCGTTCCCTGATAGGATACAGAGATATTTTCCTGACAGATACAAAAGGAACGGGAATAATGAGTTCCTGGCTGGAAAAATATGAACCATACCGGGGAGATTTCCCGATGAGATTTACAGGCTCCATTGTAGCTGACCGTATGGGAAAGGCTATTCCTTATGCTATATATAATCTTGAACCACGCGGAAAAATGTTTGTGCAGCCGGGAGACAGTGTTTATGAAGGCATGATAGTTGGCGAGCATGCTAAAGACAATGATATCAATGTCAATATCTGCAAGGAGAAGAAACTCAGTAATATGCGTGCTGCAGGTAAGGATGAGAATGTTGTTGTTACGAAAGTCAAACCCATGACTGTTGAAAGGGCCATTACGTTTATCCGTGATGATGAAATGGTGGAAATAACACCCCTTTCCATCAGGCTGCGCAAAGCGATTCTGAGTTCACAAAAAAGACACAATATTGAAGCTGTCAAAAAGAAATTGAATTGAAATCAGTGAGGAATATTGGGGGATGTTATCAGGGTGCTGTACTGGCTGATGAGGGAGTTTTGAATGGAAACAGATTCCAGCTCGCCCAGAGCAAGAGCAATGGCCTCAGCAGTGGAAAGCCCATTTGCTTTAGCCTGATTTCTCAGGGAAGTGAACTCCGGTTTAAGAATTATTTTATTACACTTGAGAAGCCAGCTGTTTCTCCACCAGAGTGTTTTTGCCTGTGACCATGAACCATCCAGAGCAATGATCCCATCCACTTCCAGAGGTGGCAGAATTTCCTTTTTTCTTCTATCGATGTATGTGAATGCCTTTAGAGCTTCAGCATCCTTACCCAGATATAAAACACCCCATCTGGATGGTTTTGCTTCAAAACCCAGAGCATCTGAAAGGTTTCTCCATGAAAGACCGGTTTTCAGGGTTGAACTGGAAAGTGTCATTTCACAGAGTTTTGCACTGTTGAGAAGCTTTAATTTCTCCTGTGGATGCTGAAGAATAAGAACGTGAATATGATTATTAATTTTTTCAACTTTATCGCAGATACACTGGTCCGTTGGCCTCAGACACAAATTGCAGGCATCAGTACGATCTATTTTGAGATTCTGTGAACCATATTTTTTTTTGGTGCTCATGATGAATCAGGCTGACTTTTCCGAGTGATGTTTTAAGTCACCATGTTCAAGCATTTGCCTGTATGAAATAATATCCGGTATATGAACAATAGGCATGGAATGTTTTTTGCTGAAATTATCAATATCTTTTCCCGTAGCCATTGTTCCGTCTGGATTTGTAATTTCACAAAGGACACCAAAGGGCGACAGTTTGGACAGCAGCATTAAATCCATTGTAGCTTCTGTATGTCCAGGTCGTTCCAGCACTCCACCATTTCTGGCGACCAGTGGAAAAACATGTCCGGGACAGCATATATCAGACTCTGTTGAATCTTTTTTGCATGCTGCTTTTACAGTAGTTACACGATCTGCAGCACTGACACCTGTGGTGACTCCTTCAGATGCTTCAATTGAAACAGTAAAAGCCGTATGGAAAGGACTCCTGTTATTGGACACCATCATGGGGATATTGAGTTTTTCACGACGTTCTTCAGTTATTACAACACACACAATACCCGAACACTCCCTGATCAGTAGAGCCATCTGCTCATTTGTAAGATGTGCAGCTGAAAAAATGAGATCTCCTTCATTTTCACGGCTTTCATCATCCATGACAATCACACCATCACCATTTTTTATTGCTGCAATGGCATCTTCAACCCTCTGAATACATTCTTCGGTACAAATTGATTTTTCCGGCATACTATCCTCCAGTATTTCAGGGCAACTGGCGGCAGGGAATTGATTTTCCTGTTCTCTTCCGTCCAGACTCTGACTGTCGGCTTCGGAGTCACACCGAATCTGCCAGTGGAATACTGGCTCGCGGGCTTATCATAAAAGAATTACCGCCGGTGGGGAATTTCACCCCGCCCTGAGAAAAGGTCCAATGATGGAATAACAGGGGGGTATTACATTGTCAAGGGTAGTGAATATAAATTTTATCTTCATCAGATAATTTCCTGGTTTGAATTTGCATTGTGGGAAAAAACCAATTTTGATGTTATGAAATATCAAAGGATTTAAGGCCAGATGATTAAGGTTAAAGGAAGTATATATATTTCAGAGGATGAACTGGAAATTACTGCTGTATGTTCTCAGGGAAAGGGCGGGCAGAATGTTAATAAAGTTGCCACAGCCATTCACTTGAGGTTCAATATTGTCGGGTCATCAATTCCTGAACACATCAAATCCAGACTTATATCAACATCTGATAAAAGGATTACCCGTGAAGGGATACTGATTATTAAAGCACAAAGATTCAGGACTCAGGAGAAAAACCGTCAGGATGCGATAAGGCGGCTGGAAAAGTTTTTTGAGGATGCCCTTTTTGATGATATCCCAAGAATTCCCACAAAGACCCCCAAAAAAGCTGAAGAGAAAAGGCTGAAACTAAAAAACAGGAAGGCTGATATCAAGAAAATGAGAAAGCCTCCATCTATGGGTGATTAGCAGTTATTCAATAATTGAGTCTGATACCTGAGGGTCACCATCCGCCAGAACAAAAATACCGGGAAATCCTGATGTCTCAAAACCATCACTTGGGTTTCTTTGCAGTACACTATCTTCGATAACCAGATGTCCTGTTCTGTCGTTGCTTACAAAAAATATAGCACCACCACCCTCATTAGCGTGGTTATCTGTCATTTTTGTCCCGCAGATTCTAAGAGTGAAAGTATTTCCGTCATTATAGACAGCGCCTCCGCTGCCACCACCAGGAGTTCCGGAGCGAGCGGGATTTGCACCATTACCTATGGCCCTGTTGTGGGTAAACAGACTATTGATGACTGTGTAAGAGACTCCAATGCTTGATAACCCTGCACCATTTGAACAGAAATTCCCAAGATCCTCTCTTCCTCCGAATGTTGAATTAACCACATACACGGGTAAGCCCTCATACTGGCTCAGTACTCTTACTGCTCCTCCGCCAATATCCGGCCCGGTTTCTTCACACTGATTCAGAAAAAACCTGCAGTTCACGATCTTAACCCGACCCCCCCTGACAAAAATGGCACCGCCACCACCTCCATCCATATCTTCACCAATTGAATTTCCATTAATAAACGTGAGGTTTTGAACAGTGAGTCTTGGTGTGTCCTGATTTTGACAGTGATTTGTTGTCCATGCCTGATCCGGATCACATGTATTCATATATAGTATGCGGTGTAATCCGTTTCCACTCAGTGTTACGAGGTTTCCACCATCTATAACTATATCATCAGTGGTGTTATTGAAAATTTTTGCGGTTTCATCAAGAGTGATGGTGATGGGCTCCTCTCCGCAGTTGAAGGCTATAATTCCACCCTGAGCCACTGCATTTACAACTGCTTCAGAAGTGCAACTATCAGGTGTTCCATCTCCTATGATGTTATCCGGTTCAGTTGTATCAGGTGCTGCATCGTCTGGAACAGCACATATGCCATCAGGATTTCCAGTAGGTGGAAGATTGGCCAGACTTTCATTTGCAGCACAGAAGTTTTCACTCCAGAAACCACCTGCTTCTTCACAGTCTTCAGCGGTTGAACAGAGATTGGTATATTCCGGCGAGCATGTAGCAGCCTTTTGGGCTTTATCGTCAGAACAACCTAAAATAAAAAAAATAAATAATAGAACTGTCAGTTTATGCATAATAATCCTTTTTTGTCAGGAGACTTATTTAAAAAAATAGTGTCCTATTTCAGTATAGCCTGTCAATAATATTTTTCAGGTAAAGAAAAAAGAATAAAAAAAAAGATGGAAATGAATTTTTTTGTGGATTAAATCGTCCAGACTGCTAACTGTCAACAATGATGGTTTGAACAAACACTCTGACTAGAAGGATTCTGCATTACGCATAATATCAGGAGGATTTACATGTACAAAACAGCTTTTATTTCCACATTTCTTCTCCTTTCACTGGGGATGATTTCGGTGTCAGATGCAGGCGCCCAATCAAGAAGACACAGAATGCACTCAAGATGGATAGTGGGACTAGATACATCATATCTGGAACCTGCCCATTATAATTCATGCTGGACCGCATCACAGGCGATGGTCGCCCCGGATAGCATAACCAGAACAAGAATATATAATAACTGCCTCAGAACAAGTGGATATTATAGTGCCAGACATCCACGCCGAAGAAACCGTATAGCTGCATCATGCAATGCTACTGCATCAAGGCTGGTTTATCCCACTGATTATCAGCAGCAGACTTCTTATACCACATGTCTTAGAAGAACAAGGTACAACCTTATAAGAGAATATCTTGTTACTGTAACCTGCGACCATCTTTATGGCAGAGCAAGAGCACGCTGTGTAAACAGACTTTATGCTGATATAGCCAGTTATGGTTATAACAGTGCAGCTCATCTCACCTATCTCGATAACCTTTACAGAACAAGATATCGTACATTCAGTACCAGATATCCTAGGCATAAATTCGTGAAAAGATATGGTACTCGTCATCACACAAGACGCGTACCTGTAAGGCCTGGCCATAGAGGTTCACACGTAACAGTAAGACCTGGCCACAGAGGCTCACACGTAACAGTAAGACCTGGCCACAGAGGCTCACACGTAACAGTAAAACCTGGCCACAGAAGAGATAATCGTCGTGATGTGAGAAGAGTTCCTACAACCAGAAGGCGTGTTGAGATGAAACCTCACAAAAAACCGGCTCCGAGAAAAAGGGTAACCAGAGAGACCACAAGACCCCGCAGAGTAACTCCTATGAGAAACACTCGCGAAAAACGTGAGAGAAGACACTAGAAGTTTTCCCCTGTAAAGTCCTGCTTGTGTTGATTTAATCCCCATACAGAGTAGTAATTTTAATTGAAAAAGGTTCTGATATTACTAAAAGTCAGCTGTAGTTTAACTGGTTCCGGTTCATTGCTGGAATAATCAGGTTAATTAAAAAGGCCCACAGTATCGGGAATAATCAGATCGGCATCAGTGGCTTTAATTACATCTTCAACTGTAAATCCTTCGGCCACATCCACAAGCACAAGGCCTTCGTCGGTTACTTTTATTGCAGCCATATCCGTTACAATCATGGTTAAAACTCTATGACCTGTAAGAGGAAGATTACATTTTTTAAGAATTTTACTTTTGCCATACTTATCAGTGTGTTCCATAGCGGCAACAACCTGTCTGGCACCACTTACCAGATCCATTGCTCCTCCAATTCCAGGTACTAACTTCCCGGGGATCATCCAGTTGGCTATTGAACCCTCCTGATCCACTTGAAGTGCACCTAAAACAGTCATATCGACATGTCCACCCCGTATCATTGAAAAACTCCAGAATGAATCGAAATAGGACGCACCTGGAATAGCTGTGATTGGACCACCACCTGCATTTATTAAATCAGGATCCTCCATACCCGATTCTGGTCTCGGACCAGCCCCGAGTATTCCGTTTTCACTCTGGAAATAAACCCTCATGTCAGATGGAATATGATCTGCAACACCTGTTGGAAGACCGATACCCAGATTACAATAATCTCCATCCTTAAGTTCAGAGGCTATTCTTCTGCAAATCATGTCTCTTTTGTTTTGCTTTTCCATGAACTATTCCCCCTTCCTTACGATGTAATCAACAAAAATTCCAGGAGTAACGACTTTTTCAGGATCAATTTCACCTGTTTCAACAATTTCATCAACTTCAACGATGGTGATTTCTGATCCCATGGCCATTACGGGGTTTGAATTTCTGGACATTTTACTGTAAACGAGATTTCCAAGTTTATCAGCGGTTTTTGCCTTAATGAATGAAACTCTGGCTCTAATTGGTCTTTCGAGAATAAATTTTCGTCCGTTCTCTTCAAGTGTTTCCTTTCCTTCAGCTACATCTGTTCCCACTCCAACCGGGGAAAAAATTCCTCCAAGTCCGGCTCCTGCCGCCCGGATTCGTTCCATAAGTATTCCCTGTGGGACAAATTCAATGTCAAGTTTTCCGGATTTATAAAGAGCCTGTGTGGTTTTGTTGGTTCCAATATGTGAAACCTGCAAGGATTTTACCTTTTCTGCAGTAATCAGTTTTCCAACACCACGATCGTCATAATCAGTTGAAATTCCAACCAGATGAAGGTTTTTTACATCTGTGGCAACAATACATTCCATTAGATATTCCGGACAGCCTGATACCAGAAAACCGCTGACCATTATTCGATCATTATCTCTGAGCATCATTGCCGCCTGCTTACCTGTGATAATTTGAGGCATTTTAAAAGCTCCTTTTCAAACAAGTTACGAGGTGGATTCTAACTTAATAATCCATTTTGACAAAAAGAAACTTGCCAGATGATACTTTTGAAAATAAAACTTTATAGTGTATATTTTTTGTTCGCTAAATCTTCGTCAGGAGTTAGTTATGAAAAAAATCTTTTTATTATCCACCTTTTTTATTCTTGGTTTTGCTTCCTGCAAAAATGAAGAAAACACCCAGTTTGAATGCAGCGACGGTGAAATATATACTGAAAGCGGGTGCCAGAAAGATACTGACGGAGATAAAATTGCAGATATTGAGGATAACTGTCCCTTCAATGCTAATTATCTTCAGGAGGACAGAGATAACGATGGCATAGGTGATGCGTGTGAAGGTATGGAAACAGATCTTGATCTGGATGGGGTTATTGATAGTGTTGATAACTGTCCGGATGATTATAATCCGGATCAGCAGGACAGCGATAATAACGATATTGGAGATGCCTGTGATGAGGAACCCACAGATACAGATGGTGATGGAATAATTGATTCAGAGGATAACTGCCCGGGTATTCAGAACCCGGACCAGCAGGACAGCGATAATAATGGAATAGGAGATGCCTGTGAATCCACTGCAGATGATACAGACGGAGATGGAATAATTGATTCAGAGGATAATTGCCCGGGTATTCAGAATCCGGACCAGCAGGACAGTGATAATAATGGAATAGGAGATGCCTGTGAATCCACTGTTGAATATGAAGGAACAACTCAGGATCCTGTTATTATCCCGGTAAGTCCTTTTGGAAACACTTACACTGATTCTCGTGACACAAATAATTCCACCAGTGATGTTTTTGATTCCTATCCACCTGACTCTCTTGACGAAAGTGGTCCGGAGTTCATATATAAATTTACTTTACCACAGCGTATGCGCGTAAGAGCAGCCATCGCATCTCCTGAACCCTCAAATGTGGATATTGATATTCACCTTTTATCTTCTCTTTCTCCCCTTACGCTGATTGAACGATCAAATTTATCTGTTGAGCAGTATCTTGATGCCGGTACATATTTTCTGTCGCTTGATACATATGTTTCATCCGGAGTTGAGAAAAAAGGAGTTTATGCTCTCACTGTTATTTTTGAACCCTGGTTTGAAGGCAGTGTGGATGAACCTGTATGGCTTGGTGGTTCGAATGGTCCAGTTGCACTTCCATATGTTCACGTTGATTCTCGAAATACTGCTGACAGCGTAAGTGATGAAATCGATTCCTATCCCCCCGATACTCTTGATGAAAGTGGTCCGGAATATGTATACGCTTTTACTGTTGACAGGCCTGTGTATTTTGCTGCCGAACTGCTTTTGCCTGAACCAGATGGTGCAGATATAGATATTCATCTGCTATCCTCGCTGTCACCTGTTACACTGATAGAGAGAGACAATTATAAAATTGTTACAGAACTTAATGCTGGTACATACTACGTAGTTGCTGATTCTTATCAGGGAATGACGGGAGACTACACAATCAATATTACTCTTCGTGAGCGCGATATGCCCCATTCAACACTTTTCGCCGACTATATGGTTAGTGCAACAGACTGGATATGGGCAAACTACGGTCTTTTGGGTTACGATATAAACAGTGTTCTCACTCATGATTTCACGTATGGAGGTTATGGTACCATTTCACAATCCGGTGTTTCCGGTAAAACCATGTGTGTTGCGGCGGTAATGGAAATAATTCTCACAGCAATGATGCTTTATGAACAGGACACAGGGGATTCGACAGTATGGGATTTTCTACCCATGAGAAGCTGGCAGTATCTTTCATCAAAGGATATCAGAGCCCATATCTGGGTTAATTACGGAGATATTGACAGTGGTGGAAGTGCTGATGCACTTAGACATTTCGGAATGGGAATGAATGTTCCTTTTGAAAAGCTGGTTCCGGGAAGTGTTGTAAATATAAACAGAACCACAGGAACAGGGCATGCTGTTGTGTTTCTTGCTTTCCTTGATAGTGCAGGAAATACTCATGATACGTATACTAATGACATTATAGGATTCAGATATTTTTCAGCCCAGGGAAGCAGTGCAGTGGGAAGTGGTGGTATGAGTTATCGCAATGCTATTTTCAGTACATATGGCTGTCCTACTGATATATCAGAAAAAGACTGTAATGTTATATATTCTGAAAGTCAGCATTATCTTAACACCGGAGTTATTTATCATCCGGATCACTGGCGTGAGGCATACTATACATATCTTGCCAGATCCAAGGGTGGTTACTGGCCTGATGTCAGTTCTTTTGATGGGGAATATTTTAACGGAAAAACTACTGACGACTGATTCAACATTGTGGTAGTGTGGCTCTCTGATGGAGGTCACATTCATGAAAGTATCAGTAGTTATTTCAATAACAGTAATGTCACTGGCTTTTTTCAGTTGCAAAAAAGGTGAGGATTCTTCTGAAAAGAAAAAATCATCCACTCCAGTGTTGAAAAAAACCAATCCAAGCATTAAAACTGATAAGAAAGATTCCAAATCATCAAAAGACAAACCTCTCGAAATTAAGAAAAAAACTCATCCTTCTCCTGCTAAATTTGTGTATAAGGGTGAAGTTTCCGTTTCCAAAAAGTTGAAAGTTACAAAGGGTTCACGAAATCTCAGGATTGATGATGCAGGAAACTTTCTCAGTTGGGGTCCTGAAAAGGGTGTGGAAACAGTATACGGCACCTTCAATGGCAAAGATAAAAAGCTTGATGTAAAATATTTTCATAATGCAGTTTTTTCTTCCAGAGCCGGAACTTTTGCTGCCTTCAGCGGAGATACTCTTTATGTTGAATCAACCGGGGAGATGAAAAAATATTTTGGTAAAGGATGTCAGACAAAATGTGAAACAGAGCCATGTATTAGGATGTGTCCAATTATTTCCGATGCGAAATTTAGTTTTAATGGAAAATATCTGGCTTATTTCAGTTGGTTTGCAGATGCTGCAGGTGACTATACACAATCACTTACTGTTTTGGATACCACAACATGGAAAGTGGCTGCTCTTTTTGATTATTCATTTGAGGAAGGTGGCAGCGGAAGCATTGGCTTCAGTGATGATGATTCTGTTTTACTGGTTCAGATTACTTCAGGAAGCACTCTGTTTACAGACAGAATCAGTGTTTCAGGTGTCAGGGACATGGTCAGACTTGACAGTGGAAAGCCGTGGACAAGCATTGCTCACGAAAAAATGAAACTCCCCTGTGAGGATTGTATAGAATTCAGTGGACTGTCTGAAAACTGGTATTTTACAGCCTATGAAAAGGATGGGAAATCCCGAATTTATATGAAAAATATGATTACAGGGAAAAAGTCAACGGTATCAATGAATGCTATCAAGGATGCAAGTGTATGCGCTGTCACTGGAACTCCCGAAAAAGTTGTAGTTTCCCACTGTATACTCAAGGAGTATGAACTTGGTAACGGGAGAAAGAGATATGTCAGGAGAATTCAAGCTGTAACATCCATTGAAGGAGATTCAACCGCTGTTATTTCATCTTTCGGAGTATTTCATCATTCCTTTGGTGGAACAGGGTATATAAGTGATGATTATCTTCATTTTTCAGAGAAATCAAAAATCAGGGATATAAAAATCGGCAAATGTAATGTGGAGGATGTAACAGTTTCGCCTCTTGGGAGAAAAATTGGAGTGCTCTGTTCTGATAACAATGCTGTTATTATTGATGTAAAATAGCTTCTCAAAGATTCAATTCCTTTACCAGTGGGTAAATAGGACGGATATCAACGGGGATGTGTGATAACTTTTTCAGGGCTGTTTTCAAAACATGTGGAATACTTCCCCATTTTTCAACAAATTCTTTTGCCTTTTCATATTTTCCTGAAGTATAAACTTCAAGAAGCTCTTTTACAAATTCTCTTGAGGCAGCACTGATTTTTCTGTAATCAATGGTAAATTTTTCAATTTTGGAATCAAATGTAATTGCTCTGGCTTTCAGAAAGTAATTAAAAGCCATAAGATTCGCTTTACCATGAGCTTCGTTTGCGCCAAATCTTATTGAACGGAAAATGCTGGCAATAAAAGTTGTATAACTTTGATTTACTGCTTCCGGTGGTAGAACCTTTTTCCCTGCAAGAAATTCCACCCCCAGTAATCCTCCAATGTCAGCTTTTGCCTCTTCCAGATGGGAATAGAGATCCTTCAGAATATTTCTCACTTCAGTTTCCTTCCCATCAGCCTTTATTATTCCAGGTCCCAGAGAGTGTGTAACTTCATGAACCAGAGTATGAGTAAAGAAGCTGTCAAAAGTGATTTTTTCTATCTGAGCATCGGAAATGAGCTGTTTGGCAATTGGTATGAGGATTTTGTCGAATTTTGCATGAGCGACATTTTTAAGAAGTACTATCTTGAATCCTTTTTTGCGGCGGACATCCTCATCATTGGGAAGAACAAAAGCAAGTGTTTGTACACCAGCCTTGGTATCGCCTGCTGTATAAAGTTCATTAACAACCTTAAGTGGACGGTTTGCTCCTTTGTTCTGACCAAGTTTGTGATCATAGGGCAAATTTGTGTCCATATCTTTCATAAACTTCCTGATTGATTCAAGTCGTGCAGTGTATTTACTGTCCACTAATGTGATGAAACTCTCGAAGGAAGCTTTATAACCCATAAGACCATCCTCATACACTTCATAAGGTCCTATAACAAATTCGATCTTTCCTTTGAGTTCAACCCAGTCTTCATCACTGCTGCGGTATTTGTCATCCCTGAAAGCATTCGCCCTGCTCATCAGAAACTTTTTCATTGTAGGCTCTACCGAGAGTTTTGCAGCTTCTTCCAGAATATTTGCAGCTTTTGATAACTGTTCTCTGTATGCCCTGGAATAAGGAGTGAAAATATACTTCCCATTGATTCTGTCAATAACAGTATAAAGGCTTTTCAATCCTTCAAGCTCTCTCACAATTCTTGATTTTTCCCTGGCATCCTTTTCTGTTTTAAGTGCCTGTTCCAGTGTAGCAAGATGAAGATTGAATTCCTTACGGGTGAGTTTTGTGTCATAAAAACCTGCACCGGGAGTTTTTAACTTCTTTCCATAAAAGGGCTTATTGTGATTAAGTCTATCCCACGGACCAGCCATGATATCGAAAAGATCGAGCACAGACTTGTAATCAGAATCGGATTTAACCTTTTCAAGTATCTCCTTTCTGATTTCCGGATTTTTTCGATTTACCTGAATAAGGAAAATTTCATCCATGATTCTGGCTGCTTCAATGAGTTTTTTTAATAAAGGTCGAAGGTTTTCAGGCAGATCGCTTTTTTCATATTTAAGTTCAGTGGGAACAAAACTGGCCAGAATTTTCTTAACTTTGTCGAGCTCAGTTAATGATTCTTTCATAGTTTTCACCGGTTTCTCGTTGGTTTTTACGGATTTTAATTCAACTTTTTTCTGCATGGTGTTTCCGGGGGGAAGATCCACTATTTTTTTCTTTTCTGTAGATTTTTTCCCTGAACAGGAAACTGCAAGCAGTGTTAAAAGTAGCAACATGGCATTTTTTTTCATAATGATTATCCCCTCCCGAAAGGAACTTTAACATTAACCCTGCTTGAGATCTATAGCTTCAGAAGGAAAAAAAGAGTATGTAAAATTCAGTAGATATGTGTGGGATGGTTTTCACTAAAAATACAAGGGAAAACTTACAGGGGGAGATTTAACGGTTAAAACCAACATGCTGGCAGGGGACATATTTTTCCGGAGGCATTTTGGCTGCTTCTTCAGGTTTTACTTTTCCCTGTACGCGTAAAGTCAATGCGCCTCTGAGATTTTTTGTAATCTCGAGTTTGTTATTTCTCACTACCTTCTGGCAGTGATATTTTATCGCCAGATCATATGCCTTCATGCTTTTGGGATTAAACTGTCCCTGCTGTTCTTTCAGCATTGATTCAAAATCTTCTTTGGATGGAAGCTGTTTTTCTTCAAACATCACAATACGCCAGGTTGTTCTTTTTCCCTGCTTAACTTCGAGCACTCTGGGCAGAACAGCACCTTTTTTATTAAGGTTCCAAATTTCCCCGGCAGTAGCAGCATCAAAAACAGGTAAATTACCTTCCAGTGGATTCACTGGACCTTCAGTGAGTAACTCAGGCATGTCCTTAATTGACGTAAGGGGTTTACCTTTTTTCAGTTCATCAAGGATTCTGGCTGCTGTACTCTGAGCAACTTTTTTGGCTTTTGTATTAATGATGAGCTGTTTTGCAGCACGCTTAAGAGCTACTTCGTCAGTGGCTTTGCCGCCTTTTTCACCTTCCACATGTATGAATATCGCTCCATCCTTTACAAAAACAGGGCCTGATATAGTTCCAACCTTTGCGGTGAATATATTTTCGATCAGATTTTTATCAAGGGAAGAGGAATCCTTCTCAATCCATCCATGAACCTTAAGTTCAGCCTTTTCAGCCCCAATATCCTCAACAGCCTTAGGCATGGTTTGGGCAGTGAGTTTTGTTTTCATATCCTTGAGTGCAGCCAGCTTCTCAGCAAATTCAGGCAAAGCAGTGACAAGTTCATCAAGACTTTTGCCTTTGAGATTTTTTACTTTTTCATGAAGTCCCTGAATTTTGATAAGAAGTGTTCTGGTATTTCTCATAAGAGGTATATCAGTATATTTCTTTTTGAAACGTTTCAGTTCTTCTTCTGACTCTTTTTTCCCCTCTGGAGTTTTCAGAAATGCTGCCACTTCATCCTCTGTGGCTACAATACCGGTTTTAAAGTTATCAGGATTGAAAACTGCAGTTTTGTAAATAAGTCCGGTACTCTGGTTCTGATAGTCGATCCATTTTTCCGTTTCAAGAGAAGCGGTGGATAAGAGGAATGTATCTTTGTATGCTTTCGCATGCATTTCCTCCACCTGCTGATCCAGAAAATGGTTAACATCATAAAATCCCTGAAGTCTTCTCACCCAGTTTTTAAACCAAGCATAGTTGAAGTCAGCAGGTTTTTTAGTTTTTGGGTCTGTCGGCCAGCCTCCCCAGTAGCTTAGAGGATACTCTGTCCCCAGAATAATCACACGGTTTTTTAGAATAAGATCCTCAGCGTCCTGCCTTACAAAACGGATTCCATTATCCTTTGCAAGTTTTGCAAGAATCTTTCTTTCAATAAGTTTATCCATGGCAAGCCGGTTGACTGTTACTGTGTATTCTTTCTTTTCCCCCATCATCCATGATGTGAAATGGAAAGCGTACTGCCAGTCCTGAGTGGAAATTGATTCGCCATCAACACGGGCGAGGGTATCGCTGTCCCCACAGGAGAGTTTGTTGGATGCAGGACCAAAACTGATCACAAAAGTAAGAATGATAACTCCCAATACCAGATAAATTACAATGGACCGGGACTTGTTTCTTAAAACATCAAGCATTTGAGTTTCCTCCAAAAACTGAGAATATAAAGGGTGCACCTTAGAGCGCACGAGGGCAAAATATAATGAAAAAGGGAAATTTAATCAACCAATTTAACTGTGTATCTCTTATTTACTTTTGGGATAGTTAAAAACCATTGGTTTTGTTAGGATGTCTTCGATATGAAATCCGTTTTTTATTTTATTTTTTTATCACTGTATTTTAGTTTTTCAGCATGCTCCCCAGTGGAGACAAACGTATTTGTTTCAAACCCCATACAATCAAAATACCCTATAATAGTATTTGTTAACAGGGGAATGAATCTTGTTGAAGTTACACTTAAAAGACCCGGCAGGATTAAATCATCTTTTCAGATTCCCCCTCTTATGTCTCACAGGATGGCAGTTGCTCCCGGTCCTGCAAAAATTTCTGTTTCTTTCAGTTCAAAGGAGATTCCTGTTATACTGAAAGAAAAAAAAAGATATGTTGTGGATATTCAAAAATATTTTTGAAAAACAGGGCTTAATTCATTGGGGAGGTTTTATTTTCAACACGTTCCATTGATTTTTCAGGGGTTTCTGTAGTTGGTTTCATTTCCTCTGGTACAGAGCTTTTCATAACTGTATTTTTAGGCTTTTCCGGAGATTTGCCTTCAGGTTCTTTTTTTACTGTGGCTCCTTTGGGCGGTGGTTTTACCGTGAACTTCATATGGGTTGCAACTTCCTTTTGCATTCTAATCAACTTAACAGTGTTTTCATGAAACTCATTTTCGGTTTTTGCAAATTCCTGCTGTGATTTTACTTTTTGATCGTTTTTGTAGAGGGTAATTGCATTTTCATAACCCTGTGAAAGGGATGACAGTGTATTGACAAGATGGGTTCTTACCTTCTGCAGTTCAGGTTCAAGGTCCATTTTACCCGCTGATTTTACAAGTTTGTCAGCGGACTTAACAATGTCCTCTGCTTTCTTAAGAAAGGCTTTGGGGTCGGATTTTACTTTCCCGGCGTCCTTAAGCATTTTTACACACTCACGATGAATACCCACTAGATCATTATTCTGCTGAGCAACTTTATGTTTTCTGTTGGAGCATCCCGCTGTGAGAAATACAACGGTCAGAATTCCCAGTTTCAAGATTAAAAAACCTCTGTTCATGACTTCCTCCCGGGTTGCAGACATTAGCATATCAGGAAATTTAGATCTAACAAAAATGAAGAAATTGTGGGATAACGCACTCTGGCGTCAATGCTTGTCAATGAGGTTTTAATGTTAATTTTTATGCTGATGTACCAGATTATGATATCTGCACCTCCATATGGTGATACCGGAAGTCATCATTCGAAAAGAAAGACACATCTGAATAAAAAACTGAAACAAAGATCTGAAAAGATAACAGTGCTTTATAATCTCCATACAAGAGAGATCATTCCACTTGAAAATCCGGATAAACAATCAGTGTTCAGATTTTTCAGGTGCAGAAAAACAGATATATATCCAACTTTTATTGATAATCAGCTTCTTATTGAACTCGGGAAACTTGTAAAAATGTTTCCAACACAAAGAATAAATGTTTTTTCCGGATTTCGTTCCGGAAGATATAATGAGGAGTTGCGAAAGAAGCTTCATGAGGTTGCAAGAAATTCGTATCACCTCAAAGGAAAAGCAGTTGACTTCAATTTCGAAGGTGTTGATATCAGAAAAATTGCTTCATATCTGCGGAGGAAATGGAAGGGTGGTGTGGGCTTTTACTCTAAAAGTATTTTCGTACATATGGATACCGGACCCAAAAGAAGATGGCGGGGTCTCTGATTTTATCTTTTATATAATTCCCTCTTTCTCAAGGATATAGAGTGCATTTGACGAAGTTATTTTTCCTGATTGCAGTTGGTAATCAAAGTGAAGATGGTTGTCTTTCACCTGATCTCTGAAATGAAAGTTTGCTGTTTCCCTCACAGGATCATCACCGATGGCGGTTATGGCAAGGTCGTGGGTTGTAAGAATTCCGCAGACATTTCCGTTCTGAAGTTTCAGCAGCAGTTTATCAGCTCCACTCAGTCTGTCTTCACTGTTGGTTCCAGAAAAAAGTTCATCAATAAAAAAAAGTGTAAATCCACCTCTGTTTACTGAATTAACCAGAGTTTTAATTTTCAGAACCTCTGCATAGAATCTTGAAATTCCGTCTCTGGTCGAATCAATAATTCTTATGCTGCACACCATTTTTCCTGGTTTAAAGACCATTTTTGAGGAGCTCACAATGCTCCCGGCATTAGCTAGTGCATAATTGAGAGAGCATGTTCTGAGCAATGAACTTTTACCACTCATGTTGGATCCGGAAACAATCATGAATCTATATTTATTTCCAAGATTTACTGTATTTCGAATCCATGTGTCAGGATGCAGGGGATTGAAGCCATCTTCCATAAGAAAAATATCCTTATCACTTACTTCAGGGAAAGTGTATTCCGGATTTTCCATTGCAAACACACTGAGACTGAAAAGACTTTCAAATATTCCAATCTGTTTTCCCCAGTTAGCTGTATGGGAAGAATACTTTTTTCGGAAAATCTCTGTACTGATGGAAATGTGAAGGTTCCAGAATGTGATGAAGGCAATAAAAGCCCAGATCTGGTTTAAAGAGCTTTCTGCTAGAGCTGTGAGAAATTTCAATTTTTTTATTGTTTTTTCAGCTGAATACTGATCGTCTGAGAGTGCTGACTTTATACCGATAAGAATTTCCGACTCAAATTCATAGTGATTAATAATCCTTGCAATTTTAAGCAGTGAATCGCTTTCTGAAGAAACTTTTCTAAGATTCCCGGTTATCCTACTCACATCCGACATGGTAAATACGTGAATGACAAGTGTTAAAATTCCAGTCACAATCATTGGGAAATATCCTGTAACTCCAGATAGCCACATCAAAAAGGATATCATTAAACTGACAGATACCAAAATAGATGAAATTCTTAGATAAAGCATGGTGTTATAGCTGAAAACAGCATCAGCAGAAAAAAAACTGTTCAGTGATAAAGAGGTATGATCAGTTTTTTTTATATCTCCTTCACTGACTATTTTGTCCATCAGTTCAGTTTTCATTAACTCTCTGACTGAAGTCTGCCTTGAGAGAATTTCCTCACCTGAAGTAGAGTTGCTGAGCCACTTGTAAAGTGTGTTTATACCCTGCTGAGTTTTTCCGTGGAAAATGAGATCCATAAGGGAGCCTTCACCGGAAATGAGAATATCATTTGCATAGGGATGATTTCTCTCATCCATGGGAGTTGTTACGCCCTTTCCACGCCATTTTCCGTTAAGCCTGTCCAGTCCGGATGTATAAAAGTTGAGAGGAATCTGAACTTTGTTTATCGAAGACCTGTAATAAGAATCCATCACCAGAGAAAATAAAATAATTATTGCTGAAAAAATCCAGAAGGTAACGGGGATCGCAAAGGAAAAGAAAGTGATCAAAATAATGAAACACATGATGGCAAGAAGTGCAAAAACGCGAATCCTGAAGAGAAATACAGTTTTTCTTTTATATTTCGAAATACAATCCGTGAGTAGATTTTTTTTTTCTGAATAATACCTAGCTGCTTCCATATAAACTTTCCTTTAGAAAATGTTAATTCCGCCGATTACAGGCTTTAACAGAAGGCAAAAACACTTGAGTATTATTAATATCACAATTAGTATTACATGTTAAGAGAATGAGCAGTTATAGAATCGGTTAATTGGCAGTTAAAATATTCTGGAGATCAGGTTTATAGTTTAACTGTAACAGAGTGGTATCTGAGGGAAATGATGTTGTTGAATAATCTGAGGGAAGTTCTTGAATCTATTCCCCACTGGGGTTTTATTTTTAATGATAGCTCGGGGGAAATCATTTATGTAAATAAAAGATTCAGTGAATTGTTTATATTTTTTAACGGAATGAGGGTTGATGGCTTTATGGACAGGTTCTGTCTGTTTAAAGAATTTAGGGGTATACCGAAGCTGTCAGTGGAAGATCCTCCTCTTCTATTTCAGACGAATGATGGTAAAAAGCTTTTCAGGCTTATTGCTTTCAACAGTATTTCAGATGATGGAAGTAAAATGGTTTTTGCTGTTGAGGAATCTGGTTTTTTAATTCCCCAAAGCAACCCGTTAAATGAAGATAGAATATATTCTGAATGTGCAAAGGGATTGGCGGTATTTGATCGTGATGGAAAAACTCTCTATTTTAATAAGGCCTTTTCGAAAGTATCTGAAAAGTCCATTGAAGAGCATATGGATTTGATACCTTTTTTGGAGAAATTTTCTGAATTGAATTCCGAAGAAATTCCACGAATGCTTGAAACCTCAAATGGACCAATATCTTTTAAATCGAAACATAAAAGTGGAGATGTTCTTGCCTGGAAAATTTTTATAAACAGTGAGGAACGTAACCGTGAGAGGTTTGTTCTTTGTGTTGGTAAGGCAAACGAATTAAATGACAGAATCGAACAGATAGATGTTTCGAGTAACGAAATCGGTAACATAATTGATTCAATGACTGAATTTGTCCATCTGATTGACAGAAAATTTAAAATAATTCTAGCCAATCTTCAAATGAAAAAATTCTGCATGGATATGGGTATTGATTCAGACATAGAGGGTAAGGATTTTCTGGAAATATTTTCATTTATAGGTGGAGAATCACTGAAAGAATATATTGATGTATTTGAGAAAGGAAAACCTCTGGTTACTATTGAATCCACTTACATCAATGGAGACAGATACTGGACCAGAACACAGAAAATACCTGTTTTCTCAAATGGCGAAGTGGATAGAATTCTTACACTGGTGAGTGACATAACAGAATTCAAAAAACGGGAGGAACTGTCCAAAATTCATTCAAACCTTCTTTCTAAAGTAAATGATTTGAGTGCATCACTTCTTTTGTGGGACAGTGCAAATGAGGATCTCTTATCAGTTATTGCTTCAGGTTTTACAAAACTCATAAACCAAGGCTATTCGCTTATTTCGCTGTATGATGAAAACTCCGGTGAGCTTGAAGTGAAAGTGATCGATAATATTGGTAAAGTTTTACCTATTATTATTCCTATACTGGGAAAAACTCCAGTGGGAATGAGGTTTTTAACTCCTGATGATTTCAAAAACAGGCTTCTCTCAGGAAAACTTTTTACACTTCCGGGGGGAATTTATGATTCAACATTTGGAACCATTCCACTTTATCTGTGTACACTTATTGAAAAGTTATTACATGTAAAAAAAGTGGTTACCACAGGGTTGGTTGTGGAAAAACGCTTTATCGGTGCAGTTACACTTTTTCTTACTGATGAAAGCTGGCTTGATGAGGATGTTATATCCCAGTACATCAATATGGCAGCATTTGCCATCGTGCGGCATCTTGAACAGCAGCAGAGAGAGCGTTTCAGAAAACTGATGCCCCAGAATCAGAAACTGGAAACCCTTGGGCTTCTGACGGCTGGAATTGCTCATGACTTTAATAATCTTCTTACAAGCATCAATGGTAATGCTGAATTAATTAAATTTGATGTGAAGGATCAGGCCACAATAGAGTTGGTGGATGATGTTCTTTCCAGTGCAGGGAAAGCCTCTCAGTTGACCCATCGTCTTTTATCATTTGCCAGAGAGCAGCAGGATAGAAAACTGCTTTTTTGTGTTTCAGAAAGAATTCTGGGGTTAAAAAATATTCTCAGGAGAAGTATTGAAGAGAGAGTAGATCTGGTTTTCAGTGAATGGAGCCAGAACTGTTATATTGAGATGGATCCGGTACAGTTTGATCAGGTTATTTTAAACCTTGTTGTAAACGCAAGAGATGCAATGGAGGGAGAAGGTAAAATATCCATATATGGCACCCTGGTAAATCTTGAGGGTGCTGATGATCCTGGAGAAGGAATGTGGTGCAAAGTATGTGTGGCAGATAACGGAGCGGGAATTGATGACGCCGTTTTGCCGAATATTTTTGATGCTTTTTTCACCACAAAAGAAAAAGACAGGGGTACAGGGCTGGGGCTTGCCACGGTGAAACAGATTATGGACAAAGTGGGTGGAACAGTTTCAGTCAGAACACAAAAGGATGCCGGAAGTACGTTTGAACTTTATTTCAGATGTCAAGTGGATGAGGTGCCCGCAAAAACCATGCGCAGACAGAAAATTTCAACTAACGGGGAGTGCGTGCTGCTGGTGGAAGATGAAGGTATTGTACTTTCAATTGCAGAAAAAATGCTGAAAAAAGCGGGATACAATGTCAGTACCTCAGATTCTGGAGAAAAAGCTCTTAGAATGATTGCCGATGGTTTCAGACCTGAAGTTGTAGTGACTGATGTAATCATGCCTGGAATAAGCGGGAAAGATCTTGTTGATAAAATTCTTAAAGTTTATACTCCTGCAATTTTATTTGTAAGTGGTTATCCTGAAGGTATACTGGGCAATCATGGAGTGGAAATCAGTGCCAGAAATTTTCTTGTAAAACCATATTCTAGTGAGGAACTTGTAAGTGCCATCTCAAATCTTTTAAATTCTGGAGATTTAAGTGAATAATTCAGGAAGTGAAGTTGTTATATCAAGGAAGATTACAGTTCCATGTCCAGTGAAACTTGAAAGATTCAGAAGAAATCCTGATCTTGGTCCTGGTGTTCTATTCTTCAGTGGAGGCAGTGCACTAAAAGGAGTCTCCGAAGAAATAACTGAGTATACACATAATTCGATACACATTATGACCAGTTTTGACAGTGGGGGTTCAAGTGCTGAGATCAGAAAAGCTTTCAGAATGCTCAGTGTAGGGGACATCCGTGCAAGGCTTATATCTCTGGCCGATAGGAGTTTTCGGGGAAACCCTGAGATATATGCACTTTTTTCACACCGACTTTCAAAGGATAGTGAAGCTCAGGTTTTAAAAAATCAACTTCATCAGTTATCCCGGGGGACTCATCCTTTGATGAAGAAAATTCAACAGCCGTTAAAGGACATAATCAGTACTCATTTTGATTATTTTCTTAAAAACATGCCCACAGAATTTAATCTCAGAGGCGCAAGTCTTGGCAATCTTATTCTCACCGGTGGATTTTTAAATAATAACAGAAAAATAGAACCGGTTATCTATCTTTTCAGCAGACTTGTGGAAGTCAGGGGAAATGTGTGCGCTGTAACTGACAGTGATTATCAACTTGCAGCAATTTGTGAGGATGGTGAAATTATTGTAGGTCAGCATGAGATTACAGGGAAGGAAGTGGCCCCTCTTGGAAAAAAAATTTCCAGAGTATTTATTTCCGGCCATCCTTCTCTCGCCAAAGAAATTGAAATAAAAGCATCTTCAAGGGCTTTGAGTTTGATAAGTCAGGCTGAGCTTGTGGTTTATTCTTTTGGTAGTTTTTACAGTTCTTTAATCGCCAATATTCTTCCAGATGGAATTTCACAGGCGATATCAGAAAACAGCTGTCCAAAGGTGTATATCCCAAATACAACTGAAGACCCTGAGCTTTATGGTGTTGATCCTGTTGAAAGTGCCCTTATCCTGCTTGAATATCTCAAAAAAAACGGAATCAGAACCGCCGATGTGCTCAATACGGTATTTGTGGACCGAAAATATACACCCACTAAAAAATATATAAGTCATCTTAAAAAAGAAGGTGTTAATGTTGTTTCAGTTAACCTCACCGGTGACAACACCAGCGGCTTTTTTTCACCATCTCGTGTTACTCAATTATTGCTTTCTCTTTGCTGAAATTTAGTTTCCGATAAGACTCAAAGCATTGGAAGGGAGTTGGTTAGCTTGTGCAAGAACGCTTACACCCGCCTGCATCAGGATCTGATCCTTTGTGAGTTCAGCTGTCTGAAAAGCAACATCAACATCTCTGATCTGGGAATTCGCAGCACTGAGATTCTCAGCATAGGAGGAAAGATTGTTTTGAGTAACAGTTAGACGATTCTGAACTGCACCCAGCTTTGCTCTGGTTTCACTTATATCGTAAATTGAAGCATCAATTACACTAAGGGACTGGAGAGCACCTGTTACTGTGGAAACACTCTGGATATGTAAAAAAGATGTTCCCGTCCCCATGTTGGATGTTCTGCACGGGGGAATAGAGATAGTCAGTCTGTCATCTGAATCCGGGCCAAGTCCAACTTGAAATTGAAGCCCGGACATCTGTGAACCATCAAGAAGTTTATGGGAGTTGAATTCTGTTACCCTGGCAATTCTGTCTATTTCTTCCACAAGTTCCTGAAATTCATCATTTAGGAACGAACGGTCAGAATCACTTAAAACCTCATTCGCACCATGTATTGCAAGTTCCCTTAGTCTGTCCATTATTGTATGCACTTCATTAAGTGCACCTTCAGCTGTCTGTATGAGGCTTACTCCGTCTGCGGCATTTCTGTAAGCCTGATTGAGTGATCTGATCTGAGCCTTCATTTTTTCTGAAATAGCCAGTCCGGCAGCATCATCTGCAGCATTTCTTACTCTAAGTCCGGAAGAAAGTTTTGATAAACTGGTATCTAGGTTTTTCTGAGTAGTGGCAAGATTTCTCTGGGCATTCAATGACGGTATATTTGTTCTGATACTAACGCTCATGATACACCTCCGCCAGATGTAATCTCGACCCCTTTTATATATTTTTTAGAATTTTGATCAGAAAATTAAGATAAAACTCACCAGCTTTTTATTGTGATTATCTTTTTACTTTTTATGGAAATATCCATGATCTTTTTCTTCCTGTTATTGAAGGCTACAAGTTTAAGTTTATAATCCCCTTCAGGAAGGCCAATGATATCGAAAAGACCGGCATCCATAAATCTGTTTTTTCGTGGTCCTGTTTTCGATGCGATATATATTCTCGCCCATGGGTTAAGTTTCACACTGATCCCACCAAATTTAAACTGTAGTTCAGAGTTTTTTCCTGCTTTTATATTTATCCAGAATCTTCTTGCCACATGCTGCTTGTTACAGATAAACCCAACTGCATATTTTCCTTCAGGAAGATTCAGTTTTTTTACAGGTGTTTTGATGGTTCTGCCACGTGCATTTGTAAGCATCTCACTGCCAATTGTGACATAACATGAATAAGAACTTGAAAGTTTAAGCGTTCCAAAGGATTTTTTTGCTTCTTTGCTGAGTTTCTTTCGAACCTTTGCAGCATTTGGTCCGGATGGTCTGACCTTTAGGTACCACAGATAAAATGCATCGGCCTGTTTTGTATCTTTAAGTTTGTCATAAACCTCACCAAGATGTCGATAGACGCCTACGAGATCAGGATTCAATTTCAGGCTTGCATTTAATAGATCCCTTGCCTTCTTCCATTGCCTCTTTTTCTTGAGTTTCAATCCGGCATTAAAGGTTTTCTTAGCCAGATCTGGAACACTGACACTTACCGGAACTGTATCATCTGTATTTCCTGAGGAGACTATTCTTCCCTTTGCAATTTTAAAGGATGTACATTCACTGGCACTGTAGCATCCCTTTGTACAATTATTTCCACAGTGTTTTGACAGGATAGTATTAAGAAGTTCCAGTGCCTGATCATTGCGATTTGTTGACTGATAGATATTGGCAAGTTCTTTTAATGCTACGATATTGCCGGGATCCAGGATCCTTACTGCCTCATAGATAGTTGCAGCTTTTTCTGAAGAATTTTTTGAGAGTGCCAGCCTTGCTCCTGAAGTCAGTTCGTCGCTTATTGACTTTTGTGATGGGAACAACGTTGATATTGCCAGTAGAATAATAAACATATCAGTTACCTCTGGTTTATTGCATCGGAGAGTATTTTAGACCAATACATCATACTTGTGAAGAACAAACTTGGATTATTACTCTGCTGGAACTCCTGACATAGATTCTTTTGATAAACTTATGGGGACTCTTTCTTTTTTAAGTGGAGTAATCAGATACTGGTTTACAGATATGATTCAGGTATTAATAAAAATTAAATTTTATTATGACCATAAGTAGAGTTTGAATCTGATATTGTAGTTTTGTTATTGTTTTCCTGTGGATTCAGTGTTCAAACAATAGAAAATTATAAAAAAAACTTTCAGTTTTAATCAGTAAGTCTAAAAAAAAATAAAATTCAGTTTGATCTTAAGGGGGATTTTACCGATAATTGTATGACCGTGCATAGATTATCTGATATTAATATCAGTCAATTCTGTTGTACACATGTGCATGGTATTCCGGTAGTTACCCGGTCAGATGGAAAAGAGATATTTTATGGCTGAAGAAAGACTTTCGAGGGTTTTTTTATTTCACCCTGACAAAATGCTCCAACGTAGGATGGAAAAATTATTTTTTGCATCCGAAGTTGATTTCAGTGTGTTTGATGGAGCTCCAACCCTTGAAATTCTTAAAAAATCTCCTGAAGTGGTTTTTATTGATAAAAAAATGCTTGGAATCTTTGAAAAATTACCCAAGACTCTGGTTCCTTCCAATTGTGTGGTGTTAAATTCGGGGGATCCATCCGATTTATTTGATACTTTTTTAAGAGATACAAGATGTAACAATGTCATAGGTATGAAAGAGGGAGAGTTTCCCAGACCGTGGGAAGTTCTTCATACAGTGAGAAGATTATCCTACTCCTATAAGGCATATGGTTTGAGGAACCTTCTGGGATGGGCTGGTCGTATTCATGAAGCATGGATTACATGTACAGAAGATCTTCATGGTACCGTTGACTGGGTTCCAACTTTCTGTGAAGCGTTGGGGGTTCCTCCTAAAGTGAGAGAAAGTTTTGCTGAACTTTCTCATGAGATCCTGATGAATGCAGTTTATGATGCTGTTACTGATGAAAATGGAAACCACATTTACGCAAAAGACAGAAAAGCTGATGTTCAGTTGGAAAAACATCAGTATCCACTGTTTTCAATTGGAACAGATGGAAATCTTCTTGCGGTAAGCGTCAGAGATCCGTTTGGTGGTTTAAGAAGAAAGCATGTTTTTGGCGGTCTTTCCCGCGCACTGGTGAATCAGGGAATGATTGATACAGAGGGTGGTGGTGCAGGGCTGGGTATGATGTATATTTACCAGCACGGGATTGCCAGCTTTTTTACTGTTAAATCAGAAAAAATGACTGAGATTATTGTGGCGTATGATCTTTCACTAAACAGAAGGGAATTTTCCACACTTCCCAAGTCTGTGCATTTTTTCATTGAATAAAATAACGGCGGTTGAAGTTTTACAGTAAAGTTTTTCTTGTTTGTCGTAAAACATATGTTAACTGTATTGAATTGTATGAGCTAAAAGGATAGATTATTCGAAAAGGTTCATTTTCAGAACCTCAAGGATAATTGATTTATTTTGATGACATAAGTGCCGATATACTTACAGACACCAGCCTTAGGTCAGGTGTAACTGGAGATTCAGAAATGGCTGATGAAAATCGTCTTGAAGTTCGTAAAGTTGTAGAAAATAAGATTACAGCACTGCAACTTAACGGTATCATTGATGAAAGTTTTAATGGAAAACATCTTGCGGAAGGCATAAAGGGCACTCTGATAGTTGATTTTTCAGGTATCAAAAGGATAAGTTCGTTTGGTATCAGGGAGTGGCTTGAATTCCTTAAATCGGTAGAGGATAAATGTGATCAGATTTATTTCATAAAATGTCCCTCCAGAATCATAGATCAGTTTAACATGGTGGCAAACTTTGGGGGTTCCAAAGGTGTACTGCTTTCATTTTTTGCACCATACCATTGTGATTACTGCGAAGCAGATCACAGTGAACTAATAGACGTTGCTGATTATCATGATTCCATAAAGGACTCCAAACTTCCGGATAAACCATGTGAAACCTGTGGTAACGCTGAATATCTTGATGAGGACCCTGAAACATTTCTTTCATATCTGGCACAGGTTCCTAAGCCGGAACTTGATCCTGAAGTTGGCGCATTCCTTAGCCACAGGCTTAAGTACAAGGTTTCCAGAAGCAGACAGAAACTAAAGATTGATATGCACGTTGGTGAGGCCACATATATTCGTTTCACCGGGGACATTGATTCTACATTTCAGGGGAGAAAACTGGCAGAAGGTATTGAGGGAAAAGCCATCTTTGATATGGACGGAGTTGGCGATATCACTGAAGATGGTCTGGAAATATGGAAAAACATGGTGAAAATAATGGAGGAGACAGTAGAAGTTGTTTACCTGATGGGTGTAAACGCTGCTGTTTTATCCAGACTGCTGAGTATTGACTGGCTTGTTCAGGGGAAGGTCCGTATAGTGGACCTGTATCTTCCTTATACCTGTACATCGTGTAATACCACTCTTGATATGCATCTCAGTGTTGATGAACACTTTGAAGTACTTAAGTTTGCCACAGCTCCTGAGCTTAAATGTCCAGACTGTGGGGGAAAAAGTATTGCTCAGATTGACGGGGAGGTTCTTTCTAACTTTGCCAACATAGAGAAACCGGATTTTCCTAAAAACCTTGTTAAATTTGTTGAAAAAGCCAGAGTTGAAATAAAAAAAGTCAATACACCTCAGGTATCTCAGGCTTCAGAAACTTCTTCATCTGGGGGTAGTCTTGGAATTATTGCAGCATTGATGGCTTTACTGGTGATCATAGCTGGCGGTGGTTATTTTCTGTATACAAGGGTTTTGAGCAAGAAGGAAAATGTCAGGGAAAAACTCGAGATGGTAGATAATAATCCCAAGCCGAAACCTGGGTGGGTTACTCCTTCAAATAAACTTAAAATAGAAAATGGTGTAGTGACAATAGTTGCATTTGCCGATGAAGTTGATAAACCGGATCAGGGAATAGGTGAAGCCCTCGGATGGGCTCTTGATCTTTATGTTGAACATATTGCTGATCAGATTTCGGAAAAGGATCAACTATGGAAAACTGTAGTGAGGGGGCTGTATTTTCAACCCAGAGAGGATATTCTGGGGCGCTGGAGAGATGCAGGAAATAATAAAAATCGAAAGGCTGAAATTTACAGACAGATAAGAGATTATCATTCCAGTGTTGGTACTTCTTTTCGGATAGCTTTCGGAAAAGATATTCAGCCTTCTGCCACATACTGGGAGAAGTTTGTTCGTACCACAAAGATTGGTGAGACCATATTTTACAGAGTATGGGTTAAGCTTGAAATACCTGTAAATGTCACTGCAAAAATGGTCAAGTCATTCAGTGAACACAGTGAATATGAGGGAGCAACAGTTGTGAGGTTCTTCCCAGGGCTTAACTGGGCTTTCCCAAAACTGGCCAGAGGACTGATGGTACTTAGTCTTTCATCAAAAAGCAGATTTAACGGCATTCTGAAAGTTGGTTATATTCTTGCGAAACTGGCCAATGATGAGCTTTTGGAGTTGAAGGATTTTTCCAGCAAATTTGAATCCTTAATGAAGGTGCAGCAGGAAAAGGGAAGATGCGTTATTCTGATTCACTTTAACTACTGGAACAGTGAACTTAAGGACCCTAGAAATTCATCTGCAGAATATACTTGGAAATGCCCGGAAAAAACCCAGATAAAAACCATCATCAAAACTGTTCCCGGTAACGGTGGAAATGTCAAAGGATTTCAGGGTAACATCTGGGATGACCCATCCAGATAGTTTCCAGTTGTAATTTTTTCCTCAAAATATTTATGGAAGCATCTCAATTAAGTGATAAACTCACCGTCGGCCAATATTTTTATTGAGGCATAAGGAGAAAAAATGACTCATTTGTTAATTTCGTTTTATGCACTGTTGTCCATGACATCAGCTGCCCCGTATAATCCCTCAGCATCAAACAGGATTATGCTTCCCAAGTGGAAAACTCCCGCTGAACTGCAAAAAGATTCTTCCAGTCAGTTGAATCAGTACAGGATGGATCATCCTGAACTTTATGGGATTACTGTTCCTCCTCCTGCAGGGTTTGGACTTTACAGCGAATTTTCCACTGTGGATGCTATGTATATAAGTTACGATGATTATTTTCAGGATTATTACGTGGATGTTATCAGGGAAGCAGCTGAAGTTGTTGATGTTTATGTTCTGGTCAGCGGAGATGATTGGCTTTCAGGGGCTCAGACAGTCCTTGAATCAGAGATAGGTTCTACAACAATGCAGAATGTTCATTTTGTGGATTTGGCAGACACAGAACACTATGTTTACACTACCCCCTATTATGATAGTGGACTTGATTCCATATGGGTTGTGGATTTTGGTCCATATTATCTCATTAATGCATCCAATGAAGTCGTTATAAATGACCCACATTATTACCCGGATCGTATAAACGATGACAGCGTTCCCTCAAAACTGGGTGATATGGATTCAATGAATGTTTATCGTCCTGATATTTATCTTGAAGGTGGAAATCTCCTAGCTGATGGAATAGGCGGTTGTTATACCACTGAAGCATTTCTTGACGAAAACTATGAAAAAACCACTGATGAGTTAAATGAAATTCTTTTAGATTATTTTGGCTGTGTGAATGTTACTTACCTTCAGCCTCTTAGTGGTGAGGGTACCGGCCATATTGATATGTTCTTCATTCTTGCTAATCCGACTACTGTTTTAGTGGGGGATTTTACTACTACTCAGGACTCTGCCAACAAGGCTGTAATGGACGAGAATGCAGCTCTTCTAGGTTCGATGACAAATTCCAATGGTGATGAGATTAATGTAATCAGAATCCCGATGCCGGATCCAACATCTGACAGTTATGGCCGTATTTGGAGAACTTATACAAACGGACTTCGTCTTAACTCAAAATATCTCATGCCGGTATATTCAGATGATACTGCAGTTGAAGCTGAGGCTGAAGCAGCAATTCAGGGTGCATTGTCCGGAGTTGAGATTGTTGGTATCACAAGTGATGAAGTTATTACATGGGGTGGAGCTATCCATTGTACAACAAGATCCAGACCTGCAGGAACCGCTTATTCCACAGCAGAGGATCCTGATTATCTTTGTGAAGGCGCTTATGTGTGTGACGGATGTACAAATGACTGTTCACTGGGTGATACAGGATGTAATGAAGATGGAAGCAGATGGATCTGTGGTCAGAATGACAGCGATATTTGCATGGATAAAATCACTATAGACTGTCCCGAAAACATGGATTGTGTTGATGGTACCTGTGGTGGAGAAGACTGTACTGATGATTGCGTTATCGGAGAGTATGGCTGTGATGGTGATTCCAGATGGGTATGCAGTGAAGAAGGCGACGGCGATTCCTGCATGGATGCAATCAACATTGAATGTGACACTGATCGCGAATGTCAGGGTGGAATTTGTATACCACCTGATGGTGGTTGTGGTGATATATCCTATGATGGTGAGTGTCAGGGTAACGTATCAATATACTGCGATGAAGACTATCTTGTGGCTTATGATTGTGCTGAAGATGGAATGGAATGTGGATATGTATCCAATCAGGGTTGGTATGACTGTGTCGCTGTTACAGCATGCGAAGATGAGTGCGTACCCGGTGAAAGTATGTGTGGTGAATCCGGTGATACTGTACTAAGATGCGCTGAAACATTTGACGGTGACAGTTGTTTCGAATACAAGGAAATTCAGTGTGATGATGGTATGTTCTGCGTCGATGGCGAGTGTCAGACTGAATGTACTGATGAATGTGCAGAAGGAACAATCGGTTGTAGTGATGATGCATCCGGTAGCTGGGTTTGTACGATGGGCACTGATGGCTGCTATGAGATGGTTGTGACTGCCTGCAGCGAAGGTACATGCACAAACGGTGAGTGTGTTACAGACGATGGTGGTTCAAACGATGATGGTTGTTCATGTTCGAATGCAGGTTCATCAAAAACCTCAGGAGGAATTTTCTTTATGATGGTGCTTCTTGGAGTGGCTGTTCTCACCAGACGCCAGATTATATAACTATCTGACTATACAATCTTGATGTACTGAAAAAATAAAGAGGAATGCAATACTGGCTATAGTAATATTAAATCCCATGTTATTAGGAGGAGTGTGAAGATGCTTTATCCAGGAAATCCTGATCCGGAATTAGAAGACGAGGAACGATACACAACTCTTGGAATACATTACATCAGGTTTTTAATTGGTCTTTCGGTGCTTATTATTTCTGCAGGAGTTATATTTTTAGGGTTCTATCCCCAGACTATTTATCACCCACAGTATAAACTTCCGCCTTCCTGGACATTATTCACATCAGGAGGGCTTGTGGCACTAATGGGATTTGCTTTTTTAAAGAGTAGTTTTGGTGTTACCAGTTGTCGCCACTGTGGTGTTCCACTTAAATTTACCGAGTGTTATTATGCTCTTGAGGCAGAAAGCAGAGTTATTTCTGCAGTAACAAATGAACATCCATATGCACTTGTTGGTGTTGAAAAACTTGGTGAGGGTTTTTCAAGAATGCATATCAAGCTGTTTTACTGTCCAAAATGCAGGTTTTCAGGAAAACTTGGTGCCAGCAGAATAGATACCACATATGGAGAGATTTATTTTCAGCCATTGAAAGAGATTCATGGCGACAGTGTTGAATCATTTATCAACCTTATGGATTCATAACATTACTTTGGAAAATTAGTAAATATTTATATATTTCACAGTGGATGGTTGTTGTCCGGTTGTGGTGGATTTTCCAGTTCCTCGAATTTACCGTCTCTGAGTTTTCTATAAGTTGATATGGGAATTATCACAGCATCTTCATCGAAATCAACATTTTCAGTGCAATTTTTTTCTCTGTCTGAAGATGGAATTTCCAGCCCGCAATCTTTCAGAATGTTGAAAAGCTGTTTTATGTTGAACTGATGTTCATCAATCATTGATAACTCCGTAACTGTAACACTCATCGGACGATGAAAATCAAACTTTACGGAGATATTCAAGTGATACCGGAATAATTAAACCTGACTTAGCCCTGACGGTTCTGAACGAGCCATCCCATTGCGAAATCAGATGATCCATCCATTACTATTTTCATTGAAATGTCGGTATTTCTATCACCAATTACTTTAATTACATCAGATAAATCAGCAAATTCCAAAGCCCATTGAGAAAGAAAATTGGTCTGGGAATTTATATATTCCATGTTGAGAAATCCTGAATTTTCATCAAGATAAATTGGAAGATATTTAATACGGCTTTCAACGAGATCCTGGAAAAAATGAGTTCCAAAGGACAATTCCGGCATATAATCGCCATCTTTTTTGGCAAGTTCAATAAGCATACTTGTGTTATTTATGTCACTGTACGTAACCTGGACTCCAAGTTTTATATCACCACGTGAGCCCCACCTTCCGGGTCCCATTAAAATAAAATCCTGTGGTGGAAGGCGCTGATTAAGGGTTCTTACAGCTTTGGCAATTTGCTGCATTTCCCGTTCTGAAGAAAGGTTTGAATAGGCAAGAGGGTCCACATAAACTATATGGTGGAAATCATCAACCACACCGTCAGTAACATATCTGTCAGCAGTAAAAATGATATTATCATCGGGGATATTTTCAGGAAGAGATGTAGGGCTTTGTTTACCCCATTGTCCCTGTGGACGGCATTGTAGAAGGTAAAGTTTGCTTCCGTTTGAGGCAAATTCAACATCCACAGGACACTGATAGGCATCTTCCAGTGCATTAAGCATTGCACGCAGTTTCTCCATAAATTTTTTGTCATCCAGCAGTCCATTGAACGTTGGTATATTTTCAGTGGAAGATGAATCCCAAATAGCGGGAACCACCTGCTTGAGCTCACCATCTTCATCTATTGAAATAATATCTGAAATACCTTCAATCTGATCACCATATTCAGAGACAATTTCTTTTAAGGATATACTTTCAAAACGTCCTGTCCTGAGATTTATAACATCAATGTATTTCTGGGAATATCTTAACTGATCTTCACGGGTGATGTTTACTCTCAGCCCCGGTTTCCCAGGACTGGCAAGTACCGGATAGTCATCTGTCAGACGGTCAACAGCCCTTGTGCCCAGACCTGCAACGAGTCTTACCATGCCGTCCTCGCGTTCAATTCTTGGACTCCACCTGAATTCATTGTAACTGAATGCCACACCTGCATAGAGTGGGAAAAAGTAGTCTCCAACCTTTGATCCAACCACTTCCTGTACGAGTAGGCCCATCTGTTCAGTAAAATCAAGAAGCTGCATGTTTTTTCTATATTCAATGGCATCAGGACTGAAAACACTGGCCATAATTTCTGCCATTGCATCCAAAAGAGCTCCAAGGCGATCATCCATATTACCCGAGTTAGCAAGAAAAAGACTCTTGTATTTTCCACTGAAACTGGCCTGAAAACTATCTTCAAGAAGGCTTGAACTTCTTACAATAACAGGTTTGTTGCCTATTTCCTCAAGCATATGCTGAAGTTGATCCACAATTTCCTGTGGAAAAAAACTGTTTTTAAAAAGCTGTTTCAGCATTATATAACTAGCACATATCTGTTCGGGTTCAGCATATTTCAGGCTTACCATTTCCTCAAGAGCATTGTAGTGAAGAAAATTTATTGTTATATCAGATGTTATAAACCAGCTTCTTGGTGTTGTGACATCCTTGAGAGCTTCATATTCAGACTGTTTCTTTTCAATAATTTTTGACGCTAGGATAAGTCCTGCAGCTTTTCCACCTAATCTGCCTGTGCCTCTTAAAGGTCCGATTATTGAAGGTGTGAGTTTATAAAAATCCCTTACAAGTATATAATTTTTAGCAATGTTTATATATTTAAGATGATCGCTCAGAAATCTTTTTATAAGTGACACTCTAATGTTAATAAAGTCATTGGATGACATGAAATGTTCTTCTCTCGGAATAGTGAAAAACTTTATTAGTACTTTTTTCAGTTCATCCAACTGAAGATTTTCATTTTCACAAGCAATGGAAAGGAAACGAGATCTTTCCTGGGCGAGCCAGATGCTGACCAGATTATTTATCTCTTCCTCTGGCAGAACGTTTGCAGCGATTGAAAAAACCTCTTTCATAATGCGTCTAAGGGTAGATCTTTCTATTTTTGGAAGCGGCATATTGGAGTAAAGTCTTGACGCATTGGCATCATCATAGGGCTCCAGTTCTTTCATGAGATCCAATATATCGTGGACATCATGTTTGTAGAGATGTATGAACATTCGTCTCATTATTCGATTCAGAAGAACCAGATCGAATTTTTCGAGCATTCCAATTATTATTTTCCATTCAGGTTTTTCACTGGCTTTATTCATAAATATCATATGCTTTGTCCTGATTGACTCCGATGATCAACAAGTAAAATCTAAAATAAATCGACAGTAAGTTACACTAAGATTAAAAAAATTCTATATTTACTGTAACACGTTATAAATATTCTTCACAATGCCACACTCCTCCCTGAGGTCTCGGAAGTTGACAGTGCTTTTTGTTTTCGCAGTTTTCGCATAGTCCCAAATAAGTTGTCTCATTCGGCCTTTCATAATTTTGATTGTGAGGAGACTCTTCAGTTAAATCTTTCATTATGAAATCATTGCAGAAATGAATGGGTATGCCATTGTCGGGTCTGCCGGAGCATCTGCTGCCTTTAGCGCAGGAATCACAGAGATTTTTACTTGACCATATTTCACGATTGATGTCAGTCAACAATACCTTGGTCTCCATATTAATCAGTTAAACTGAATTATCTGCCAGCTCTTTATATATGCAGTAATTGTGCCAATAATAAAAAACACAGTTTTTTGTCTGTGTTGAATAAATCAATTAATACAATTGCTTATAATATTTTTCTTTCAGGAGAATTTGTAACTGGCATAATTCACGAGGCAATTCTTCTCGGTGGGTAAAAAATACCCAAAAAAGTTGTTTTATTATTTTTACTGAAATATAAACCTACTATAAAATAGTTCAAAATTATGATTAAGGTTGAAAATATTTTAATTTAAGGTTTTCAGGTAGAATAAATAACTGCATATGGTGGATAATTATTGCATTTTTATTTCACCACAGTATAGATAATACTTCTTTTTTATTGATTTTTATTGAATTAACATTAATAATTGTTGCTCAATATAAAAAGAATGATTCCAACACCGGAGTTTTAAAAGTGTTTTTTACAATATGTAACAATTGCCATCTTCCATCAATGGAAGGCCAGAGAATTTGTGCAGAGTGTGGCTCCAATCTGATGGAAGAAGAGCTTTATGAGGGCGATAATCTAACCGGTGTCATTTTTGAAAAAAGATACCGGCTAGAGCAGTACATTGATGAAGGAGCCATGGCATGGGTATATCGTGGTGTGCATGTTGATTTGGGTTCAAGTGTGGCTGTTAAAATTCTTAAGCCATCTTTTCACACTGATGAAAGATTTGTTGAACGGTTCAAGCAGGAGGCAATTGCCGCCGGAAGTTTGAATCATCCCAATATTCTTTCAATTATCACTTCCACCACAACATCCACAGGTTTTACCTATATTGTAAGTGAATTCATAAGTGGTAAATCACTGGCAAAGATACTGGAGACACAAAGAAAACTTCCTCTGTCCAGGGTTATAAAAATTATTTCTCAGATTTTATCAGCTCTTGACGAAGCTCATTCAAAAGGGATAATTCATAGAGACATCAAACCGGAAAATGTTATGATTATTTCCCTCAGAAGTGGTGAGGATTTCATTAAACTGGTTGATTTTGGTATCGCCAGGCAGAGCGAGAATAATGACCTTAAACTGACCAAGCATGGAGAACTTTTCGGTACTCCTGAATATATGGCTCCCGAAGTAATCAGAGGAAAGCAGGCTTCAAAAGTAAGCGATCTTTACTCAGTGGGGATTATACTTTTTGAAATGCTTGCTGGTGATGTGCCTTTCACCGGTGAAGTTATTTTTGATGTTTTAAGAGCCCATCTTGAAGAAGAGATTAAATCTGTCAGTGTAAAAAATGAAGAGATTCCTTTTGCTTTTGATTTGCTGATAAAAAAAGTCCTTGCCAAGGATCCTGATGAACGCCCACAAAGCGCTATAGAATTCAAGAATCTTCTACTGGAGACATATGATGAAGCATCCGGTGTTTTTCAGTGTACCATCTGTGGGTATTCACTGGAAAGTTCATGTAAATTCTGTCCTAACTGTGGTACCAATCTTGCCAGCACCACTGCTGAAGTTGAAAAGATAGAAGAAGAAAACACTGTATTACCTGAATCTAAAGCCGTTGTGAGCCAGAGTACTAGGACAATTCAACAGCTTCTTGTAAGAGAAAAAGCTCTGGAGCCTATTTTTATTGGTAGAGAGAAAGAAATTGATGAAATAACATCATTTCTGTACAGTGAAAAAGTGGTGCTTGAGATAAGTGGAATTACAGGGATTGGCAAAACATCTCTGGCGGAATACATAATTGGTGCCATTGACTCCGACAGTGTGCTGAAATACGCATGTTATCCTGATCCATCACTATGCAGAATGCCATGGTATCCTGTGAAAACTCTGATTGGAAATATTCTGGAACTTGATCAGGATTGTTCCTTTGAGAAAATAAAGGAAAAACTCTCAGGGATGAGGCTGGAGCCAGATGATTATCAGCATATTTATAAACTCCTTGATTCAAGTGCTCCTGACATTCCTGTTGAAAGAGCTGTTAAACTTAGGGAAATTATAACAAGTGCCATAAGAGTTGTCATGGCAGCAGCATCTCAAAAAGCGGCGATCATTTTATTTGATGACATTGATGAATATGATTATCCTTCAAGGATTTTTATTGATCGACTGATAACAAACAGTTCGGGTTTTCCGGTAAAGGTAATTCTCACCACTGAGGAATCATTCATTGTTCCCAATGAAAGTTCTCAATCTGTAGTTCTCACAAGACTGGATGATGAGGCTCTAAAACCGGTAATACTTCAAACTATAAGCAGGAAAACCGATTCCTGGCATGGATTGTTTGAAAAACTGTTTTCCAACTCTTTCGGTTTGCCACTTCATCTCATTGAGGGTATACACCTTATCATGGAAGGTGGCAGTGAGGTGGGTAGCAGTTTAGCTGATATAGTGACCTTGAGAATAAGGAGACTTCCCAGCGCGGCATTGCGAATTATGCAGCTCAGTTCTTTGTACGGAAAGATTGTTCCACTTAAACTGGTTTATGAGACTGAGGGTAAAACTGAAGATACTGAAAATGCAATATCTCTTTTAGTGAGAAGGGGATATATAAATCACATAAATGCTCTGGAAATCCAGATTTCTCATCCGATCTATAACAAACTTGTAACATCAAGTATGACAATGGAACTTCAGTATAAGCTCAATGATATTATACGTAATTTTCTTCTTAATAATGGTGCTTCAACTCTAAAAATCGCGTATCACACATTGAAATGCAACAAACTTGATGAGGCTTTCTGGTTATGTGAGGAAGCCGGGGATCACTGCGAAAAATGCCTTGATGATCCTGGTGCTGTTGATTTTTATCGAAGTGCTTTTGAAATATCAAGATTTTCAACTCTTCAGGGGCATGGGCCAGAAAACTTTATCCGTTTGAGTTTAAAACTGGGTGATGTCCTGAGATATACCAGTCAGTATCTGGAATCAGAAAATATTCTGAAAGAAGGTCTGCTCTTTTGTGAAGATTCCCCTGAAAGTGAAGCTGCGATTTTAAGTTCACTTGCAAGGCTTACAATTTCAAATCCAAATGGTCAGTCGGATAAGGAAAAAGCTGGTGCCCTGATAAACAGGGCTGCGAGAAAAGCAAATGAAACTCAAAAACCAGAATTGATTTATAAAGTTTTTTTTGATTTGAGCTCAATTGAAATTTCAAGGCAGAGGTACGAAAAAGGTGCCCAAATGCTTCGAGATGGTATGGAAAGAATTATGTCCCTAAAAGAGCCACCGGATGATTTCTGGAGGCTGTTTCTGCGACTGGCAGAGCTTGAATTCAGTGGAAATAAAAAGGAAGAAGCAATTGAAATTCTTATGCAGTCTGTGAATATGATAGATTCCAGATTGCCTCAGTGGAAACTTGCATTAGGCAGAATTCACTATCTGCTTGGAAGATTTTTCATGGAAATGGATAGAAAATCCGATGCTCTGATTCATCTTATGCAGGCGGTGGAGTATCTTCAGAATATTGGAGACAGACTTAGTGCGGCAGAAGCTAGTCTTGCTGTTGTGGAAATGGATCCGGCAAAATTAGAACATCTGGAAAAGGCAATATACCTCTCTATGCAGATAGGATGGAAGCAGGGGCTGGAAAAAGCCAGAAGACTCAAGGATTCCATTAGATTTTAATAAAGTTATTTGCAGGGGGAATTTAAAATTTACAGCGGTGCCCACGTTAGTTGAGCCAAGGTGTTGTTATATAAACAATCTATTTCAGGTAGTCAGGGAGTCAGCAAAACACCCCTGACTGACTGGCTACCTGTAATTAACAAATTTTAGTATCGTATTATTCATGAAGCGGTCTAGTTCATTTTATTTTTTCTGGTGATCCCCTTTTTTGCTTTTGCGTTAGATCTACTATCTTGTGCTTTGCTGTATATTCAAAGGGTCAGTGTAAAGTGTTTGTGCAAAGAGAAGTATTGCCGGACATGCACGACTGATGAATTAAAAAAGTCTTTCTCAGTTCCGGTATATCAGGAAGTGAGACTATTTTCAAACAACCACGTTCACTTCCCATATTACATGCTGTTTCGAGGAATTTTGAATTTTTCAGTCTCAGGCCAAGTTCATAGCAACCCTCACTATTGCCTGTTACACACATATCAGATAAACCTTCTGATGATATCAGACTGTATGAAGACCACTCCAGCCCGGTAAGATTCCGGAAATACATGGAACAACCTACACTGTTTCCGGTTTCACAGGAAAAATAGTTTTGAAAAGCATCATTTGTTTCCTTTGCACAACTGTCAATATCTTCCATAACGCATTTTTCAAGAAAGATATTTCTGGAAAGTACATTGCAGTATCTGGTAACACCCTTAACACATAGAGTCCGAAAGGCTGCAGGCAATACCTGATGCGGAGACATGACAGCCACAGTGTCACTCAGTGCCTGACAACTTTCAGGATGAGTGGTTTCACATTCTGATGCCAGTATTCCCAGTGCATAGTCTCTATCCCGTTTTTCACCGGTTTTTGCCATTAACTGCATTTTCAGGAGACAACCGACATGAGAATTCTCTTTGCAAAAAACTTCACTGGCACAAAAAAGTGCCGTTCTACTGTCGGAAGCATCCAGACAGGTAATTATTTTTTTCTGTGCCTTTGGACTCAAAGAATTCATTTCAAGTTTGCACACTCCAGAAGTGAAGCGGATTTTAAACTCCGACGATCTCTCAGATATGTTGCCACAGGCAATTCTGATTCTTGCACGATTTTTACTTTTCCTTAGAGCTGGATTTCTTTTATTGAGTACACTGAACAGAAAAATAGCACTGAAAATTATTCCAAGAATTACAAATATAGCCCAGATTTCTTTTTTCATTTTGTTCTGACGTAGTAGCGTTTCCATGGCTCTCTGGAAACAGTAATTGAGTCTAAAAGGGCATTATTAAAAGCCTCCAGAGCAAGGAGGAGACCCAGATAATCACTATCAGGAATTTCATTATCAAGAAAAGAATTTATACTGTCCTCAGTTACAACTCTATGAAGCATATTAAGGTGAATCCCCTCAGTCAGATTACAGATTGCTTCAGACGAGGCAATGGCTATGGCACTTGCACTGGCAGTGAAGAAACAACGTTCAACCACATTATTTTCATCGATAACAAGGTAAAATGTAACTTTTTCACTATTTGCAACGCTGTGAGTACCTTTTCCCTGACACTGGTTGGGAACACCGGTATGTCGGGGATAAACAGCAGTTTTCGCAATTGTTTCCCCGTAACGATCATTAAGAAGTGTAAAAATAGAAGAACTGTCCATGAATACTTAGTTGATGAAAAATATCTTATTGTCAAGGGGAATAAGGTTTTTTCCACCAGACGTGGTTACTTCAAAAGTGTTTTCTATTCCCACACTGCCATCCTTAAAAAACAGTTTAGGCTCAACTGCAATTACATTACCTGTTTCAAGTGGAGAATCGAAACCCCTTGCCAGAACAGGGAACTCATCTATTTCAAGTCCCAGACCGTGACCGAGAAATCTGACCTGATTTGACTGGTACCCCATATAATTGTCAGTGTAACCATATTCTTCAGCCATCTTCAGACTTTTAAAATATATTTCGGAGGGAATTGCTCCAGGCTTCATCTCTTTACTTGCCATATCAGAGATTAGTTCACAAAACTCATGTCTTTTCTTTAATACCAGATTTTCAGGACCAAGATGGTATGTTCTTGTGGCATCTGCCATATATCCCTCATATCCGGCCATTATGTCCACCATAACTGTATCCTCTTTTTTAATAACAACGTTTCCACTGAAGTATGGAGCAGCCTCATAAAGTCCTGTGTTACCCACAGGCCCGTCAAAAAGAGTAGGGTAATTCACAGTCTGTGTATTTCCCAGAGAGCCGTAATATATTTCCATATTGAACTTTCTTACTCTGAGAAACCCCTGATGTCCTGAAAGCCTCATGAATTGCTCTATATGAGCAGCAAGTTGCAGTTCTGTTATTTCAGGTTTAATAAAATCAGAAATTTCTAAAAAAGTATCTGCAAGAATTTTTCCGGCCTGTGAGATCATCTGTATTTCTGATGGATCCTTTACACTTCGAAGGGTCCGTATCTCTCTGGATATGTCTATATAGTTGATATTGTGAGTATTCTTTTTGAAATACTCAACTGTGGAATAGGGAACTATATCCAGTTCCATACCGGCAGTAAGAGATCTGTTTTCCCAATTTTTTTTAAAAAAAGTGAACAGATCTTTAATGGATCTGATAGAGTTGATATTACTCAGATCACTTTTAAGTTTTACACGTTCATAGGGTTTTATTACATGAAGAGAGTATTCTCCATTTCTTTGTATAACAAGATAGCCCTGAAATATAACTCCTGTGAAATAGTACATATCAGCATTTTGAATGATAATAGCAAACTCTATTCCTTTGTTATCAAGTATTTTAGAAAATTTTAAAATTCGATTTAAATTGATATCCTGTTCCATTTTCACTCCTGTGCACATGAACATGCGATCATCCCTAAGTTATAAGTAACCTTTTATGGATTTAGAGTAAGAATTCCAAAAAAACATTACTTCTCAGTGGATTATGTAAACTATTATCAGATCCAATAATTAAAGATCTTTTTACTTGATCACAATCTCAGGTGTTAAACTGAATGATGTCAAGAGAAAAATCAGCTTGACACAAGTTGTCCTTGCACTCGCCCATAATGTATATCTCTTTGAATGAAAGAGGTTTTTCCAAAAAATAATAAAAAATTGAAAATTATTCTCAGGTATATCAAGGAATTTAAACAAACAAAAATTTAATCAAACTCTAACTCTATGTTTTAAAAAAAATATTGTAAAATGGTCTGAGGCTCTGAGATTTAATTTTTTAATTTTTTATTATCTATATAATAACTATAAGAGTTGATCAAAAAGTTTCCGCTCCACAAAAAACATAGTTTTTCCGGTAATTAACAGTTGATGTATTTTGTCATGAAAATTATCAGTCTGGATTTCGTTTAATCCAATTTGCTAAAAAAATGATTTAGTCCAGAAATGAACATAGAGGAAAAATCCATGAACCTGCTGGTGAGAAATTCCGATGGCTCCTTTGAGGAGTACAAGAAAACTGACATATCTGAAAGCCTTCAAAAAGTTGGCATTTATAGTGATGAAGTGCTTGAACTTGTTGACTCATATTTATACTCCGGATATTTTTCAAACGGAAGTATACCATCAGTATCCATAGTAAAATCAACGGTAATTTCAATTCTCAGAGAACAGGGATATTCAGAAGAAGCTGAACTTTTTGAGTCAGGACAATCAAAATCCAATCCTGAACTGAAAACCTATGTAAAGGATGTTGTGGATGATTATCTTGGAAGGGCGGACTGGAGAGTCAGGGAAAATTCAAACATGAATTATTCCCTTCAGGGTCTTAATTTTCATATTTCTTCCAGCGTTGTGGCAAAATACTGGCTGGAGCACATCTATCCCGATTATATAGGAAGTGCACATACTGATGGAGATATGCATATTCATGATCTGGGAGTTTTGGGACCATACTGTGTGGGATGGGATTTGCAGGATCTTATTCAGAGAGGCTTCGGTGGTGTTTCCGGAAAAGTTGAAAGCAGTGGGGCAAAGCATTTCAGAACAATACTCGGGCAGATAGTTAATTTTTTCTATACACTCCAGGGTGAAGCAGCCGGAGCTCAGGCATTCAGCAATTTCGATACGCTTTTGGCACCCTTTGTAAGGTTTGATGGGTTAGACTACCTTGAAGTTAAACAGTCTTTACAGGAGTTTATTTTTAACCTGAATGTCCCAACAAGGGTTGGTTTTCAGGCACCCTTTACAAATATCACCATGGATCTTACTCCTTCACCGGCACTTGCAGATTCTCCTGTGGTCATTGGCGGTGAGTCAATAGATGATTTGACATATGGTATGTTTCAGGAGGAAATGAATCTTATCAATCGTGCAATGGCTGAGTTGATGAGTAAGGGTGATGCACAGGGGAGAATTTTTACTTTCCCTATTCCCACATATAATATTCATAAGGAATTTGATTTTGACAACCCGGATCTTGTTCCCCTGTGGGAAATGACAGGGAAGTATGGTATTCCTTATTTTTCCAATTTTGTAAATTCTGACCTTGATCCGGATGATGTGAGATCAATGTGCTGCCGTTTGAGACTTGATACCAAGGAACTCAAAAGCAGAGGTGGTGGTCTCTTTGGGGCGAATCCTCAGACCGGAAGTATTGGCGTAGTGACAGTAAATATGGTTCGTCTTGCATTTCTTAGTACAAGTGAAAAGGATTTCTTCTCTCGCCTCGATGACATAATGGAAAAAGCCAGGGAGAGTCTGGAAATAAAAAGAACAGTTGTTGAAGAACTGACAGACCGGGGACTTTTCCCTTATACAACCAATTATCTCTCAACAGTTAAACAGCGATTCGGAACATGGTGGGCGAATCACTTCTCCACAATCGGAATCATTGGTATGAATGAAGCTGCTGTGAATTTCAAAGGAGCTCCGATTACTGAAGCCGGGTCGAGGGAATGGTCGATTAAGGTTCTTAATTATATGAGGGATAAGCTCAGTGACTTTCAGGATGAAACCGGAAATTATTATAATCTTGAGGCTACACCTGCTGAGGGTGCCAGTTATCGCCTGGCACGCAAGGATGCGGAATTATTTGATGGAATTTTTGCGCAGGGTAGTGACAGTGTGCCATATTATACCAATTCAGTACATGTGAGTGCTCAGGAGCAAATGGATATATTTGAATTACTTGAACATCAGGATGATTTACAGACGCTGTTCACCGGAGGAACAGTTGTTCATCTTTATCTTGGTGAGGCAATTGAAGATCCATCCAGTGTAAGGGAACTGGTGAAAGCTGTTGTGACTCGCTTCAAACTTCCATATTTCAGTATAACTCCAACTTTTTCAATATGTCCTGTTCATGGTTACATCAGCGGAAAGCATTTTCAGTGTCCATATCCGCATACTGACAGTGAGCTTGAAGAGATGGGTACTGATGTGGAAGTAGGTGCAAATGAAATTGCAGAAATGGAAAATGGATCATACCGGATTCTGGATCAACCAATCGGGAGGGGAATATGAAAACAAGCAACACAACTTTAATAAGAGCTATTGAAACAGAAGTGTATTCCAGAGTTGTAGGATATTACAGGCCTCTGCAGAACTGGAATGATGGAAAGAGACTGGAGTTTTCAAAGCGTCATCTTATGGAGGGAAATGACAAGAGGATAAGCTCCGGCGAATTTATGAAGCTGGTGGGATAAATTGTTTACCCACATACTGGGAACAACTCTGGTAGATTTTCCAGGCATAGTAGCGTCAACTGTTTTTTCTTCAGGGTGTAATCTGAGGTGTCCGTTCTGTCATAACCCTGATCTTGTCCTTGAGCCTTTAATTGAGAAGCAGCCTCAACTATCCGGGGATGACGTAGTAAAGTTTATTCAGAAACGTTCTGGTTTTATTTCAGGTGTTGCGTTCACCGGAGGAGAGCCTCTGATGAATCCTGAGCTTGAAAGCGTTATAGATGAAGTGAAAAAGTTCAACCTTCTGGTGAAACTGGACACAAATGGAATGTTTCCCCGGTTACTGGAAAGACTGATTGACAAGGTTGATTATGTCGCCATGGATATAAAATCCTCTCCAGAGCTTTATTCTCTAGCCACTGGTGGGCGTGGAGAATTTTCAAAAGTTCTTAAGTCCCTTGAGATACTCATGTCCAGAGGGGTTAAATTTGAAGTCAGAACCACAGCTGTTCCAACAATATGGAATTTTAAAGTAATTGATCAACTTTGTGAAACTCTTGATGTGGTTCCGTTATGGGTTATTCAAAATTTTGTACCAGGAAATATCATAGACGATTCATGGAATTCAGTTGAACCTTATAATTCTGATGAACTGGATAAACTTGCATCATATTCTTCAAAACTTGCGACTCAGGTTAGAGTAAGAAAATACTACTGAGCAGCACAATCTCACTTAACACTGTAATATAGAAAAAAGTTGCCATAAGAATCATTGACGCGAACTTTTTATTGGTTTAGCATTCTGTGGTTGAGTTGATGATTCCCCATTTTGGGCGTGGAGGTAAAATTTATGGAACAGACAATCCTGATTGATGAGTTCAAGGGGTACTTAAGCCGGTTTGATTCTGAGGTCGGCAAAAGGGAGTTTGGTGAGTATGGAACCTGGAATCAATTTGTTGTAAAAAAAATGAATTTTGATGAGTTCAGCACAAAATTTGATGAATACAGGAATCTCGAAAAACTTTATGCCGATATTCTCGAGAGGGGTGATACAGTTAATGATGCCATCTTCAGAACACTGCAGGAATCCGGCGCTCATCTGATCATTGAGGTAAAATGAAAGATTCCGGTATAATGGACAATGCTAAAGGAAGACTGAACAGGTCTGAGTTTGTGTACAGGTATAAAGTAAGGGCTCTTGCAGCGGTGAATGCTGCTCCCTCAATGAAGGGTGGCGCTTTGCTTGATCTTGGTTGTGCAGATGGTCTGACTCTGAAGGAAATAATAAGAGAAGGTCTTCCTGGTACTGCAACTGGAGTTGAATATTCTCCGGAACTTGTGGAAACAGCCCGGAAAAATGGATTAAATGTTCTGCAGGGAAATGTGGAAGCACTTCCTGAGGGGATAAACAGTGGTTCTTTTGATGTCGTTACCGCACTTGCAGTTATTGAACATCTTGACCACCCTGAACGATGTTTCAGTGAGGTAAAAAGAGTTCTTAAACCAGGTGGTATTTTTATCGCATCATCCTCCAATTCATTTTGGGACGATCTTGCCGGTTTTATAGGTATTCATAAGGGAAAAGGGCATCATATAAATGAAGTGAATACAGACTTTTTCAAAACACTTTGTGATGAACAGGGTCTGAAATATATTGAGACACTACCATTTATGTTTGTGGTTACAGCGTTTTTGCCTTATCTGAAAATTGTACCCAGTGCAGGTCATTCACTCTTTTTGGATGAGCTTCTCACTCTTCCATTTACTTCCCCCTTGTTTGTCAACCGTTTATTTGTTGCAAGAAAGTCTTTCTGATTATCCCATCAGATGATTTCCCAGTTCAATCATTAAGCGTCCAACTTTTGACATGGAGTTTGAAAGTGAGGAAATTTCTGATTTTAAACTGGATATTTCCCTCTGAAGCTGCTCATTCTCAAGCTCAAGAGCTTTGACTCTTATGGATAACTCATCTGAATTCCCTTCAGTTTTATCCACAGATGCAATTTGAACATCCTCGATATTTTTCATCACGATTTCGCCTGATTTTGAATTTTCAGGTACCGGGGTAATTTCAGTCCTAGAGAATTCTGATGTTCTCACTGATAAATTCTCCTCCTCATCAGATGGTTCAGCTTCAATAGTCATTTGGGGGGGAGTTGTTTGTGATACTTCCGGCTGTGGAGTAACCTCATCACCAGGGGACAGGGCAGAATTTTCCTCAGGAGGAGTTTTCTCTGGTACTGGAGTTACTTCCCTGGATTCATATTCTACATCAAAATCCTCTTCTTCTGAGTGAACAACTGGAGATTCGGGAGAAGGAGCAATGGTTTCATTGTCAGCCAATTGTGAGGATTCAGATCTTAGTTTTTCCTGATCCTCTTTTTCTGCCTCTGCCATTTCCTGAGAAACTTCTTTGTTGGCCATTATTTTTTCAAGAAGTGAATCACCATCGAGTGACGCATCCTTTTCTTCTTTCAGATTAATCAATCTGCTCGGACTGAGATATTTCTGGATATTTTTCATAGTCAGTCTGGTAATAAGGCGCAGAGTTTCCATAACGCCTTTTCCCTGATGTGCAACGGCTTCAATAAATGGCAGATGCTCAGCTCTAAGTAGTATAGCCAGATCTCTTGTTGACATCGTTTCCGGGAGGTCCCTCTTGTTACACTGGATAACCATTGGTATGTCCTCGATATCAATACCCATTTCAGACATATTGTCTCTAAGGTTTCCCAGACTGTAAACATTCTGTTCGGACGCAGCCTTTTGACTGTCTGCAACAAAAACTATTCCATCAGCTCCCCTTAAAACCTGCTGTCTTGTCTTGTTATATCTCACCTGACCGGGAACCGTATAAAGTTGAACTCTGACATCAAATCCTCTAATCTTACCTAGGTCTAAAGGCATCCAGTCAAAAAACAGAGTACGATCACCCTTGGTATCAAGACTCATTAATTCGCCGGCGCGGTCTTTTGAAAGAATTTTATTAAGTTGTTCAAGATTTGTGGTCTTACCCGACAGACCTGGACCATAGTAAACAATTTTCACCTGAAGTGTTTTTGTAATTGTACTGACAAGGGGCATACTTACTCCGAAAATTAAACGCCGAAAAAGTTCAGTGGTTTGTTAAAATCATTTTTATACTGCTGCTGATGTTCACCGTAGCTTGCAATAAGCTCATGAGATTCAACATCAAACAGAAAACTAGAATGTTTTCCGTATTCTCTGTTGAATGAAACAAAACGCCAGCGGTCTTCTGAATCTCTCATTTTAATGGATGCATGATTTGGGGCTTCCTCCATAGAGAGATCTCCATTACAATGGGGACAGCAAAAATCAACTAAAACCCCTCTGTCTATTTCGATATAATCAGGAAAGGTTGCTCCATAAACTCCAAGCTGAGATGGAACCGAAACCTGGAAAGAAACGCTGAATCCTGAACCATTAAGCCTTCCTTTTAGAACTACCCCTGACTCATCATTTTCGTTGAGCACAGCCTCACAATGCGGGCAGAAATAAGTTTCCATTTCATTATCTCCTTTCCTTACCTGAGACAATAAAACATTCCTTCAGATGTTCCAACATAAATGTAACCATCAGTTATACAGGGGGTGGACAGAACCCTTCCGTGAAGTCTTATGCGGCTGATTTTTTTTCCGGAAAAAGCATCAATGAAATATAGATGTGAATCGTAACTTCCGAAAACAACCTTTTTATCAACAACAGCGGGGCTGGACCATATTGCCCTGTCTGCCTTGAAATTCCAGAGAGTTTTTCCATTACGATGATCCAGACAGTGAAGTTTTCCTCTATTATCACCGATAAACAGGGAGTTTTCATGTACTGCAGGGGAAGACCAGAAACCTCCTGTGGATGAGCCTCCAAATTCCCAGTTCTTTTTTCCTGTTTTAAGATCAAAAGACTGAACAAAAGGATATTTGTCTTCAGATGCTGTTATAACCGCATTGTCTGTTACTACACAGCTTGCATCAGTGTCATCTCCTGTGATTGCTTTCCAGATAATTGATCCATCTTCAGAATCCAGACAAAAAAGTTCACCGGTATAATTGGTTGCGTATACTCTGTTGTTTTTACATGCCGGGGAACTTTCAACTCCACAGCTTCCAGGTTCTCCTTCAAGACCTCCCAGAAAAGTTCTCCATATCAGATTTCCGTTTACAGGGTCAAAACAGTGCATATACCCTGCTTCTGAACCTACATAAACTTTTCCGTTGTAGATTGCCGGAGAGGAATCAAGATCATGGCCTGAATTATACTTCCATAGCAGTTGACCATTTTTTGCATTAATGCAGTAAAAATGATTATCCACATTTCCTGTAAAAATTCTTCCGGCATAAAGTGCAGGACTGCTTTTAAACATGGCATGTGCTTTAAATTTCCATTTGACACTACCTGTGAAACGATCGAGACAATAGAAATTTGAATCAAGGCTTCCCACATAAACATATTTTTCATCATTAACCGGTGAACCTGTCCAGCCAGTGCCACTCCACTTTTTGGATTTAACCGGGGATATGAATGAACCCATTTTATATTTCCACATAATTTCCGGTTTGTCACTCAATGGACCTGAACCGTAAAATGTATGCTGCGGATTTCCTCTGAACATTGTGGATGCATTAGTTGTGGATGATTTTAATGCACTGATACCGATGGATGCCACAGTCAGGGAAAGGAAAGATCTTCTGGTAACCTGGTTTGTCATAAAATAAATCCTTCTGAGATCATTGAATTTGTACAGCAAAAACAGTTTTCAACGTTTAATACTGTTTGTTTGCTTGAATCAAAATCAATGTTGTATAAAATGTTGCTTCAGGTTTATACACTGAGGTAGAATACATTCGGTTTCAGGTAATATCAAAATTCCGGAACAGGTATCCAAATGCCCCGATTATCTAAAGGTCTGTTAGTTGAGAAACGTTTTGAAATTATAGAGTATACAGGAAAAGATCACTGGAGTGATGTTTACACGGCAGTGGAAAGGGAAACTCAGATTCTTGTGGAACTGCACGTTCTGGAATCCCTTGCACAAAAGTCCAGGGCCGGAGCAGATAAACTGGTGGAACTTCACAGATCTCTTGTGGGAATTGTAAACCGAAATCTGGTGGAGACTTTAAGTGCCGGTTATGTTGATCCTGAAAAGAAACTCCCTTACTATGTCATGAAGTTTATAGAAGGCGAAACTCTTCATGATGTAATTTCAAGAAGCTATCCTCTTGGGGCTCCTGTGGATATGGCCAGACGAATTCTTAGTCACATTCTTAGAATGCTAGGGGAAGTGCATGGTAATTTTTTCCATGGATATATAAATCCCAAAAATGTCATAATATCAAGTGTGGGAAGGGTAATGCTAAAGGAATTCGGTATTCTGGTTGCATTGAGGGAGCACACCGATATTCTTCCGTACGTAAATCTGCAGGACAGAGCATTTTTAGCACCTGAAGCACACCTGAAGGGTAATATCCTCAACAAATATGTTGATATTTACAGTGTCGGAGCCATTGCGAATTATCTGATAAGTGGAAAACCACCTACCACGGATCATAATCCTGATTTAAAACCTGATACACCGGAAGATGTTGCAGTTGTACTTTCTAAAGCTCTTATGCCCAGACCCACCCAACGGTTTGAGACTGTCATGGATATGAGAGAAGAAATTCTCAACTCACTGGTTAAGAGAAAAAAGAGTAAAGCCTCTGTTATTATGGTTGATCTTCTGAATACATTTCATGATGAGGATGAGGAGGAAAAGAAATATATGGTTCAAAAAGGTCGGCTTGATTATGGACCATATAGTGGAAGAGAAATAAGGGAAAAATCAATTGAAGAGCTTATTTTACCCTCACACATTGTTGTGAATATCGAAACTGGTTTCAGAAAACCTATGGATAAGCACCCTGATTTTGAGGAGTTCATGTACGAACTTCAGCGGCGGATGGAACTGAAAAGAAGGCAGCAGGCTGAAGAACAGACGGAAGTTGTAGAAAAAAGGCAATCCAGAACATTGAAACTTGCGTTTATTCTTGGGATTTCTCTTATAGCTGCAGTGGCAATTTCATTTTTACTTTACAAAACTGTTATTGAGTCCTCTTCAGGGCGCAGGCGGGGAGGGGCCAAGACCGAGAGTGAAATTTCAATTGCTCAGGGTCAGAAGGATGTGACAAAGAAGAAGGGTAGAAGATCAAGATCCAGAAGAGGCCGCAGACGAAGGCACAGTGGAATGAAAAATTCATCAGGATCCTATGGCTCTTCAGGTGATGAAATAAAAGTATATGCTCTTGATAATGTACAACTCTCCCAGACTCAGATTCTTTCCATAGTTGATCAGAGTGTAATAAATAAGATTGCAGGTTCCTGTATACCGTCATCAGGTAGAGTTCACATCAGTTACCAGATTTCAGGAAGAAAAGGCCGGGTTAGTTATACTTCAGCTAAGCTTGATGGTGTCAGAAACAAGAAAATTGCCAGATGTGCACATCACATACTCAGAAGACTTAGTTTTCCCAAAATGAATACTGATGTAAGTGGATTCGGAAGTGTTTCATTCTGAGTACAGCAGTTTTACTGTGATTATCTTTTAAATAAAAAATAATTGAAAATATAAAAATAAAATTATAGCATGAAGCTATTGTGCTTTTTGTCCTGATTAATTGTATGGGTACTGCGCAGTTTCATCATTTATATGTTTCTTATATGTTATAGATTCATGACTGGTTTGGGAGTATAGATTTC
>JAFGWM010000002.1 GCA_016937155.1 Deltaproteobacteria bacterium
AAAGCCAAATATGTGTTTTTCAGATTTTTAACCAGGGAGCACTGAAATGTTTTGGGATTGGAAAATTCCTACCATGGTGAGTAAAATGAGTATCTGTCTTGCAGATTTATTAATACTGGTTTAGAGTTGCACCGTAAAATGTGGTTATTAATTTTTTTGTCTTTAGTTATGGCCCAGGGGAAAACCCAGGCTGATGGGGGAAACCATGAAAAGCCTCGCGCTGTGTCGGGGGCTATGTCATCTTCACAGATACTAAAGAAAGCTACTCAGGAAGCTCTTGGGGGGAATCATAGGGAAGTAATTAAGCTCCTGAGACCACTACTGTTTCCTTCAAGTAAATTTACCAATGAGGAAAAGGAAGTTTCTGCTTTGCGCGTTCTGGGTCTGGCCTTCTGGTTTCTGTCTGAAAAAGATAACGCTACGCAAACATTTACAATTCTTCTGACTAGACGACCAACATATATTCTGGATCCTGTAATTGTTCCATCCGGAGCTATAGAGTTTTTCAATGGGGTAAAAAAGAAGCTTCATGAAAAATTGTCTCAGATCAAGAAACGTCAGGCTGAAGAAATGGCTAAAAAGAAACTTGAAGAGGAGTTAGCACGCAAGAAAAAACTTGATGAACTAAAAAAAAGTGCTCCTGTTTTAAAACAGACAATCACTCTTAATCAGAACTATTATATTTTTAATTTATTTCCCCTTGGTATTGGCCAGTTTCAAAATGGTCAGAGTATAAAGGGATGGTTGGCTGCTTCGACTCAAATGGTTGCTGGTCTTGTAAGTGTTGGTGCCTACACATACCTGCGAAGTAAATACCCTAGAGGTCTTGTTCCTCATGACGAAGTTGGTGCTGCAAGGCAGATTCAGTATTTACAGGTTGGAAGTGGTGCAGCATTTTTAGGTTTTTGGATAATCAGTGTGGTTGATGCTGTAATCAACTTTAAACCCTCCAGGAGGAGTGTTGACAATAAATTTATTCCTGGAAGCTCTATAAGGTTTGATGTGCAGGCAGTTGACGGTGGTGGAGTTTTCGGAATAAGTGGAGTCTTTTAATGTCGGTTTTAAAAATAAAAATCAGAAAATCTTCCAAGGTTTATCATGTTTTTAAAAAGTTAACCACTATTGGCAAGGATGAAGCTAACGATGTGGTTATTCCTGATGCTCTGGTAGCTGAATTACATGCGAACCTGGTTTATGATGGCAAAAACTATACTATCAGAGCTGTTCAGGGAAAAAATGTAATTCATGTCAATGGAAGAAAGAAAAGTAAAGCTGTTCTGAATTATGGTGACACTGTAAAAATCGGGGATGCAGAAATTGAGTTTTTAGAAAAAGAAGAAAAAGAAATTGAGAAGGAACCATCCCGTGAAGACGATTATCGAAAACTTTTTGAAATTTCAAGACGCATTCTTGATGATTATGATCTAGAGCGACTTCTGCAGAACCTTATGGATGCAGTTGTTGATATTACAGGCGCAGATAAAGGATTTCTGATTCTCCTAGAAGGAGACAGAATGGAAATTAAGGTCGCAAGAAATCTTAATAAAGAAAATATTGCCCAAGCTATTACTCAGGTTAGTGATTCAATAATTGCAAGAGTTGTAAGAACCAAAATGCCACTTATAGTTTCGGATGCTCTTAACCATGAAGAGTTTGCGAATGCTCAGAGTGTTATGGCACTGAACCTTAACAGCGTAATGTGTGTCCCGCTTCTTGATCGTGGTAATCTGATGGGTTTGATATATGTAGGTAACAGCAATATTAAAGGTCTTTTCGTCCGTCATACTCTGGAGATGCTTACAGTATTTGCATCCCTTGGGAGTCTGGTGGTTCGCAATGCACTTTTATTAAACGAGCTCCAGCTGGATAACCGACAGTTACACGAAAAACTGGAACAGAACAAGTTCGGTGAGATTGTCGGCTCATGTCAGGGAATGCAGACAATTTTCAGAACCATCAGGAAAATAGCACCAACGGATGTTAGTGTACTCATTACCGGAGAAACTGGCACAGGCAAGGAGTTGATTGCGAGTGAGATTCATCGAAGATCAAATAGAAATAAAGGCCCGTTTATAGCTATCAATATGGGCGCAATTCCTGAAAATATTCTTGAATCAGAATTATTTGGACATGTTAAAGGAGCGTTCACAGGCGCAGTGGCCACTAGAAAAGGTCGTTTTCAGGCAGCGGATGGTGGTACTCTGTTTCTGGACGAGATAGGAGAAATCCCTGTTAGCCTTCAGGTAAAACTTCTGAGAGCACTGCAGGAAAAAATGGTTGTAAAAGTTGGAGACAATAAACCTGAAAAAGTTGATATCCGGATTATTGCTGCTACCAATAGGGATCTTCTGGAAGAAGTTAAATTGGGAAATTTCCGTGAGGACCTTTACTATCGGGTTAATGTTGTAAATATACATCTTCCTCCCCTTAAGGATAGAGGAGATGACATTGTCGTTATAGCCAAATACCTTCTAAATCGTTTTAGGGAGGAATATGAGACGCATAAGAATGGGTTCAGTCCTGATGCACTTGAGGCGATAATGAAATACCCATGGCCAGGAAATATCAGGGAGATGGAGAACCGTCTTAAAAGGGCTGTTGTTTTGAGTGATAAAAGTCTTATCAGTGCTGAAGACCTTGGTATTGACTCTGACTCTCTGGCATTAATAAAACCACTCTCTCAGGCACGAGAGGATTTTACAAAAAAATACATTCTTGATGTTCTTGAGCTTAACAGTGGTAATCGTACCAAGACTGCGAAAGATTTAGGGGTGGATCCCAGAACAATTTTCCGCTATCTGGAAAAAGAGTAGTAATTGTTTCTCTGACAAAAATGTCAGTATCTGTTTTTGTGATTACTATGATAATTCTCAGTAAAAACAGTGCTGTAACTTATTTGGCCTGTCCTTTGCAGTATTGCTGGGCAGGAGGTAATCGATGAGATACTTTTGGTTGATTTCGGTAATGGCCCTGGCAATTTTTCAAAGCTGCATGGTGCCATATCCTCTGGATGAGGAACAGCAGGATTCTAAAACACCACCAAGGTTTCTGCGTGATTATCTTGATCCGCAGTTTTATATTAATGTCAGTGCTGATAGCTCTCAACCTGTTCTTCTTACCATTGTTGTTGAAGACCCTGATATATATGATGAAATTCCCTTCAGAATATACAAAGACTATGCCCTGGCAAGTGATAGCCAGAAGCAGTCAACCATTCTGGTCATGGATAAAATTCCTGGAGTTGATCAGGACCTTCCAGAATCGGATTATGGCAAAAATGTCCGTGTATTGACTTATCCCATAAGTCAGAGTTATTTCTGCGACAGTCTTGATGAAACAGGTGATATGCATACTATCGAAATGGTTATTGCTGATGCTTTTGATAATTCAAGCAGTGTAAGACCTTTCTGGAGAGCCACAGTAGGCCCTAGTGATGTATGGAGCTTTACGGTGGTATGTGTCAAAAGCAATAAAAACAAAGATGTGGAGGTGCCAAATGAGTAAAGGATTGCACCTGCTATTTTTTATTACAGGTATTATGCTTACTGTCTTCTCTGGTTGCGCATCTCTGGATTCCAGTTCACAAAACAATGATGATCTATGCATTGGTGACTATCAGTGTCCTGAGGGGTATGGGTGTACTTCAAGAGGCAATTGTCTGCCGTTTGTTGATCCTTCAGAAGTCCCGATAGGTATTGAAATATATGATCAAAGAACTGACAGCCCAACTAAGGGAAAATTGATTCTTGATTTTGGTCCGGATGATCTGAATATAGATGGAGATGGCTATGTTCACCTTACTATTCCTGAGCCCGTAAGAATATCCGGAACAATGAAAACTGCAAAGTCAGATGTAAGCGTTGATGCAATGCTGATAAGTTACAGATTGTCCAATATTCCGGGTAGAAACATTGTCAGTCAGACCATGTCAGTTGGAGAAGTAAATTATTTTGGTACTCAGTACGAAATGGATGTTGTACAGCGTGGATATTATTATTTTCAGGTTATTCCCCAGCCCTCAGATAAAATTGCTCCAATTTTGAGATTTCATCATGCAACTGATGACTCACAGATGGATTTTACTCTGGGTGAAGAAAAGTATGTTGTAACGGGTAGAGTAAACGATGCAGGTGGAAATCCAGTCAGTGGTGCTGTTGTATGGGGTTTTGATCTGGAGACTGGAGCAAGCAGTACTATTTCTGAAATTACATCTGATGCCAGTGGTCTTTTTTCAGTTTCTTTTACAAATATTCCCACCACTCTTAGTTTATACATCGGACCGGCGGAATACTCTACAAGAATACCTGCAGTTCTTTTCGAATACAGTGATGATGATTTACGTAATCAGGTTCAGGGAAATGATGGCGTAATTTACTTTGACTGTCAAACGCTTGAAGTCCCTGAGTTGCCAGCTCCTATAACATTCGGGACTACTATTTATGGCACGTCCGCCTCTGGAAACAGGGAATATATTAATGGTGCTACAGTAACTTTTAAAAGTGTAGTTGGTGGTGGCACCAGAAATAATGGTGTCATTCTCGCAGAGGGTAATACTGACTCTGAGGGGAATATCACAGTTGAGCTTATACCTGGTGATTTCGATAACGTAAGAATATATGAGGTTAGTGTCACACCGCCGACAGACAGCAATTTTTCAGGAATTACCAAGGTAATCGAGGTGGGTTCTCTAAGCGGATTTGGTGAGTCGATAGAATTACTTCCGCAGATAAATGCTGTGGGTCAGGTTCTCAGTCCGGAAAACAGTGAACCACTTGAGCAGGTTCTTGTGGAAGCCTATGGAAAAATAGAATCAAATCTTGATGATAACGTTTTTCAGAGGTCCACTAGGACTGATTCAAATGGGTGGTTTTCGCTGAATCTTGATCCCGGAATATACGATTTTTCATTGTATTTTTCAGACAGTTATATTTATCCATATACTACTTTTGAAGAGGAAGATATTTCTGAAAATGCTACGGAAATGACACCCTTTTTGTTTGTTCCACCCATGCCAGGTATCGTGAAGATAATTCTTGAGGATACATCTGGAAATCCTATAAAAGATTTGGAAATCAGGACATATCAGGTTCCTGTAGAGTGTTTAGATGATGTAGACTGCGAATACGAAGCTAGGCTGCTTCACAGTTCAAGAACAGACTCCAATGGATTGGCATCCTCTCTGGTGCCTTTATGGACTTTATGAAAAAGATTGTAACAGGTTCTACTATATTTATAGTGCTTTTGTGGCTTGGCTTTGTGCTCACAGAGTTTGTATTTTTCTTTCCCCTGACATACATGAATCTTGACACTGATAATGAGACAACGTTTTTGAAAGGTAAAAACACTATTAATGTGGTTTTTACTGGTGACATAATGATGGGGGACATGGGAACCAAAACTCTTTCCAGTTTTGGCTTTGATTTTCCATTTATCTATACAAATCATATTATATCTGAGGCGGATTTTTCTGTTGGCAATCTTGAAGGTCCACTGACTGAGATTTGCGCAAAGAATCCACAAAAAAAATGGAGTTATCAGGTAAATCCTGCTTCTGCTCAGGCATTAAAACGAGCGGGATTTGATGCAGTTACACTGGCTAATAACCATATCCGGGATTGTGGAGATGATGGTATTGCTGCAACGATAAGAAGTCTTGATAAATCAGGATTGTACCATTTTGGAGCTGGGGAAAATTATTCAAAGGCAAACCGTCCCTTAATTAGGAATATATCAGGAGTAAAAATCGCTTTTTTTGGATATCTTGCCCCTTATATCTATGTGGAAGGTAAAAAATTCAGTTATTACAGGTACAGTGTTACAAAAAAACAGTCAGGGGGTGCATACGGCACACTGGCAAATATTCGAAGAGATTTTTTCAGGTATCGAAAGAATTTTGATATTGGGATACTGGTACTGCATGTAGGTGGGCGATATATAAAAAGATTGAAAAGCGAACATGTGAAATGGATAAATAGTGCATTGGATATAGGTTTCAATGCGGCAGTATGCCACGGAACCCATCTTGCTGGACCTTTGGGAAACCATAGAGGTAAACCTATTTTTTACGGACTTGGAAATTTCAGTTTCGCTTCATACAACCCTCTTGCAACTTTTGGTCTTATTGGAATTCTGGGAATAGATAAGGAAAATAAAAAAATTATATCAGCTGAAGGAATACCCATCTATACTAATAACTTAAATCCTCTGATCGCACTTCATCCTATCCCTCTGAAGTGGTTTCAGCGGTGGCGGTTTAACAGAAATCTGAAAAAGAATTCCAGAAAATTTCACGCAGTTTTCAACAAAAAATCAGGCCATATGATTCTCTCAATGAAAAGTTCTCGGGTGCTTCCTCCAGGATATAATATGAGAAGGCACTTCAAAAGATAATTGGCCTGTTAGCTGTTTTCTTTATAGGAAAACCTGATGCTTTTTAGTAAAATATTAAAAGAATTTATAAAAAGAAAAAAACTATTACTGATAATTTTTCTGATATTAATAAATTTTTCCATCTTTTTTATAAAATTGAGTGGGTGTTACAATGATAAACCCAGAGGAAAATCGCTATCTTATATAGTTAAAATTAAAAAAATATCGGATAAAACAGACAGTACAAAAATCGTTGAGCAGTTAACTGAAAAGCTCGATTCTTCTTTTTCAATAATATCAAGGTTTCCTTTTGTTATAGCTGGTAACTATTCTGCTCAATACCTTGATAGAATTGCTGAGAGAAATATTTTCAAAGTCAGCAAAATACTCAAAAGAGACTATTTTACGAGAGGACCAACATCGGACATTATTATTCTCTTGTTCAGAGGTCAGGAAAGCTACAGGAAATGGGCCAGAATACTTTTAAACGATATGAACCCGCCCTATTTTGGATATTTCAGGCATGATATTAATACTCTGATAATGGATTTTGAAACAGGAAGCGGGACACTCCTGCATGAATTGACTCATGCGCTTGTTCGATATGATTTTCCTGATATACCTCTATGGTTTAATGAAGCCCTAGCAACTCTGCATGAAGGCTGTTATGTTGAAGATGCTGGAATAAGGGGAGCAATCAACTGGAGATTGAAAATCCTGAAATCAGCTATAAGGAAAAATTCAACCAGAAATTTATCAGACATCATTAATTCATCTGATTTTTATGAAGAAAAATATGTGGATATTAATTATGCAGAAATAAGATATTTTGCAATGTATATGCAGCTTAAAAGAAAACTTAAGTTGTTTTACAGGAAATTTCGGGATGCATGGGGAGAAACAAAGCATCCTGATGCAGTTAAAATTATCGAGGAAATTTTTGGAAAATCTATATTATCCATTCAGACTGATTTTATTTCCTGGGTGAAAAGTTTGAAATGATGGAAATAATCAAGAAATACAGTAGTTTTTATGGCCGATAATATTAAGGATAAAATCAGGAGACTTCTAGGGTGTGCTCCTTTTGAAATTGTACTTGCAATACTGATACTGGGAAGTGTTGTCCTTACGGTGTTTGAGGTTCAGGCAAGGCCAGGTAGTTTCAAAAGAGAATTGTATTCGCAGGCAGGGCTTTTTATAACTGCACTTTTTATAATTGAACTTTTTATGCGGTGGTATATCTCGGAATCCAGTCGCAAATTTATTAGAAATTACTGGATTGATATTTTAGCTGTTTTACCTGTGATCAGACCGTTGAGGATATTCAGAGTATTTCGTCTGTTAAGAATATTTAGACTTGGCGTTTTGCTTAATAGACGATCCAGAAAATTAGCCATGATGTTTCATGAAGGTATTATGGAGCATATAATCCTTCTGCTTATTTTACTGGGGATATTTTTTCTCGGTGGCGTAGGAATGTATATTCTGGAGAATGAAAACCCTGTTTTTGATTCTCTCCAGAAAACTTTCTGGTTTTCTCTATTTACACTAATGGCAGGGGAGCCAGTTGGTGGTGAACCCCTAAGCTTCGGTGGAAAAATTATAACAGCAAGTGTCATGCTCGGAGGGTTTACGCTGTTTGCTGTGTTCACTGGTGTTGTGAGTGCTGTTATGGTTTCTAAGCTTAAGAGTAAAATGGAGGCCAAAGATATGGAACTGGCTGAACTGAACAATCATTATTTATTATGCGGCTGGAATAGAAGCGGAAATGTTATTATACGTGAGTTGCAGGCCAGTGAAGAGACACATAATACACCTGTCGTAATTATATGCGAAATGGAGGATGAGCCTGAGCTTCCTAAAAATGGCATCAATCGCGCTTTGGTGTATTTTGTAAGAGGTGACTATACATCAACAGAAGTTCTTAAAAAATCAGGAGTGGAAAGAGCAAAAGCTGCTGTATTGCTTGCAGACAAGTCCATACCCAGAACGGATCAGGATAGGGATGCCAGAACGATTTTAGCTGCATTAACCATAGAAAAACTTAAGCCGGGTATTTTCACCTGTGCTGAACTGCTGAAAAGGGAAAATCAGGAACACCTGCGGATGGCAGGCGTGGAAGATATTGTAGTTGGTGATGAATATGCAGGAAATCTTATTGCTCATTCATCAAGGGCATTTGGACTTGTTTCAATAATTGATGAGTTACTCACAGCAACCTGGGGAAATCAGTTTCACAAAATTCCTGTTCCGGATAAACTTGTTAATAAATCCTTTGGTGAAGGTGTCTCATGGCTGAAACGTAAAAAAGATTGTCTTCTGGTAAGTCTTGAAACTTCAAGAAATGGAACAAAGGAAATTGTAACCAATCCGCCATCTGATTATCCAATTATCAGGGATGATAATCTGATAATTATTTCCCCTGAAAATCATTGTAAATAAATCTATTCTGGAGAAAAGAACAAACCTGGGGGAAAAAATTAACCTGGGAGAAAAGAACAAACCTGGGGGAAAAAATTAACCTGGGAGAAAAGAACAAACCTGGGGGAAAAAATTAAC
>JAFGWM010000012.1 GCA_016937155.1 Deltaproteobacteria bacterium
GCCCCCACAAGGCAAACGGAACTAATTTTTCAAAACGCAACCCTGGGAGGGAGGAAAAATATGGGAAATGGTGAAACCTAACCCGGGCGGGTTATTGAATTTGGAGCCTTCGGAGGGCTAGCTTTTTTTTGAGTGGGCCGATGTGGTCGATTATTAGTTTGCCGTTCAGGTGATCTGTTTCATGCTGAAACGCTCTACTTAATAATCCAGTGCCTTCCATGGTGAACTCATTTCCATTCAGATCAGTTGCTTTTACGGTGCACTTTTTGAAACGTTTTATTGGTACGAATACGCCTGGGAAGCTTAAACAGCCTTCTTCTTCCCTGACTTCACCTTCAGTGTGAATAATTTCGGGATTTATAAAAATAATTGTGTCGTCCTCTTCTGTTCCGCCAGCAAAAGTAGGATCTATTACAAATATCCTAATCGGTTTATTGACCTGTACTGCTGCAAGACCAACGCCTTCGGATGCGTAGAGAGTGTCCTCCATATCGGAGATAAAAGATCTCAAATCATCGGTTATTTTATCGACTTCAGAAGATCTTTCCATTAAAACCGGCTCAGGATATTTTACAATGGGCAAGATTGACATTTTCTAACTCCTTAAATTCTACTAAACTCAGGCAGGTTCCTGACTCAAACACGTTATTTGGAGTAATAGACATGAAAGAATACAGAAATCCAAAGCCCACAGTTGATATAATCATAGAATTGAAAAGACACAACAGTTTTAATATCGTGCTTATAAAGAGAAAAAATCCTCCCTTTGGTTATGCCTTGCCTGGAGGATTTGTTGATGAGGGTGAGTCTTTATTGAATGCAGCAATAAGGGAAGCAAAAGAGGAAACAGGTCTTGATGTGAATATCTACAGACAGTTTTTCACATACAGTTCTCCAGGCAGGGATCCACGGATGCATTCCATATCAACTGTATATCTGGCAAGAGCTGAGGGTGAACCGGTTGCAGGAGATGATGCTGCAGAAATATTACTTGTTTCACCTGAGCATATTCCACAAATGGCATTTGATCATGCTGAAATCATAAATGATTATCTTGAATTTTTAAAAACTGGAAAACTTCCCAGTCTGGCAAGTTAATCCGATTGATATTAATGAATCATGATAAACAATCAGTGACTATACAATTCGGAATTCCCTGCTGTGAATTTTGAGTGCTTAAAAAGGACAAAAAATCAGACTGTTATGCTTTTTGATTCAAACTGCTTGAGATGAGGATCATTTATACTATTATATGTACCCGGTGAATAATATGACTGACTGGACAAAACATTTAGAAGCAGGCTCTATTGCATATGAGGAGGGTAACCTTGCAGTTGCAAGAGGGCATTTTTTTTCGGCCTGGACATCCAACCCCCATCATCCCCTGACAAATTATGTTTATGGAATGGAACTCTCCAGAACAGGTCACCGTCAGGAAGCCATTGAGCGACTTCAGGAAGCCTGGTCTCAGGATTCCTCCCTTGTTCCTGCGGCATGTCAGTGGGTTCGTCTAAGACTTCTGGAGGATATTTGTGATGTGGATGCAGTTGAACAACTGGATAAACTGTCCGGCAGATTTCCTGAGGATACTCTAATCATGATGACCCGTCTTGAGTACTATATGATGAGAGGAAATATTGATGACGCTATTATTCAGGCTGAAATCCTTGAACGGTATAATCCTGAAGATGGTCATATCGCAATGGCCAGAGTAAACCAGTTAAGGGGGCTGATTGCATCATCAAATGATAATAATCAGGAGGCTCTAGAGTGGTTTAGACGGGCATCCGAACTTGATTCAGATTGGGCAGGTCCTGTTATAAATCAGGGTGTACTGCTTGAAAAAGCCGGTCTTACTGAAAAAGCCCTGGAGATGTATAAGAAGGCCCTGAAAATTGAACCTCAGCATCCTGTTGCTCTCTATGATGTGGCCCGAATTTATTATCTTATGGAAAACAGGTTTGAAAGTTCAAACTATCTTAAACAATTATTGGCAGAGTATCCTGAATACCCCGGTGGTGAAGATCTTGCCAGGGCTATTTTGGAGATTTCCTGATGAGCATAGAAGATACAATAGTTCAGTATGGCGAAGTAACACATGTGAGTGGAGATGTGTTAACAGTGATGGTATCCAGGCCAGATGCCTGTAATCATTGTGCTGCAAACGGCGCCTGTAATACTTTGAGTTTTGGAAGACAACACAGCGCCAGAGCCAGAAACAGATGTGACGCTAAATTGGGGGATCATGTTGAAATAGTAATTAAATCTTCAGGGCTGTTGAAAAGTGCTGCCCTAGTATATCTCTTTCCTGCAATGATGCTTCTTATTGGTGCCCTCACAGGCAATTTTATTGCTCAGAAAATTGGCGCTAATATGAATCTTTTTTCAGTTTTATCGGGGCTTGGAGCATTTGTTTTGAGTGTTGTTATAGTATATTTTGTTAGCTCAAGACCAAACTGGCAGGTTCTTCCTGAGGCTGTTCGTATATCTGACTCTCCAATCTGCTCTGGAGGTGACAGTGTCCCTTCAGCAAACTGAAAAAAAATCGTTTTCTCGGAAGGTTTTACGCTTTCTGCCTAAAACTGCCGGGATTTTTATTCTTATATACCTGTTCTACCGAACTGGATGGCGGGCTCCGGTCAGGATGGTTCGTGAGATTGGGGTCATACCTTTTCTTTTTCTTTTGTCTCTAAATATTCCACACATATTTCTCAAAGCGTTCAGATGGAAACTGATGGTTAATAAAAGTGGGGGTAAAATTACCAATCTGGAAAGTCTCCGTATATATTTTGCAGGTATTGCAATGGGTATCTTCACTCCAGGAAGAGCAGGTGAAATGTTCAGGGCAGTATATGTGGTTGATGAGAAGTTTCCACTTCAGAGTGCCCTAGGTACCGTAATTGCGGATCGACTGTTTGACCTGGGATTTTTATTGACAGTCAGTGCTGTTTCAACTTTTTTTCTGATTGGTTTCAGTTGGTTGATTGTTTTGATAATCCTAGCTGTGGGAGCTGTATCAGGAACAGCGATACTCATTCTCATACATGGTAAGCTTCTGGAACGTATTGAATCCAGATTCTTTAAAAACTCTGCTCCAAATCTCAAATTCACCGATGCTTTAAAAATTTCTTTTTCAAATTTTCCTTTGAAAATTATCCTTACAGGTCTGGCTTATGGCATTATGAATTTTCAGGTTTATATAATTGCTATTCAGGGGGGAATGGAAATTTCCTATATTCAGTCATTTCTACTCTTCAGTCTTGCGAATACTTTTGCTCTGTTACCACTCAGCATTAGTGGTCTTGGAACCAGAGAAGCCGCTCTGGGATGGCTGTTTTCCATTTCCGGATTCAGTGCTGCACAGGGGGTGTCGGTTTCCTTCTCATTTTTTATGCTTGTGGTTATCCCTGTCACTCTTGTGGGGATTGCAGCGTTATTTTTTTCCCCTTCTCTCCGGAAGGTGGATTCGGCGCATGCAGATAATCCATGACAATATTTACCAGTACATGAACACCAACACTTAAACTTTCCTCATCGGGGTTGAATGAACCGCTCCCCCTGCGATTTGCAAATTTACTTCCACTGCATCCCAGCAGGAACATGGATGTCGGCAATTCCTTGTGATATTTTGTAAAATCCCCCGGATCACTCAATGGATCCCCAGGCAACACGCCATGTCTGCCAAGGGATCTCACCAGAGTTCCAAGTGTCCATTCTGTCAGCCTGGTATTTCCCACAGTCATCTGAGGACCTTTTGTGAAATTAACTGATACCTTTGCTCCACTGCTCTTTTTTGCCCCTTCAACTGCATTTTTAATGAGTTTTGTCATCTTTCTTCGGTCGTTTTCTATAAGCCATCTGAAAGTTCCACCAATTACAGCCCTGGAGGCCATAGTATGTGATGCTTCCCCGGCGTGAAGTTTACCGATATTTAAAATAACCTGATGATTTGGCCCGAATTTTCTTGTGGGCAGTATAAGGAGGCTGCTCACCAGTGATGCAGCAATACTGACCGGATCCGTGCATTTCCACGGAACTGTTCCTGAACACATATGAGATGAAACACCTTTAATTATGATTGAGAATCTGGACAATCCACCATGGACAGCTCCAGTGGGAACCCCAATTTTTCCGGTTTTTATTCCAGGGTCCAGAGGCATATGATACAAAACATCGACGCCTAGTCTGCCGAGTACACCACTTGAAATTACATCTGTGGCTCCCATGTGTTCACCACTCTGAACTCTGCTTGAAGCACCCTGAAAAAGAAAAACGACATTGCCATTAAGCTTATTCTTCATTTCAGTCAGCACTCTGGCTGCGCCAAGGGCTATGGCCATCTCCATATCACGGCCATAAGCGTGACTGACCATGACTTTTCTGTTTTCCCAGTAACCACTGGAATTGGACGCAAAAGTCAGGCCGGTAGTTTCTGATTCCGGTGAACCATCTATACCAAACAGGAATCCTACTGTTGCTCCCCGAGGATTTCCTCTGATAACAGCAGCGAAGCCTGTTAAGCCTGCCGGTTCAAATTTATTTATACCAAGTGCCCCAAGTTGATCTTTAAGATATTTAACGGTTTTTACTTCTCTCCATGCCAGTTCAGCTTTTGCGTGAAGGGCCCTTCTGTGGGAAATTATATCATCCTCATATTTTTTAATCAGTCGCCACATTTTTCTGGAAAACCTTGAAGGTCTCGGCTTCATATGTTTAGGAATATCTGACTGATCCTTGGCCGGGAGATCCATCGGAGGTTGCCAGGGCAGATCCTGCTCTGGAGTTTTTTTTTCAACGATAATCTTTACAGGAGATTTCTTCCGCGGATCAGGAGGCGGGTCACAGGAAACAAAAAAAATCGTAAAAAATAATAAAAATTTTTGAGAGTTTTGAATCATAGCTGTCATTTTCTACAAGTTTTTTAGATAATTTTCAAAGGTTTTAAAAATAATGACCCAATATTTGAAAATGGTTTTGGAAAAGAATTGGAATTTGTAATAAACTCCATTGATTAAGTAGAGGTAGGATTATGGAAACTCCAATTATCTATAATATTTTTCCCAGACTGGCAGGAAATTGTCAGGAATGGAAAGACTGGGCTTCAAAAGCCAGAGATATGGGCTTCAACTGGATTTACTTAAATCCATTTTCCAAAGTGGGACTAAGTGGGAGTCTGTACGCTGTGAAGGATTATTTTAGTGTTGATGATTCCTTCAGAACTGAAACTGTAGGTAGTTCCACATGTTTTCCTGAGCTGCAGGATGTTTTACAGGAAATCCACCAGATGGGTCTTAACGTCATGTTTGATCTGGTGATTAACCACACTTCCATTGACTCGGTTCTGGTGGAGAAGCACCCTGAATGGTATAAAAAAGATGAAAAAGGGAAATTTTTGCATCCCTCAGCAATCGATCCGGCGGACGCAAGAAAAGTAACCACATGGGGTGATCTGTATGAGATTGATAACGAGGAAAGTCCAGATCTTGAGGGATTGTACAATTACTGGGAAGGTCTTGTTGATACCTATGTGAATATTGGAGCTGGGGGCTTCAGATGTGATGCAGCTTATAAGGTTCCAGGGGTACTCTGGAAACGACTGATGGAAAGAGCGGAGAAAGTAGCAGGAAGAAAAATACCATTTTTTGCTGAAACTCTGGGATGTACGATTGAGGAAGTCAGTGCATTAAAGGATGCCGGTTTCAGTTATCTCTATAATTCCGGTAAGTACTGGAATTTTGATGCTCCATGGGCAATTGAGCAACACCGGATGTTTGGTGAAATAGCGCCAAGTGTGGGTTTTCCAGAGAGTCATGATACAAGTCGTCTTGCCAAGGATGTTAATGATAATCTTGATGTAATTAAACAGCGTTATCTGTTTGGTATTTCATGGTCTGAGGCTTTTCAGATAACAATGGGATTTGAATATGGCTACCACGTAAAGCCTGATGTGGTGAAAATGACCAGGAATGATCAGGAAAGTCCCAGATATGATCTGACTTCATTTATTTGCAATGCCAACAGATTCAAACTGAGTATTCCAGTGCTTTGTGAAGAGGGTAGTTTTGACAATGTGACCAGATTTGAGGCGCCCACTTTAGTGCTTGAGAAAAAAAGCAACATGGGCAATGACTCAATCTATATCATTATAAACAAGGACTGGGAAAATTCTCAATGGACCGAATTACCGATGGAAATGGAGCTTTGCAGACTTCATAATGCTGACCAGGTTGTTTTCGAAGCTTCTCCCAGATGGATTGAGCTTTCCCCTGCAGAGGTTGTTTTCGGGAGAAAAATATGAATTTAAAAAAACTATACATTACACTGCTTCTGGTTTTTGCAATCGGTTGTTCAGGTAAAAAAGAAACTTCTTCTGAGGATTCAACTTCCAATTCCAGTGTAACAAGGAAGGATTTTTGTCCTTTATTGGTAGCAAAGCTTGGACAATGCACAAAGGAAAGTGGTGTAAGACACAGATTTAACTTTCAGCATCTGAAAAAATGGATATATGAAGATTGTGAGAAGGCCAGAAAAGCCAACAGTGAAAGATACTCAAGGCTCTATCAATGCAGTGAAAAAGACTGCAACGGTTTAAATGCATGTCTTGAAAATCTTCTGAAAACAGAGAAATAATATGACATCCCGTACAGGAAATAAAAAATATAATCTTCCTCAGATAAAGCCGGGGGATATGATTGGAGAGTATCGGGTCAGAAGACTTTTGGACAGCGGTGGTATGGGTACAGTTTACGCTGGTGTTCACCCCGTTATAGGTAAAAAAGTCGCTATAAAGATACTTCATCCACATGTGGCACAGAATCCTGAAAACATTAGCAGATTTAAACAAGAAGCCAGTGTGGTGAATGCAATAGGCGATCCGGGTATTGTGGATATTTTTTCCTTTGGCGAGCATGAGGGAAGATATTATTTCGTAATGGAATACCTTAAGGGTGAGAGACTTCTGGAGTTTTTAAGGCGACAGGGCAGGATTAGCGGTTTTGCAGCAGCTCAACTTTTAAGGATGCTTGCATTGAGTATGGCAGCTGCACATGACAAGAACGTTATTCACAGAGATATAAAAGCTGAAAATATTTTTCTTGTTCCTTCAAATGATGGTTACTGGCCTCCCAGATCCAAAATTCTTGATTTTGGTCTGGCAAAGCTGGCAATGCCTCTTCCGGGACAGCAACTCCCTCAGACTCGACAGGGTGTCACTCTTGGAACTCCGTACTATATGTCTCCAGAACAGTGCAGGGGACTCGCTCTCGACGCTAGGAGCGATATTTATTCTCTTGGTGTTCTTGCATATGAGATGGTTACCGGATCACTGCCATTTATGCACAAGGATGCTATTGAAGTTATGCATATGCATCTGAAAAATGAGATTTCTCTTGAGCCCGGTGAGGATTTACCCCGGTTGATGGTGGAACTGATCAAGGGGTGTCTGGAGAAAAAACCTGATGATCGTCCCCAGGATATGCGGGAGTTTATTACTTCTCTGGAATCAATTTTTCCTACACTTTCTCCGAATGCCGTTCAGCCTCAGATAAGTTCTTCCGAGGATGAAGTCAGCGGTCTTTACCGCATTGATGACATACCTGACAGCAGTGTTGATTCCCCGGAAATTCATCAGGGAGATAATGCCGATATTTCCTCTGGTGTATTGGCTGCTGATACAGATATTTACTTGAAAAAATCGGCAGACAAAAAATATCTAATGATAGTTTTCAGTAGTGGTTTGCTCATAGGTTTGCTGCTAGGCACTTTCATTGGAAAGCTTTTCTGATTCAGGAGGTAGAATGACCAGACTAATTTTAAGAAGTATGGATCTTGACGCTTTTTTGACCGACCAGGATATGGCAAATATACAGATGATGGATTCTCTTTATCAGAATGCCATGGAAATCAGTTCCAGATGGGATAATGCTCCTGAGTCTGAAAAGAACTCCCTTTCCAAAGAGTTGATAGACTCATTCGGTGCGATGGGCGAAGAGATGCATACTATGCTCAGGGATGAAAAGCAGATACATGTATACTCGTTTGAAACTCCAAATTTTATTCATGGTGAAGTCAGCCGTCTGGTTGCGAAACTTAGAAATATTCGAACACAGGATCCTGAATTCGTTTATTACATACAGAGAGCTTATGAATTGCTTTTCAATCTGGCCTTTGGTGGAGAGCCTGAATCCAAACATCACATAATTGTAAAAACTCCTGTAAATATACCAAAGCCTAACTACGCAGTTCATAAAATTCCTGATATTGATTCCCAGACATCAAATGCGGTTATGTGTGTTATGCTGAGAGCAGCACTTTTACCATCTATGATTGTTTCAAAGGAAATTCAGGAATACAGTCACAGTGGGCAGATTACACCCTTTGCACTTTTCAGGATCAGCAGAGACGATACAAAGGAAGAGCGGGACATGGCGTATGTTCTGGATCTTAAAAAGAGCTATTTTGATCTTGAGACTCTTGATGGTAAAGACTGGTTTTTTGCAGATCCTATGAATGCAACCGGTGGTTCCCTTGTAACAGTGGTTAGATTTTTACTTGATCAGGGGATAAAACCCAGAAGTATAAAATTCTTTAATGTGTTGAGTGCAATGAAGGGTTCATTAAGGATTGTGAGGGCTGTGGAAAATGCTGAAATTTACACATTATGGATGGACCCTGCTTTGAACAGCAAGGCATATATACTTCCCGGTGTGGGGGACGCCGGAGATAGAATAAATGGAAAGGATTCTCTGGAACATCCTCGAAATATTATTCAACTAATCTCTGATTATGGAAACAGGATAACAAGTCTGTATCGCAGTCAGGTTAGAGCAATTGAGAAAACAGTTCTGGGAATATAAGTGAGTATCATGTCATCAAATTTAGTAAGATGTTCGTTATCAATTGAATCAACACTTTTTAATCAACTTGAGCGGCTGGTTGGACATAATGGTTATGAAAACAGAAGTGAATATGTTAGAGATCTTATTCGTAAACAGCTTGTGGAAGAAGAGTGGGAGTCAAACGAGGAAGCCCTTGGTACAATTACGATGATTTATGATCACGAAACAAGAAATCTCGGACGCAATCTTGTTAATCTGCAGCATGAAAATCATGATCTTTTTCTCGCCACGACACATGTCCATCTTGATAAACATGTGTGTGCTGAAATGATAATGCTAAAAGGTGCAGCACATGACATTAGAGTTGTGGCAAATAATCTTGGCAAACAAAAAGGGGTTTTACATACTGCACTGTCCATGTCTTCAACAGGTAAAATACTTAAATAGTCCCACCTTATAAATGTCTGTTTTTGTTAATCAGAGTGTCCCGATGGTGTTTTTTTCCACCCATCCTTCCATACCATTTGGAAGGGATATTTTTACCCATGCCTGATCCTCAAGATTGATTTTAATCTTTAAACCTGCATGGATTTTAAAGGCGGTATTTGATGATTTCTGAGGGGCTTCCTTCACGGAAATTTCATCCGGAAGAACTATTCCAAATCTGTAAATATGTTCAAAATAATATCTTCCACTAATCATAATAGCGAAAATGAGTACGAAGACTCCAGTTAATACTGCACCGGTAATCATTGATATCCTTAGCAAACCGGATTCTCTGAAATACAACCAGGTTAAAATGCCGAAAAAAAGTGACCATAAAACTATGAAGATAATTTTCATGGTTGAAAAATTCATCCAGTTAACCATTCTTACCCATAATGAACTCTCGGCAAAACTCACAATATTATCCTTGTATTTTCTTTCTATGACCTGACGGGTGAGTTTTATGTTGTGCAATGTATCCTTGTGCTTTGGATGCAGTTTCAGAGAGCGTTCATAACTGTAAACAGCATATCCATATTTTCCTGCTTTGTAGTAGGCATTTCCAAGATTGTAGAATAAATTTTCATGGTGAATTCCTCGGCTGATAAGAATTTCAAATGCCTTTGCTGCATTTTCGTAATCGGATGGCGAGGAGGCTTTTGCATAAATTCCAACAGCATAGTTAAATAATTCAGCATTATCCATATTCTGTGGCTTTGGAGCTTCAGTAATTCCAGAAATCAGATTTGTAAAACAAAAAATCAGGGTATAAATCATATTAACCTCAATCACCAATCCGATCGCAAAGCTTACGTACATCACCAAGAGCAGTTTCATACTGCATGTTGGCCAGAGCAGCATCCGGCGCGTATCTTGCGAAGTCAAGGGATTCAAGCATTTCCTGAATCTGTGTAATGAGTTCTTCAGTGCAACCGGAATCTTTAAGCTTATCTGATAGTTCAACAGTGGTCAGTCCCATTGCTCTTGTTCCGGTTTTTTCAGAGATGGAATCCATGAGAAGTTTTGTGAGTTCACTGTAAAATTCAGATGATTTTCCCTCATGCATATATTGTCTGGCAAGTTTGAGGGACATTCTGTGTCTTCTGGATGCAGCACGTTTTTTGATAAACACTTTATTTGAAGAAAGTTTCTTTCTAGTGAGAATAATAATTCCAGTAATTCCCCATATCCCAAATGGGATTAAAAGTGAAGTTATAAAAAATGAAAAGGATGAGATAAGTGCTCTGCTGGAATTTCCGGATACAGGTTTGATCTTAATGGGTTTGATTCCGGGAGCAAGAAAGTTTTCCTTTATCCCTGTTGATACTGGATTTATTTTTGTAACCGCTGTAGCCGGGTTTTTCCCTTTGGCTATATCAAAAGAGTAGGCTTTTGTTGTTGCCTTTATATATTTCCCTTTTGATGGATCGAAATAATTGAAAATAATTTTGGGAAAAAGATGTTTTCCTGTTTTTACAGGAACAAGAATATATGAAGCCTTCCATGAGCCTGCAAATTTTTTCTCCTTAACAAGTTTTTCCGAAATTACGGGGTTTCCGTTTGGCTCAAGTCTTGCCCAGTCAATATCGGGAAGCTGAGGTCCCTTAAGGGAGGTTAAAAGCCCATCTCCTGTAATTTTTACTGTTACATCTATGGCTTCTCCTGTTTTCAGGGATGTGGAGGTCAGGTCTATATCAATTTTGAAATTTCCGATGTTATCATCACTGAAATTGGCGGGGCGTCCGGAAGCGGGAAGTGGAAGTACGTTGATAGTTACAGGAGCGGAATTTCTAACTGATGTTCTTCTGGGGCTTAAAAAATCGGATTGAGTTACGTATGAAACATTTCGTGTTCCGATAACCAGTTTTCCTGACTTCTGCGGCCAGTACATTCTCCTGAAAGCAAGAACTCTGTAATAACTCTCGCCGTGTACGTTTTCTCTTTTTGAAATATCATACTGATGATGAGGAGAGAAAAGACTTTTGGAAATAAAGCCTGGAGCATCAGGAATATCACTTCTTGGTGCTTCACTTATTGGCTTGTAGGTGTAAATATACCAGGAAACCATTATTCCTTCACCTAAATAAGCTTTTGTTTTATTGACAGTAATCTGAAAAAAATCATCTCCTGTGCTCGTGGCTAGTGGAGTATCTCCTTCCTTTATCGGTTTGGGAAAAGAGCGTGGAGGATTGACACTTACGACAATCTTGTTGCTTTTGTATTTGCGTCCCGAGACAGTCATTACTGCTGGTGACACTGTGAATCTGCCTTCTGTTTTAGCCCGAAGATAATAAGTGATGACATGGCTCAATTCCTGGTAGTAACGACCGTTATTGATACCAATCTGACTTTGAGTAGACTCACTCTGATCTATCATCTCGAATTGTTTCAGGGAAGGTGGATTAAATGAATTGTAGAAGTTTCGTTTAATTCTCCCTCTTCTTGTTTTTACAGCACTCATCTTCACAATGAGTTTAAACTCTTCACCTTGCCGCACCCTTGCAGGTTCAGCACTCAGGGAAATCTTGTACTGTGCAAGTGCAGTACAGGGAATACCCATAGTTACAAATACAAGAAGAAATATTCTCGACAGCCTAATTATTACCATCTTAATCCTGCTTACCAGTCCTTGATGGGGGCTCTCCTGTTTTTCCCCATCCTTTTGTATAATTCCTTTTGCCTTGCTTTCTGTCTTTGTTCAAGATCATTCAACGCTTTTACAGCAGCCTTCTGTTCCGGAGAAAGTTTTTTTGGTTTTTTTACGTTTTGTTTATCATCCTGAGATTGTTGCTGCTGGTCTTTTTTCTGCTGGTCTTTCTTTTGCTGATCCTTCTTTTGTTGGTCTTTTTTCTGCTGGTCTTTTTTCTGTTGATCCTTCTTTTGTTGGTCTTTTTTCTGCTGGTCTTTCTTCTGTTGATCCTTCTTTTGCTGGTCTTTTTTCTGCTGGTCTTTCTTCTGCTGATCCTTATTCTGGCCGTTTTTATCTTGATCTTTTTGGTTCTGATCTTTCTTTTGTTGATCCTTTTTGTCCTGGTCTTTTTTCTGTTGGTCTTTTTTCTGCTGATCTTTCTTCTGTTGCTCTTTCTTCTGTTGTCTTTCCTGTTTTTCCTGCTCTTTTTTCAATTCTTCAATTTTCTCCAGAGCCATTTCGTAGTTGTGGATTGCAGATTCACTGGCGGTATTCAACTCAATTGCTCTTTTAAAGGATTCGGCACTTTGCTGATAAGTTGCAACAGCTTCTTTTATTTGTTTTTTCTTTGAATGTTCATAGGATCTTGCGGTGTTGAATCTGGCAATTCCCTGAAAATAGAAACTGTTTTCTCTCAGCTTTCGATTCTCGGAAGCAGTGGCACTCTGAAATGATTTCTCCGCATCCAGAAATTTCCCCTGTGCCAACTGACTTAAACCAAGATTGAATTTTAATTTCAGGGATTTCCCTCTGCTTGAAAGAGCTTCAAGGTAAAGTTCCTCAGCTTTATCATATTTTTTATCCTTCAAAAAGGAGTTTGCTTTTTTTACCTGTTCAACTTCAATAACAAAGGGATCCCACGAAATAATGAAAATTGAAAACAGTAAAATTAAAAGTATTTCAGCCTTCATTTTGAGCCTCTCTGGTTTTGAAAAGTTCCCTGTCTCCCAAAAGAAGAAGGTTAAAAATCAGAAAGATAATTGCTGGAATAATGAACCAATGAAATTCCTCATTTTTTTCTTCGATTTTTCGTTTCTGGCCTTCTGTTCTTTTCAAATCCTTGATGTTTTTCAACACAAGTTCGGTCCCGAAATTATCTTTTGAAGCCTTGAAGTATTTTCCCCCTGTTAATTCAGAAATTTTTTTCAGGAGTTTTTCATCAAGACTTGAAGTAACATATTTTTCTCCGTATTTCATATATCCAGATGTATTCCCATCTTCATTTACAGCGGGAACCAGAGAGCCGGATGTATTTCCAATGCCAATAGTGTACACTCTAATGCCCTGAGTATTAAGCTCGGATGCTATTTTTTCGGGTGATCCGGAGAGATCCTCTCCATCACTCAGGAGTATGATTATCTGCGATCTTTTATCACCTGATCTTCGACTTTCAATGAGAAGATCCTTTGCACTTGCCAGAGCTCTTCCTATTGCTGTCCCCCCAAGGGGCATATCTTCCGGGACAAGGTTTTCCCAGAACATCTTTGCGCTTTCATAATCTTCAGTAAGAGGATAAGTCATTGGTGTACCGGCGAAAGCTATCAATCCCACCCTGTCTCCACCAAGAGAGTCAATAAGTTTATTCATTTCTCTTTTTGCATGTTCAAGTCTGCTTCCATGCATATCTCTGACATTCATTGATTTGGAAAAGTCCAATGCAACTAAAATATCAAGTCCTCTAGGCTTGAGATTCATTGTTTTCCCTCTGGATTGAGGTTGAGCCCAGGAGATAAGTGAAAGAATAAGTACTCCGAGAATAAGTGCAACGTTTATGGAAGCAACAATATTACTGCGTCTGTCTATAAGGTCTGCTACGAGATCGTGGGTTCCAAATCGGCTCATAATCCGTTTTTTAATTGCATGGCTGATTACGTATGCAAATAAAAGTATAAATATTCCCACTGTAAGCCAGAGCCCTGTCCCCGTAAGGCTTAAAAATGAATTCCAGTTTCTCCAGGTCATGGAAACCTCCTGAGCCAGGTCATTTCCAGAATGCTGCCTAAAAACAGCAACAGCATTGCTGCCATAATGAAAATTGATTGAATACCTCTATTTGTACGGTATTTGGTGATATATTTATTCTTTTCCAGTTTATCTAGAAGTTTCTGAAAACGATCCTGAAGAGCGGCCTTATCTGATGCCAGATAACTTGATCCACCTGTACGGGAACTTATCTGTTCCAGAAGTTTTGGATTTACCGGAGCCCTTCTGGTAAACAGACTGAGTCTGGAACCATTTCCTCCATTGGGATCTCCCATAAGGATGGTATGAATTTTGACACCCAGAGCTGTAGCATGCTGCGCTGCCTCTTTGGGGCTCATTTCTCCCGCATTATTATCACCATCTGTGAGGAGAATAATTATTCTTGTTTTTGATTTGGATCTTCTAAGCATATTCAAAGATGTACCGAGAGCTTCTCCAATGGCTGTTGCCCGTCCCTCATCTATGGTTCCCAGATTCACACGTGATAATAAATGATTGAATGCGTAATGATCAAGCGTCAGGGGACAGTACGGATATGCATACATACCGAAAACAACAAGCCCCATTCTGTCATTTGGCCTGCTTTTTACAAACTGTGAAACCACATCCTTTGCCGCTACCAGTCTGTTTGGTGGCATATCATTAGCTTCCATTGATCTCGAAACATCAAGTGCTATAACAATATCAATACCCTGCTCATCGGTTTCTTCATATATATTCACCAGTGATGGTCCACTAAGTGCAAAAATCAAAAGACCAAGAGAGATGATTTTTACGGTGGGGGTAAGAAACCTGAAGTAAGTTCTCAATCCCGGTTTGATGCTACTCAACAGTCCAAGTCTGGAATAGTTGAGCGATGCATATCTCCTGTGATCTCTGGAAATTACATACCAGGCAATCAGTGGGAGTACAGTAAGCCCCCAGAGTGCCCATTTCCTCGTGAATACCACTGGATTTGTATATTTATTGAGTCCTATGTGAACAAACCAGGCGGTCATGCCGGTAAACATGATAAACATAACCCATGGAAACATTTTATTCAGGGCAAATGAAAAATTCTGTTTTCCAGAAAACAGGCTTGATACCCCGGCTTCTTCTGCGGGACCGATGACAGGGCCCCTGATATCTTTTCTTATATCAGACCTTCTCATTCTTTATCATCTCCCCTTTTTTCCTGAGTTTTGCCTCCCAGTAAATCTCTGTGTAACTCGTCAAGAGAACTGCTGCGTATTGAGTTTTTATCTTCAACTGACTGAGTGTCTTTTACTTCCTTAATTTTTTCTTTTATGCCATCTGATGGTGTATCTGCAAGTCCTGCCCATCTCAAATCCTCTTTATCAACAAGTTTCTCAGAATCATCATCCAAAACTGGAGTGGTTTCTTCTCTGATGGTCTCTAAGTCTTTATCAGAATCTGGCTCATCACCAGGGGAAAGCTCTTCATCTGTAAGTTCGTACCATGTCTTCCTGACAAAATCGTAACTCTGTTCCAGATAATCCCTTGATTCATCAGGAGTTACTGTTAACTTGGCAAATTTAATCAGATCGAGCTTATCCATGAACAATGAAATTTCCTGATGGGTGATTCCATCAGGTTTTACTTCTTTTAGTTTCTCAAGAAGTTCAGTGGTTGTCATTTCCAGAGAGTAGAAAGAATAACGATTACCAAAGTATTCTCTAACTATTTCAGAAATTTCATATGCATAGTCCTTAATATACTCATCTTCGGGTGTACCTCTGGATCTTAAAATATCCAGTCGCTCATATGCAATTTCATTCGCTGGTCTGACAGGAATAACTCTTTCTCTGGTTGAACGCTTTTTGAGAATGTATCTGATGATAAAAAACCCAAGTGCAAATACAACCAAACCAATCGCAATGCCAGTAAGAAGATTTTTCAAAAAAATATTTTCCCGATAAATGGAGTATGGCTTCCAGAAAGGTCCGCCTGCTTTGATATTTTCTTCACTTGCAGGTTCTTTCAGGGAAGGATGAGGATCATTGGCCAGTTTGGAGGAAATTATTATTCTCGGTCCTTTCCCGGCTTCATGGGACATTATAACAGTAGGGGTTGTGGACCCTGAGAGTTTTATTGAAACCGGGATTGGTGACACTCCATACTCATCAAGAGCGGTCTGCAGTTCCTTTTTTGATGACGCCAGTTGCTGTTCAAGATCTTTTATTGCTGACTCTGTGGATTTTGTATCTTTTCCTGCTGTACCTGCATTGGTAAGTTTTGTTTTTTGTTCCACCAGATCTGACTCAAGACCGTTAATTCTTTTTTGAATCCTTCCTGCTTTCAAATCCAGTAAACGGTCAGTAAAAAAGGAATTGAGTGTTATCTCAAATACCTTCTTTTCGTTACCGCTATCCAGTTTTTCATTCAATATAAGATGGGGTTCCCCGATTGTTTTGAATCTTTTTCCTGGTTCAATTTTTGCGGGGAAACTGACTTCTGTATTTTTCGGAGAAACAATTGTAATGAGCAGCTGAAAGTTTTGAGCAACAAATATATCCTTTGTGGGATTTTTCAATTGAACACTGACATCAGCATCCATTACTGGAGGAGCAGGATTCTGACCATATGACACAACCGGAAACATCAGTACAATGAGTATAATAAGGGATGACAGTTGAAATATCCTCATCCTCTCATTCTCCTTTCTCTTCTCCTGAAGAACTGCATCAGTGCAGGGAGATAGTCATCGCTTGTTCCTATGGTCATATAATCAAGTTTCAATTTTCTGAAGAGTGATTCACGAACTTCTTTTCGCGCTTTTGCTTTCAGTTTAAAAGCTCTGGCAACCTGTTTTGTAATATCGAGAGTAACAATCTGTCCGGTTTCCAGATCTCTGACATTTATCATCCCCACAGGAGGGAGTTCTTCTTCTCTCGGGTCAATCACAGTGACAGGTATCAGGTCATGCCGTTTTGCTGTAATTTTCAGGTCATGCTCATATTCCGGTGAAAGGAAATCAGACAACAGAAATGCAACACTTCTTCTTTTACTCACATGTCCCATAAATTTAAGAGCTGTATTAATATCCGATTTCCCGGATTTAGGTTCAAAGTTCAGTATTTCGGTGACTACTCTCAGAACATGTTTTCTACCCTTTTTGGGGGGAACAAATTTTTCAATCTGATCAGTAAAAATAATCAATCCAACCCTGTCATTATTCTTGATAGCTGAAAAAGCAAGAAGTGCGCTAAGCTCTGCCATAAGCTCTCTTTTTGTGGCTCTCACTGTTCCAAACAGTGTTGAGGCACTCATATCAACCATGAGCATGATGGTGAGCTCCCTTTCTTCAACAAAGAGTTTTACAAAAACATCATTTGTTCTGGCTGTAACATTCCAGTCTATGAGTCTGATATCATCCCCTGGCTGATACAGCCTGACCTCATCAAAAACCATACCACGCCCTTTGAACACACTCTGATACTGGCCAGCAAGCATGTCATTAACCAGACGACTTGTTTTGATTTCAATCTTCCGGACTTTCCGGATAAGTTCCCTTGATATCATTTTCAACCACCTTACTTAGGGAATTTCAATCTGATCAAAAATCCTCTGTACAGCATCTTCAGTAGTGAATTCCTCAGCTTCTGCTTCATAAGTAAGAACCAGACGATGTCTTAAAACATCAGGGCCGATGGTTTTTATATCTTCCGGTCGAACAAAGCCTCTCTGTTTGAGGAATGCATGTGCTCTTGCCGCATTCATAAGAGCTATGGTTGCTCTGGGACTTGCACCGAATTCAATGAAGTCTTCAAGCTCTTTAAGCCCATATTCTGCGGGTTCTCTTGTGGCTATAACAACGTTGGTGATATAATCCTTGAGACTTTCTTCAACGTATATCTGATTAATTACTTCTCTGGCACTGAGAATCTGCTCGGCTGTCACTATTGTGCGTGGTTTGAGATCCTTTGAACTTGTCATACGATCCATAATCATACGCTCTTCATCTCTTGTGGGATAACCCACCTTCAGCATAAGCATGAATCTGTCGAGCTGGGCTTCAGGAAGGGGGTAGGTTCCTTCCTGTTCAATGGGGTTTTGAGTTGCCATTACAAGAAATGGAGCTTTCAGTGGATGTGTTTCATCTCCTATTGTGACCTGTTTTTCCTGCATTGCTTCTAGTAGAGCACTCTGAACCTTTGCAGGTGCTCTGTTAATTTCATCTGCTAGAATCAGATTAGCAAAAATAGGCCCTTTCTTTGCGCTGAATTCACCAGTCTGAGGTTTATATATTACGGTACCAATGAGATCAGCAGGAAGAAGATCCGGAGTAAACTGGATACGCTGGAATTTTAAATCCAGTATTGTTGAAAGTGTTGATATCGTAAGAGTTTTTGCGAGACCAGGAACACCTTCCACCAGAACGTGTCCTCCTGTGAAAAGACCAATCAGAAGACGTTCAATCATGTACTGCTGGCCAACAATAACTTTCTGTACTTCTGCCATTAACTCGGAAACAAATTCACTTTCTTTTTTTACAAGGTCAATTACCGATCTGATGTCATAACTCATATTAAAATCTCCAAAAAATAATGATGTATAAATAAAGTAAGGATTGAAATAAATCTCAGAAATTACATGAAATGTCAACTTGCACTTCACTTAACTGAGCATCCGTTTTCGTATAACTCACTTTTTGTGAATATGATTCCCGAAAAAATGTATTTCTGATACATTTATGCGGTATCTGATTCTGACAACCTGTAAAGGAGTTTTAGCATGTTTGAAAGTTCAGTATATAAAAGTAGAAGATTAAAACTGAGAGAAAAACTTGGGGACAGGACAGCAATTATTATAGGTCATGGACTCACCCCCCGTAATTACCGTGATAATACATACGACTTTCGTCAGAACAGCACATTCCTTTATTTCATTGGCCTTAAAATTCCTGATATGGCATTTATTTCAACCCCTGATGGAGATTTTCTGGCAGGTACAGAGCCAACTGTGGATGATATTATCTGGTCCGGCCCTCTCCCGGGACTTAAAGACCTGGCAGCAAGAGCAGGGATTGAAAAAACAGTGGAGATAAAGGAACTGCCAAATTTTCTTAATAAGTATAATAAAATACACTACCTTCCTCTTTATCGTGAAGAAGACGTAACTTTCCTTTCTGAAATCACTTCAACCATCAGGGATAAGATTCCAGGTGGATATTCAACTGATTTATTAAAGTTTTGTGTGGATATTCGTTTGAAAAAAGAAGGAATAGAAATTCTTGAAATAGAAAAAGCCCTGAGTGCTTCTTATGATATGTATAATGCAGCATCCAGAGTTGTGAAAGCTGGTGCTGGTGAGTTTGATGTAATGGCATCAATGAAAAATGCTGCTTTGCTCCGTAAATGTGAAATGTCTTTTACTCCAATTGTTTCTGTAAGAGGCGAAGTTCTTCACAACCACTCCTATGATAATACCCTTGAGGATGGTCAGATGATTCTTCTTGATTCCGGAGCGGAAACTCTTGAGGGGTATGCAAGTGATATTACCAGGACATGGCCGGTTAATGGCGTGTTTTCTCCTCTTCAAAAGGATCTTTACACTGTAGTGTTGGATTCATGGAAGAAGGCGGTTTCTCTGGTGAAACCGGGGGTAACCATGACAGAACTGCATCTTGCCGCTGCCAGAGTTATCACAAATGGTTTAAAGGATATGGGCATTATGAAAGGAAATCCTGAAGATGCAGTAAGAGAAGGGGCTCATGCACTGTTTTTCCCCCATGGTCTGGGGCATATGATGGGGCTTGATGTTCATGATATGGAAGACCTTGGTGATTACGTCGGTTATGGGGATGATTTCAGACGTTCCAGTCAATTTGGTCTGGCGTTTCTCCGTATGGGGCGAATTCTCGAGAAAGATTATGTTTTTACAATTGAACCAGGTATTTACTTTATTGATGCTCTTATTGATTCCTGGCAGATGGATTCTCTTCATTCAGCATTTATTGATTATGAAAAAGTAAATTCACTTCGGGGTTTTGGTGGAATAAGGATTGAAGATGATATTCTGGTCACCGAAAATGGTGGCAGGATACTTGGCCAGAAAGAAATTCCCCGTGAAATTCAGGACGTGGAAAATTTACTGAAAAACTGAATGGATGAGGTGATAAGTGACAGATGGTTTTCTCGCTGCGGGATTGCTGTATAGCGCAGCTTTATTTGCAGGCAGGGTATTTTCAAAATTCCATTTTCCAAAAGTAACCGGCTATCTTCTTTCAGGTCTGGTTTTGGGACCTTCACTTTCGGAAATACTTGGTATATCACCAGTTTTATCTAATAAAGCTCTTCATTCTCTGGATTTTTTATCACTTCTTGGAATTGCTCTGATTATGTTCAGTGTTGGAAGCAATTTCAGAGTTACTAAACTGAAAAAGTATGGAACAAACCTTATTAAAGCCAGTCTTATTGAGTCCGGTTTTACATTTTTACTGGTTTTTATGATTTCAACATTTTTTAGATTTGGAACTGTTCCCTCGCTGTTTCTGGGAATTATGGCAATGAATACAGCTCCAGGGGCAACCCAGATGGTGATGAGGGAACTGCAGTCTGAGGGTGAACTTTCAGAACTTACGCTTATACTTATCGGTCTTAACAACCTTATGGGGATACTCCTGTTTGTTATTCTATTTTATTTTTTTGGAGGCAAGGGCACAAGTGCCACAGATTCAATAATCTGGAAGCTTTCAGGTCCTGTAGCTGGAGGTGTTGGTGTTGGCCTTGTGATAAGCTACTGGGAGCAAAGGCTCACAAAAGAAATTGAACGTCAGATAATGGCTGTTTCAATGATCCTTCTTCTCATATGGGGGAGTATATATTTCAGTTACAATCTTCTTTTTGCCGCACTGGTGGCGGGGATGACAGTGATAAATTTTTCCCCTCACGAAAAACGTCTTTTTTCAGATGTGAGTAAAATTGACTACCCCATATATGTGATCTTTTTTGCTCTGGCTGGTACTCATTTAAAGCTCCAGTCACTACCTTCCATGGGACTGGTTGGAATAGGCTATGTATTCATGAGAACTATTGGCAAGTATTATGGAAACCGTGCTGGGGCAGCAGCAGGTGGCTTCTCCACGACAATCAAGGAAAATCTGGGAAGTGCCATGCTTTGTCAGGCTGGAATAGCCATAGGGCTGGCTCAAATTCTGGCAAATACGTGGGGGGATAATGGAGGTCTTCAACTTCAGAATGTTATTCTTGCCAGCGTAGTGGTTTTTGAGGTTGTAGGCCCTGTGATGACCAGAATAGCACTTGTTAAGGCAGGTGAAGTGACCGTTGTCAGTATGCTCACCTCCAGAGCCCCGGTGGGGATTTTTGAGGGTGTACATGATTTGTTTAATCATTTTGCTTCAAATATTGGTTTCTCAATGAGTGACAGATTCTCAAGTGTAGGAGATATTCCCATAAAAATGGTTATGAGAAGGCATGTGGAGACCATTCCGGAAGATATGGATTTTGACTCACTTTTAAAAACAATGGGCCATTCACGTTATGATCGCCTTCCGGTAATTGACAGCCATGATAATCTCGTCGGTATAATTCATTACAGTGATATCAGTAATGTGCTGTTTATAGAAGAGCTTCGTCAGCTTGTCGTTGCACGGGATATTTCAGTTCCTATTATAGTTGAACTTGCCGAAGATGATTCACTGGAAAAAGCCATGGATGTATTTCATTCTCATCCGAACATAAGTTACCTGTTCATAGTTAGCTCTAAAGACCGAAAAAAACTTGCAGGAGTTTTGAGGCATAATGATGCTCTGAGTGCCCACGGCGGAGTTTAGAAAAATAACTTTCAGTCCTTGAAATTTCATTTTTTCATAGTATTCAATCTGTAACTTTTAAAATGGAGGTATCTTATGAAAAACTTATTTATTATCTTAATCAGTCTGTTAACTTTGATCTCTACATGGGGATGTACCAGTGATGAGACTGAAGAAACTATTCTTCAGGCTAAATCAGAATTGTCACGTAATCTAACACCTGATGTTTCAGAGACTCAACTTGGTGAGTTAGTATCTGGAAACACTGAATTTGCACTTAATCTTTATGAAGAACTGGTGGCTCTTGAATCGGGAAATATTTTTTATTCACCCCATTCCATAAGTATTGCTATGGCAATGACATGGGCCGGAGCGTTGGGTGATACAGCTTCTCAGATGGCTGATGTTCTTCAGTTCGGTAGTGTTGCCGAGGAAGTTCATGCTGCTTTTAATGCACTGGATCTGGAGCTTTCATCAAGAGGCACTTCCGATCCGGAAGAGTTCCGTCTTGAAATAGCAAATGCCATATGGGGTCAGGATGGTTATGGCTTTTTACAGTCATTTCTTGATACCCTTGCTTTGAACTATGGTAGTGGATTGTTTTTATTGGATTTCTTTGCAGATCCTGAAAATTCAAGGATAACTATTAATGATTGGGTAGCTGAAAATACTGAGGATAGGATTAAAGATTTGCTGCCTGAAGGAAGTGTGACAAATAACACAAAACTTGTACTTACAAATGCGATTTATTTTAAAGCCGATTGGAACACAAAATTCCATCCTGATTCAACTTATACGGGAGAGTTTACACAACTTAATGATTCCAAAGTTTCCGTTGATATGATGAACGCTCAGATTTCTCTACCACATTATCAGGGAGCAAATTTCTCAACTGTTGAAATGCCTTACAAGGGAGAAGACATATCTATGGTAGTTATTCTACCCGATGAAGGTGAATTTGAGAATGTGGAGGCTGCTTTTAATGCAGAATTATTATCTGATATTGATTCCGGTTTTTTAACAACAGATATGATACTCACTTTCCCCAAATTCAGTTATGAATACAAAATTTCCCTTAAGGATATTTTTGTTGATATGGGAATGACTGATGCCTTTGACTTTGGAAAAGCAGATCTTTCAGGGATGGATGGGACGAATGAACTTTATATTATGGATGTTTTGCATAAAGCATTTGTAGCAGTTGATGAGGAAGGTACTGAGGCAGCAGCAGCAACCGGTGTAATTGTTGGAGATACAAGTATTCCCAGTGTAACATTTAATGCCAATAGACCATTTATCTATCTGATCAGGGATCGTGTTACAGGTGCTATTCTGTTTGTTGGTAGAGTTGTTGAATTATAGTACAATTCACTGCATTAAGTTCTTTTCAGGCATTTATCTTCATTAATAATGACTTATTTACCCTCCTTTTGATAATGAAGTAATAAAAAAAAATGTTGTTACTGTCTGTTATGAGATGCATATTGAACTATGAAAAAATCCTGGTATAAATATAACCATTGAATTATTACTGGAGGGAAATCTATAATTAGAAATATGTTAATTTTGTTTACAGGATTTTTGTTTGTTTTTGTATCATCATGCAATGAAACTGATGAGCATGATGTTCTTAATGCTTCTTCTGATCTTTAGCGGATACTTGATCCTCAGGTCAGTGACGTACAATTTTCTGAGCACCTTAGTGGTAATACAGGATTTGCATTTGATTTATACAGGGAAATAGCAGGAAAATCAGATGATAATACCTTTTATTCTCCTTATTCGATAAGTACTGCAATGGTAATGACATGGGCCGGGGCGTTGGGTGATACAGCATCACAGATGGTAGTAAAAATCTATTTATTGAGGGAGTATATCATAAATCGTTTGTAGCAGTTGATGAAAAGGGTACAGAAGCTGCTGCTGCCACAGCTGTTAATTCAGTAAACAATTCAGATCCAACTTATTTCATTATTAACAGACCCTTTATTTTTCTTATCAGAGATCGGATTACCAAAACAGTGCTGTTTATCGGGCGGGTAGTCAGTCTTTAATTCCTGTTTCTTCCTCTTCCCTGTCCATTACCTCTTCCACGACCCTGACCACTTCCATCACATGCACCCATTCCACGGCATCCACGGCCCCGGCCATTACGATAACGATTCTGGTTGCGATTCTGGTTTTTACTCTGTGATGTTGAGTAGTAATTATATCGTCCTCTGGCATCTGACGGTCTGCAGTGAAATACTCCATGCCTTCCGCCAGTCATACACGTGCCATTTCTCTTTGAACCCTGACAGTCGGTAAAACTGCAACTGTCCCCTGATTTTTTCCCTTTGCATGCATCAATGCTCTGCTTTTTCGGTCCACTTCTTCTACCCATTTCATCAGGCTTGTTTGTTGAACCGTAATTCTGAGCGAAAGCCCATGTTGTGATTAGAAGACCTGCGGTAATTGTTGCAAAAACAATCTTTTTCATTTTGTGTTCCTTTCGGTATTTAGTGGAAAATTTCTTCGAAGAATAAAACTGAACGCCGGTTTGACCTGACCCGTTTCAATATGGTTCCATAATTTATTATTTTTTTTTTAAAATTATTTCTAATAAAAGTTTGATCTGAAATTATATAGTCTGGGCAGCGGTTAGTGAGGCGAAATACTTAGTCATACCCCAGACCTGCTTGGCTTTTAGACCGATAAACTGAATTCCGATACCTGCCACACCACCATCAGCATTTTTTTCAACCCAGCGAATCACCGACTCGACTTCCATTTCCTCATTAAGAGTGGGGATGGAAAAATAAACCTTGATTATCTGCTGATTTGAATATTCGAAATCATCAACAATATACAATCCCCCGACGGACATATTGGATATCTCTGATTCACGGATAATTCCATTGACCTCAATCCTTACGGGTAGTTGTACTTCATGTCTTTGATTTACACGACGAGTGCTGGGGTTAATTGTCATATTAGCTCCTGAGTCAAACCTGAACTATTTCAGGCTTTGATTTTGAAAAACATCTGTAACTTGAATAACAAGTTCGTTGTCAGCCACCTGAAGCTCACCATGGGCAATTACGTGATTATCATGGGTGAGTGCCACCTGTCCGCCAGGTTTTATGCCTGTTGAAAGCCTGGCACCCTGAAATAGAGAATCAAAGTCACTGCCACTGAGTCTGATTCTACCAATTTCGATTGTAATGTCCATCGACAAATTAGCCGAAATTGAAGGTTTCATGAATGGTTCTCCTGATGAAATTAGATCTCTTTCTTCCAGTTTGACCGGTAACCAGTACATGCCATCACCCAGAAAAAAATTATAACTAGCACTAAACCCTGTATAAATCAATGATCCAACTTCAATGGAAGCAAGAATTTCAGATGATAGAAAACCGCATGATAATATCATGGAATATAAAGGACTGATAGCTGCTTCAGGAGTGTTTATCTGGGGAAAAACAAATGGTGAAGGAGAAAAAAAGACCGGAAAATTTAACTTTTCTGATGAAAATTCGGTTATTACCAGTGGGAATTTCATTCCGTATTCCCAGTTGACTATGTTCTCCTGCCAGAATTCTCCTAAAGAACTGATGAATGATTCAATAGTAATTTTTGCAAATATTTCTTCATGTGGAGAGAGAGTGTCTGCTGTTTCAATGTCTGGTGCACCGAGTTGAAAAACTCTGGCAAATAAATTTTTTAAAAATCCAACTGGAATTCCAGCTAAATTTCCATTTTTTCCGCTGGCACAGAAAATTAATTTTTCTTTTCTGTATATCCTTTTGGTTATTGAGAATTTTGTTTCAAACAGATCTGATATTTCGGAAAAGTTTAATTTGTCTGAATTGATAAAGTTACCGAGAGTTTTCTCAAGTGCGGGATTAACCGGTTCTGTAACAGGGATAAAGTCATAGAAGGATGATAATTTATTTAACAAAACAGTTTCTCCGGTTAAAATTTTTTTACAACATCAGATTAAAAAAATCCATTGAATTTCAGAATCCTTTTAAGTACTGTCAGAATACATCTGATTCAACTATTACAGGAATGGTTCAATGAGCGGAAAATTTACAGTTTTTGTTATGAAGTGTCCGAATTGTGGGGCGAATATTGAGGGCAGCGAAGGGGAAAGTATAATCACCTGCAGTTACTGCCAGAATACCCTTAGACTTTCTGAGAAACAGCAACCTGCTGAAGAATCTAAAAAGGAATCTGATGCCGGAAATAAACAGACTCCTCCTTATCAGTTCAACAGTAACTATCTGGAGGCCCAGAAACAGATTGTAAAAACTACTGCCAAGGCTGGAAAAACAGCTGCTGTTTTGGGGGTTACCATAACATTACTGAGTGTTGGTGGAGTGATATTCGGATCTTTTTTTATGCAAAACAAGGTTCAGACACATATTAAGGATCGTCAGAATGAAACCCGTAGACGAATTGAAAATGACAGAATAAAGAGGGAAAGGGAAAGATGGGAAAAATACCGTGAGAAAGATTCAGAGGCACTCACCAAGAAAATGAAAATGGCTCTAAGCGGTATTTTAAAAGAGATGAAGTTTCCCGTTTATGGAAATTCTAAAGCTACAAAACTTGTGATTGAGTTTGGAAGTTTTACGGGGACTGGTATTTCCAGGCAAAAGGAAATATCACTACATCGTCGAAAATTTTTAAGGAAATTCAAGGAGCAGTTGAAATGGGTATATATTCCAAGTCCCACAGAGAATCTTTCGAAAAGTGGTGCTGTTACGTTTCTTTTTGAGTTTTTTAATAAAAAGGGAAGGGATGGTTTTGAGTTGTTTCTGAGGAAATTAATGAGGAACAACAGATGGACCTGGGATAAAAAGGCTCTGGTGAAATATGCTGTTTCACACGAGATGGATAAAAAAACTGCACTCAAGCTTTTAAATGATAAGGACGCTCTGGATATTCTGAAAAAGTTGAGAAAAGTATCTGAAACTCTTGATATTCCGGAGAACGAAAGTGCTCTCGTGATAAATGACAGGATATACAGAGGTTATACAATAATCAATAATTTCAAATTTATTATGGAAAATGAACTTGGAATGAAACAATAAAATCATACAGGGAAGTTAATTGTGTATTTCCCGTTTTCCATAAGGGTCGTTTCACTTCCATCCATGTTTTCTAATACAAGATAGTCAATATTTATCAGGGGTTGTGTTTCTGGAATATAGACGCGATCAATGTGAATTACCTGCTCCGGGGATGAAAAATCTTTGACACCAACCTGACCGCCAAAATGATCACTTCTGCCGAAAGCAATATGTAATCCCAGTTTTTCATCCAGAAGAATTTCTCCCACAGGTTTGATGCCGAAATCTCCTAAAACGCCAAGTCCCAGTTCTGCAATATTTGCATATGCAACTTCATTTTTTATCTGAGAATCCTCAATTTCAGACATTTCCCCTTTGGTTATTACTTCAACTGCCTTATTCCCTTCAACCCGGTACACAACGATTTCATCTCCAAATTGAACGGGTAGGAGTCCTCTGGTAAAAGAAGGCTCATTTGCTATTTCACCTTCGTACGGGACGATGTAGGCTTCTCCACTTGGAAGGTTTCCTGCTGCCGGGCCAGCGTTGAAGGTTCCACCACTGGCATGTCCCTTACGGAATCTTAGGTCAAGATGAAATTTCCATGATTCTCCGGAAGATGAAAATGAAATCAGAGCCCCATCAGCTTTATCAAGCATCTCTTTTAAGAATTCAACTCTAGCTGAAATAATTGAGTAATCCACTCTGAGAGCATCTGCCATTTCCATTGAGAAACCAGGCATAGTTGCAGCACGAAAATTATATTTAGTTGATGCCATCTTTAAAGGGGCGGTTGTTGAATATCTGGTTGGTGCGAGAATAATTTCCACTTTGTTAAAAATATTCTCGAAAGTGTCATTATCACTTTCTGAGCTCCAGTAAGAAGGCAAGCCAATATTAACCCCACATTTAACTGGTAAATCACCATTGTTTTTTCCAGGACTTTTGTAAACTACATGTGAAATTTCCATATTGGGAAATGCGTCCCTCAGAGTTTCGACCCAGTCAGATGCCATGAGTCTCTGAGATTTCCATTTATTATCATCTGCCTCAGCATCAGGAGGCAGATCTGTAAGAACAGCAAGTGTTTTTTCAGTTCCTTTCAGAGAGAAGACTCTGGTGATAAGGTTTTTCATTTCGGATATTCCCAGATTTTCCATTTTTACTCCTCATAGTATGCAATTACCCAGGATGATAAACTGATGCCTCTCCAGTTATCACCTGAATACGGTTCATCATTGTAGAAGGCTCCATAAGAAATCAGAATCTGCGATGCAGCGGCAGTTTGTTCAGTAATATCATATGTTACCAGTGGAACTTCCTTTCCTGGGCACCAGCCACTTCTTCCATACCACCAGGTGCCGTACTGGTTTGGCACTGTACCATCTTCAGTCTGCCACATGCATCCTATTGTTTGACTGACTTGAGGGAAATCTCTCATATATTCATTGCTATTGATTTCAAAATAATGTTCTGTGTTGCAGAACTCAGCACAGTTTCCCGGCTGACTCATTCCATGGCCTGTTATTGAGGTGGCAAGTTCCATTTTTGTATAACCGGTAGGGACTGTAACAGTAATGTCAGGAAAGTTTTCATTGTATGTTTCGTTAAACTCGTTGTAACCATGCCATAAAGGAAATGCTATGGTATGATGGTATGGCTTTCCTGTGGATGCCAGAAGCATGTTCAATGAAACTTTCCATGGATCCTGACTGTAATATTTAAACCGGAATGTCCCACCATCCCTGAAGAGACCCAAAAGAGGGCTGATGTCGTGGACCCATCTTCCGTGTCGGTGATAGCTTGTTATCCACCGACCAATTTCTAGATTACAGCTTTCATCAGTTTCATCAGCACAAAGGTAAAGATATACCAGTCGATCCCATTCCGGGCAGTATCCAACTTCTCCTCCATCACAGCTGTTTGTCATATCCAGTAATAGAGTGTCATAAATTTCCATTTCCTCACTGGAGGGCAGTTCAACTTCGAAAAAATGATCCCCGGATACAGCTACTTCTTCAATGAGGGTAATGTTCTCAGGAGCAAGATTTTTAAGAGCCTGTTCTCTATCACTTTCAAAATTGTAATAAATTGTTTCATTTCGAACCAGTGAAAGGTTTGGTGCAAACCATCCCACATTGCTGTCATATCTGAAGGGATCAGCAAAGCTTCCTATGTAGCGTATTCTCTGAAAACGATCTATCCCAAAACCAAAACCAGGAGATGGAAAATGGTGTGAAGCATAACCATCAAGCTCGCGGGCTCTGCCGGTAACAAAATGAACTCTAGATTTCCAGTGATCTGATTTTGTCTGACTGATTGTTTCATAAAAATCATCAAACTGTTGTGATAGTGCACTGAGTTTTTCATTTCGGATTTCCGAATCCGCATCATCGGAAACAAAGAAAAGATGTACATTCTCCGGGATATTTTGGAGAAGTGCATCTACATCATCAGCCCAGGTCATATCAGGAAAGGAACTGTTCTGGGAGGGGTTATCCGGTATGAATAATATACTGTCACAACCCGTCCAGATTTCACTGAGGGTGATTGAGCCTTCTGTTGTCTCCACAGTGAAATCGGCAGCAATCGAATAAAGAGTATTGTCTCCGGCCAGGTTGTTAAACGGTCTTGTCGGTTCATCAATCTCATCACAGTAAGGGTTTGTTATTACTTCCCCTCCATCTGAATCACTGGAATCAGCATCAATGGAAGCATCATTTACATTGTTTGAATTTTCAGTGTTATCATCACACCCGATAATTATTACTAAACTGAACAGAAAAACTATTTTAATAATCAATTTTGTCAATTCAATCCCTCCTGAGTGTGAGTTCATACCGTCTGTATTTTTATCATGAAAGTGATGTTTCAAACAGACTAATCTATGCATTCATGATTCATTGAGGAGAAAAGACCTCAATTGTAGCAAAAAATTTGAAAAAACGTTGTCCATATTATTGTTACAGATTTCATAATTGAGAGATATGCCAATATCTTTCCAATCCAATTGGACGTTGTTGTGAGTTTTATGTTATCTTCTGAAAATGCAGACAGACTATGCTGAAACATGGAGGTTGTAATGCTGTCATTAACAGATTTTATTTTCTTTTTCGCGTTTTTTTTATCACAAAATGTGTCATTTGGAGTGATATCAAATCAAGAACCGGATGTGCACCCTTTAGTTCCAGAAGCTAAGTATATTAACACTTTTAAGAAACAAATGGTGTATTTGGAATCTGATAATGATGGTAAATACAGCACTGATATATTGATTCCGGCTATGGTTGTTCGTGGTGATGTGGTTTCCGACTCAGGTTTTAAGAAAAATCCTGATCTGGAAACCCTTAAACTTGCAATTGGTCTTACAGCAGCCACCTTGCTTTGTGTGGGGGCTGCGATTTTATTTTTGCTAGGGGGAGAGGATAATAAGATTACAAAAATGAAACCTGTAGATTATACCAAACTAACGGGATCAGGTTTTAAAGTGTTTGGTTTTTAGCTCTGGATTTAGTGGCATTTGCAACTAGGAACCAGAATATGAGAGAGGCAGCATGGGGGCATCATATCAGGATTAAGTTCAGGAGGAGGTGTTTTTTGTGATTTTTTCATGGGTTCACCTTCCGGGCCTCTAATATCAGTTATTTTCATAGAGTTATGCGTAGGCTGCTCATTTCTCGTTTTGGGTGTTTCAGGGGTGTCTGTTTTACCCCCGGATGTTTTCTGTCCAGCACAGTTTATCATTATTGTGCTTGCCGCTAATATTGCTGCCGCAGTGGCAATTTTGGAAGATTTTTTTTGAGTATATACAGGTATTAGCGGACACATCCAACTGGAAGTATTTACTGTATTTTCATTGAGATGCTCTCTTAAAAAATATCCTGATTTAATTTTGTCATTTCTGTAATAAAAAGAGGAGCCACTTGATGCTGGACAGATTCCTGAAGAGCCGGGTAACATTGTATCACTGAGAGTGGTAAAATATGGAAAATCAGTTCCTTCGAGAAGTTCATAGATTTCATAATCAGTGCAATCTACTGATGGTCTGCCGCTGATCCCACGGGAAAGAAGCCAGTGTCTGGGTTTTATCTGACGTAATAATTCTACCAGCTCAGTAAATGAACCGATGTTTGGTTTCATTACAACACTTTGAATACCCCAGTTAAGCCCGGTATTTTCAAGCATCCTGATTGCCTGCATGATTTTAGCAAAACTGCCACTTCTACGTATCGAATCATGAATTTTCTGAGTTCCATCAAGGCTGAACCAGACGAAATCCAGTCCGGCACCTATAAGGTCAGTCTGAAGCCTTTCATTCCATGTATAGCCGTTTGTTATAATCTGAACATGAACATCCAGCGATTTTATTGAACGTACTGTATCAGCCAGATTTGGAACTAGGGTTGGTTCACCACCGCTTAAAACCACTGCATCCAAATCCCTAAAATTATCAAGGTGATTTGAAATATCAATATCACTGACGTTAATACCGGACGCTGTTTTCACAATGCAGTGCTTACAGGAAAAACTGCAACTGGATGTGAGAAACCATTCAACAACTTTTGGAGAGTAATTATCAGTCATTTATAAATCCTGTGGTTTGACCCATGTTATAACTTTCCCTATTATTCGAAAATCTTCACGATAAGTAACATCAATTGGTCGATATTTTTTATTTTCCGGGATTAGAAAAACTTTTTCATTTATTATTTTCAAACGTTTTACAGTAGCCTCATCACCTATTAAAGCTGCTATAATTTCCCCTGGTTCAGCCACCGGCTGCTGACGGATAACAACAAAGTCACCATCATTGATTCCACAGTTCACCATTGAATCACCTCGTACATGAAGCGCAAAATGTCGCCCACCGGATGAGAGTTCTTCGTCAATGGTGATTGTGCCCTGATGATTTTCCTCGGCAAAAATTGGAATACCAGCTGCAATTTCTCCAAGAACAGGAATACTGGTTGTGATACTGCCATCGGAAGAACCAGAAAGATATTCTGTTTTAAGAATTTCTATACTTCTGGCTTTGTATGGGCTTCGCCGGATGAAACCTTTGGACTCCAGTTTTTTAAGCTGTTCATGAACACTCGGAGCTTTAATTTCAAGTGATGCAGCAAGCTCTCGTGTTGAAGGTGGAAACCCGTTGCGGGTCATAAATTCGTGTATGGTCTCCAGTAGCCTGCGCTGGGATTTTGTAAGTTTTTCAGAAGATGTCCGTACCATTTGAACCCCCACCTTTCTGTCAGAAGTCGACAGTGAATTGAGCCTAACATTTGAAAGGTAATATGCAAGATTAATTTATCGGGAATATACTGATGAGCCTGAATAATTATGAAAGCAGGGAAGGGAATAAGGAGAAATCAGCCTTTGAAGTTATCAATGAGATCCCTGACAACTGCAGGATCTGCCAGAGTACTGGTATCACCGAGGTTCTCAAAGTCTTTTACGGCGATTTTCTTCAGGATACGACGCATAATTTTTCCTGATCTGGTTTTTGGAAGTCCATCAGCCCACTGTATGTGATCCGGAGTTGCGATAGGTCCGATTTCCTTACGAACATGAACAACCAGTTCCTTTATGAGTTCATCAGTTTTTGGAACATCATTGTTGAGTGTAACAAATGCGTAGATTCCCTGACCCTTGATGTCGTGTTTGAAACCGACAACTGCAGCTTCAGCAACTTTAGGATGTGAAACCAGTGCACTTTCAACTTCAGCTGTTCCCATTCTGTGACCGGATACGTTGATAACATCATCAACACGTCCTGTAATCCAGTAGTAGCCATCTTCATCACGACGGCATCCATCACCTGTGAAGTAGTTACCGGGATACTGTGAGAAATATGTTTCAATGTAACGTGCGTGATTGTTGAAAACAGTTCTGGTAATTCCCGGCCATGGGAATTTGATGCAGAGATTACCCTCATTTACGCCTTCAAGTTCGTTTCCACTGTCATCAACCAGCATAGGTTGAATTCCGAAGAAAGGTCTTGTGGCAGAGCCGGGTTTGATTTTTGTAGCACCCGGAAGAGGAGTTATCATGATTCCGCCGGTTTCTGTCTGCCACCATGTATCAACGATGGTGCAGTTTCCACGACCTACTTCATTGTAATACCAGAGCCATGCTTCAGGATTGATTGGTTCTCCGACTGTTCCGAGAACTTTCAGACTGGAAAGATCGTGTTTACGTACAGGCTCGGGACCTTCCTTTGCAATTGCACGAATAGCAGTTGGAGCGGTATAGAAAATATTTACCTTGTGACGCTCAACCATATCCCAGAATCTGTCAACATCAGGATAATTTGGAACACCTTCAAACATAATTGTGGTGGCGCCATTAGCAAGGGGACCATAAACGATATATGAATGACCTGTGACCCAGCCAATATCAGCTGTACACCAGTACATATCGCCTGGTTTATAATCAAATACGAATTTGTGGGTTACAGCGGCATAAGTGAGGTAACCACCTGTTGTGTGCTGGACACCTTTTGGTTTTCCAGTGGAGCCGGATGTATAAAGAATAAATAGAGGATCTTCACTGTCCATTGACTCATAAGGACACACGGGACGTGCATCAGCCATTACTTCATGCCACCATTTATCGCGGCCTTCAACCATTTCGATATCCATGTTGTTGCGTTTTACAACGATAACGGATTCAACAGGTGTTTCACCCTTGATTGAAGCATCGGCAGTTGCCTTGAGTGGAATAGGTTTTTTCCCACGGAAAGTTCCATCTGCTGTCAGGAGTACTTTTGCCCCTGCATCAACAATGCGATCACGCAGAGCATCAGCACTGAATCCACCAAATACGATGGAATGAATTGCACCAATTCTTGTACATGCCAGCATTGAAATTGCCAGTTCGGGGATCATCGGCATATAGATACAGACTCTGTCACCTTTGCGGACGCCTTCGTTTTTAAGAACGTTAGCGAACTTATTTACTTCGTGATAAAGCTCGGTGTAAGAGTATTTTTTTATTTCAGTGGGCTCATTGCCTTCCCATAAGATAGCTGTCTGGTCACCTTTGCCTGCATGAATGTGTCTGTCTATGCAGTTATAGGATACATTAAGCTTTCCACCAATGAACCATTCAGTGTGGCCCTTGGTGAAATCCCAATCCAGAACCTTGTTCCATTTTTTATCCCATGTAATGAATTCCTCAGCCATTCCGGCCCAGAATCCTTCGGGATCTTCAACGGATTTCTGGTACATTTCCAGATATTTTTCATTGCTTATATAAGCGGTGTCCTTGAGGTTAGTTGGAATATCAAAAACTTTTCCTTCGAGAGTTTCAGCCATTACTTGGTCTCCTTAAAGTTGTTGTTATGAATAAATTTCATAGTTATACCCGCTTGAGCGCTTCTTTATCATTTACAGGAAAAAATTTCAACCTCATTTGATACTTTTTTCCCCTTTTGGGAAGCACGAAACTACTGGTTTTTTCTGTCAGGTTTGTGGTGGAATTTCTTTGTGAGGTAGAGTTTTCAGGAATATCAACACTGGAGAGAGTTGATAATAGAAAACGTTTTGAAATTCACGAAGCAATTCAGCCTGGAAAAAAATAAAGAAACCTTTTTGAGAGTACCAGAAGGTACAAAATTTTATGATGACCTCCTACTAATTCATGTAAGGTAGCTTTCCGGAGGATACTCTCAGCCAGAAAAAAGTTGAGATCTGCATAAAGGGGAACTGATTCAACACTTTGCCATGAAAAGGGATTACATGGTATACCATAAGATTCGGATCTGCGGTTTCAGCTGGACATTGAACCCTTTATTATAGTATCAATGTCGCGAAAGGAGAGATCCAAACTATGAATATCCGTAATGATGTAGTAGAACGTTTTTGCAGGTACGTAAAGATTGATACCCAGAGCAGGGAGCCGGAAAATCAGGAGGATTACCAGCGTTATCCCAGTACTGAGAAACAGAAAGATCTCGGAAGGTTGCTTTTGAAAGAACTTCACGAAATGGGACTCTCAGCTGAAATGGATGACTGGGGTTATGTTATGGGTACTCTGGAGAGCAACATTGATAAAGATGCTCCTGTGATTGGACTTATTGCCCATGTTGACACTTCTCCAGCCGCAAGTGGCGCTAATGTGGTTCCTGTTTTCCATGAAGATTATAACGGTGGGGAAATTCACTATCCAAAAGCTTCCTGGCAGGTTCTGAGTCCCGAGGATTCTCCCGAGCTGGCGAATAAGCAGGGGCATACAATTATCACTTCAGACGGAACGACTCTTTTGGGCGCAGATAACAAGGCCGGTGTTTCTGAAATAATGACAACGGTAAAATATCTTTTGGAGCATCCTGAGATAAAACACGGAAAACTCAGAATTGGGTTTACGTGTGATGAAGAAATCGGTGCCGGAGTAAATCATTTTGATATCGAAAAATTTGGAGCCCGATGTGCATATACCGTAGATGGCGAAACAGTTGGCTGGATTGAAAATGAAACCTTCTGTGCTGACAGTGCTGAACTCGAAATCCGTGGTGTTGATATACATCCTGGATTTGCCAAAAACCGTCTGGTGAACTCCCTTGTGATAGCTTCCAGATTTATACTGATGCTTCCGAGAGATAAATCTCCCGAAACCACCGATGGAATGGAAGGCTATGTTCATGCGTATACACTTAATGGTGGTGTCGACAGAGCGGTCATAAAGATGATTGTTCGTGATTTCACTGATGATGGCCTCAGGGCTTTTGAAGCTATGATGGATGATAACATTGAGGTTCTTAAGAAAGAATTTCCCAAGGCAGAGTTTAAACTCACCATCAGGGAACAGTACAAGAATATGAAATACTATCTTGAAAGTCATCCTGAAGTTACAGAGCATGCACTTGAAGCAGCAAAAAGAGCCGGGCTTACACCTGTACTGGGTTCCATCAGAGGTGGTACCGACGGTTCCAGACTCAGTGCAATGGGTTTACCCACACCAAATATTTTTACAGGTGGACATAATTTCCATTCAACCAGAGAGTGGATCAGTACTCAGGACATGGAAAAAACAGTAGAAACTTTGATTGAGCTGGCTAAACTCTGGGCTGAATAGCTTTGATCCCCTCTGCATTATCTCACTTTGTAGTTTCACTTCTTATTTTTTCACTTTCAATATCAGTTCCCCTAAGAGCAAGACAGAAAGCAGGTGGTACATTTTTCAGTCTTCTGGCTCTGGGAGGTGCATTTCTTTATTTTATGCTGGGAATAAGATTGCAGTACCCGATGGTGGGGACTGCAGCACTTTCTCATACTGCGGTTAACGCCTTTTTCATCATTTTTATCTGGTATTTCGGGTTTTTGCTCACAGGTTCAAAGCGTTTTCCCGTTGGTGGAATTGTATACATTCTGATTACAAGTCTTTCCCTGCCGATAAGTCTTCTTCCGGTTTTTCTGAAACAGGGTTTTTTGATCAGAATAATCCCATGGATAACACTTTTACACGGTATTACTGCATTTTATAATGTTCTTAACAGGATTTACCGTCTTAGAAACAGAACTGAAAACTACGCAATTATCAGGGGTCTGGAATACCTTGGGTTTTCAACTCTGATTTTTGGTGGTGGTCTGTTTTTTACATTCATAACTGGAATTAACAGCAAAGTTACCTTTTATGGATTGAATATCCTGTCTTTCACATGGTTTTATTTTCTGGGTCAGAATGTGGTTTACAACCGGCTGATGGATTTCAATGAGGCACTTGTGAAAATTGCCCTTCAGACCGGACTGGTAATTGCAATATCAGGAATCTATCTTATTTTGCTCCTTTCGTTCCCTTATGATCCTGAAATTCTGGTTATAACGGTTCTTATTGCATCCTTTATTACGGTACTTTTACTGGAGCCCATTGAGAAATTTACAGCCCGATGGATAGCAAAAACAATATTCTGGAACAGGGAGCGTTTCAGAGAAGTGATTGATGATATCACCCTTCAACTGGATATGCTTCCGGAAAGCGAATCTGCTGTTTATGAAATTATCAGTAATTCTTTTGCTCAGAGTGTGAAAGTGGGGAGTGTTGATATTGTTACTTTTGACGATGACAAAATACAGATGAGAACCATAAAGAATATTGATGCTGGTGAGATGAAGTCATGGCCAGTTTCAAATCACTCAGAGCTGCTTGAACGATTGAATTATACAAGATATGTTAGTGTTGATGAAATTGAGCAGGAGTTTGACCGTCTCAAGGAGGCCACTGCACTGAGTCTGGGTGGACAGGATCTCAATGCCATTTTGGATTCCCTTCATACCCTGAAAGCTGATGTTGTTTTTCCTGTTTTTCCGGATGATGTCCTTGCGGGATTTTTAAGTATCCGAATAAAAGAGCCATTTTACCGTTTCAGTGAATTTGAGCTGTCTCTGCTTCTGAATCTGGCTGGAAAAATTGGGGCAACATTTGGAAATATACAAAAATATGTAAGAGCACGTGAGAAGGAAAGACTTGTGGTTCTTGGTCAGATGAGTGCAGGTTTGGCTCACGAAATTAAGAATCCTCTAGGTGCCATTAAGGGTGCCCTGCAGATTCTTGAGGAGGATCTTCAGGAGGTGACTGCGCCAAGCAGCATGGAATTTGTTTCAATCATCTCGGAGGAAGTGGATCGGCTCACTGCTGTTGTTAACACATTTCTGGATTATGCTAGGCCGGGGACTGATGATTTTGAACCTGTACGTCCGGTTATGATTATCAAAAGAGTTCTTGAACTGTATGAAAGAACTCAGCAGACGATCGATTTCAGTGTTGATTGTGAAACCCAGTGTGATGAGAAAATTCTTGGGAATGCTGATAAATTGCGTCAGGTTTTTATAAACCTGCTGGAGAACAGTATTGAAGCTGTTTCAGAAACCGAAAAACCGACTATTTCCATTTCATGTTCAGTTATAACTGTGCACGGTAAAAAAATCATGGAACTGATATTCTCAGATAACGGGATTCCTATTCCACAGGAAAATATTATCACAATATTTCAACCGTTTTTTACCACAAAAACTCGCGGAACCGGTTTGGGATTATCGATCTGCAGAAAAATAGTACAGAGTCACAAGGGAGATATTCATCTTTCTTCGGGGGGCAAAGAGTTCACAATTCATTTTCCAGTGTTTCAGGAATAACCTACGATTTTTTTATTGTATTTCACATGAACCAATTAAGTAAATGATGTATCAGAGAAAAGAAATCAGAGGGTTATGAAAATCTTCTCATCAGAAAAATCAGACCTGTGAACAAGAAAAACATCAGTGATGGGAAGGAACTGTTATCGGGATTGAAACTGCATTTACAACCATCAGTAGAGGAAGAGTTATTATCACCTGAATCAATTTCATCTGTATCAGATGAATCAGGAGAGGAGTCACTTCCATCCGGAGTAGAAGCATCTGAAGGTGTGCAATCAGTTGTTCCATCCGAGTTTAATTCAAAATCCTCATCAGTAAAACTGTTGCAGTTATTATCTTTACCATCACAAAGTTCCGGGAATCCGAATCCGACTTCATCATCGTTGTCATCGCAATCCTCCCATGCGCTTTGTCCGTCATTATCTGCATCCGATAAATCCACCCCACCTGTTACTTCAATGCTGTCAATATCATAACCTGTTTTGGGGTTATTACCTGGTGAAGTAAGATCGACTATTCGCATAAACCTTGCACTGGTAAGTTCTGTACTGCCTATATCAACACTGCAGTCACCAGTGCACTGAGTCGCGTAAATCCATGGTCCATTCATGTTCTTACTAAGATAGATTTCGGCAGTTTCTTCGCCATCAGAGCCATCCTCATGAATTAAAAATTCATCGCCATTGTCATCAAGTATCTGGTAGGCAAAATCCAAAGTTATAAAACCTCCACATAAACTAAAGGTTTCACCATCCTCATCACCAAATACACTGTATGACCAGTTGGGAACCGAAAAATTGTTGTAAGGATAATTAAGTCCGAATTCCTGTATCCGGAAGACACCTGAATTTGTATAATTTCCATCTATTTCGAAATCCGTAATCGTTCCTCTTGTAAGACCTGATGATGTTTCTCCCCATGGTGGAGATGCTACTGTTACGTTTACAGTTTCATCAGGAAGAATTCTGCAGAAGAATCCATTGTCTGTTGAATAAGAGGGCTGTCGATTCCCATCAAGGAATATCTGCGCTTTTGCTGTATTTCCAGATGGTGTGATAAGTTGACCGCAACCGATAAGGGGCTGGATTTCCATGAGAAAAGACTCAAATGCCTGAATGTTTTCTTCAACAGTGGAATCAGGATTTGCCGGCATAAGTGTTTCAATTGTCCAAGCGAATATTCCAAGAGAGCTGTAAAGTGTATCCTGACTCGTTCCATTTGCCTGATACCAGTCAAATCCTCTAGTGGGAACAAGATTTGCGACATCTCCATAAACGCTGCTCAGTTCCATAATTAGAGTATCATCTTCACTATGCCATGGAGTATAGTCGAACAGGGCATTCACATATTCTGCTGTGCTGTGATAGTCAAGCGCTGCAACAAAACTGATTTTTGAGGAAAAAGAGTACATCGCTCTGGTTTCATTTTCACTGTATGGAAAATCAGACTGGTTTTCATCCCATCCGCAACCATAATCTCTATTCAAATCTATTCCGTGAGCAGTAAAACGTGTATCAGATTTGTAGCCTTCGGGATTTACCACGGGAACAATCCAGAAATCAAATTCATCATATACAGCGGATGTCGAGGTCAGTATTTCACGTGTAATACCCAGAGCGTTTTCCACACTGATCTGTTCATTTCCGTGATGAGCGCCTGTAATTCTTATCGCCGGAAGCTTTTCACCGGTTTTGTTTATATGTAAAGCCCATATCGGGTAGCCCATTGTTGAACTGAATCCAACAACATGGAGAGTAGTTGATGAATAGTTTTGTGCAAAGTTATTTAGTATCTCATAAATGGAATCCAGAGTTTCATAATCACCATCCAGTTTGAAACTCTGTTTTTCAACAACCTCAACAGAAAATCCAAGTTTTGTTAATTCATCAGTTGATGCTCTGGGCATTACACCCTTAAGAACACATTCATCTAGGCCTGTAATGGCTCTCCATTTTCCCCGAAATACTCTTTTTCCTGCGACACCTTTTTGTGTGGACCAGAATGAAGTTGAACTGCACACAGGATGAGTAGCTTTGACATCAACTGTTTCTACAGTCTGAGTGATAAACATTATATGAATCAGAGTCAGAAAATACATTATTTCCCCTCAGGTTTTCTTTCGCAGGCAGCAGCTTTTCCGTCCTTCCCTAATACAGCATTTGCTTTAGGGTCAGGTTCGATATCCCTTAGAAGAATATATATGTTGGTAAGGGTATTTATATTTTTTCCCAGATCATTTTCAAGCTGCCTGAAATCCTTTTTAATACGATTATATTCATCCTGAATAAGTCTTGTTCTTCTCAGAAAATTTCGGAATTTCTTACTGTCGGGATAACTGGACAGTTTTTCAAGAACTCCATAAAGTTTTTCATAGTTGGTGATTGCTCCCTGAAGTTTCTGAGAATACTCACCTAGGGAGTCTATGTTAAGATATTTACCTGGAACCTGTTTTATTATGATGCTGGTTTTTCCGGCGTATTTAAAGTCTCCTCCGGATTGGAAAACATATGTTTTTGAGAACTGTTTTCTGAGGAGCATGTTTCTTGGTCCACTTAAATAAATCAGATCAGGAGAATCTTTTGACTCGGAAAGATTTTTTGCAAATGAGATACTTCCACTTAAAACCAGTGCTATCAATGCCTTTTTTTCGTTTCGCCATTTTTTTATATTTTCAGAATATCTCTTCTGATCGAATCTTTTTTCAATAACTGAATAAAATACTGCGGTTCCCTTGGAAGTCTTAAATTCTACAAATTTTTCATCCAGACCAATTATTTTAATATTTTCTTTTTTAGCCCTGGTTTTCAACCAGTTGTCACCAAGTGCAAGGTCGCCTTCTCCAAGAAAAACGTTTTTAATACCAGCCCCGGAAAGAACTTTTAATATCTTGACGGCTGCTTCTTTTTCTTTTTCAGTGACCACTAATTCCTTTCGTCCCTTGCCCCTTCTCGAACCAAGTGTATCACCGGTGGCAAAGGCGAATATATTGCTCTTTCCTTTGAGTTCCTTTCTGGCAACAGCACTGAAGGCTGCCAGTCCACCACCACCCTGACATTTTGTATTTGTGAGTCTGTTATGTCCTGAACTGATATAAAAAATCTCCAGATCCATCTTCCCGGAGTGTCCTTTCCAGAAAGGGGGTATCATCAGTGGATCGAGTTTGGCCGGAAGCTCAGCTATAAGTTTTTTTAAAAGAGGATTGCCCTTTTTGCTTTCATCCTTTTTGGTTCCTTTTCCTCTTGACCTTATGGTTGGTTTGGATTTTGACGATTTCTTCTTATCTGTTTTGTTTTTTCCTGAGCATGAAAACATTAGTAATACTGATAAAAAAAGCAGGAATTTCGATTTCATTTGGCTACTCCCAATTCTTTGAGTGCAATTGAACTCCAGGATTCAAATTCACCATCAGCTACTTTATCACTGAGTTGGGTTATTTCAATGAATTCTCCTTCAAGTGTGTCAGTTTCTCTCACAGACAAATCAGTTCTTTCAGGTACTTCGCAAATCATTACCAAGCCCAGATGAACACTTCCAACTTCATTTGAATCATCGTTAAGGAGAAATGCAGGCCGAACCGGTGATAATTGTCCTGATACCACAAGTTCTTCATTTATTTCCCTCAATGCGGCAGCAGTGAAAATATCTTCCGGAGATTCTGTAACTTCACCGGGGTTGATATGACCGCCTATTCCTACGCTCCAGAGATTGTGAAGTCTTTTCTCCCCACCACCCTTGAGTCTTCGGAAAAGAAAAATTTCATTTCCTCTTTTCATGAGAATATACGGAATAATTTGCTTGAATGAACTGTCTTTTTCCGCCCATTTTCGTTCAACGAAAAAACCATTATCAAGTATTTTACCCCAGCTCTCATTCCATTTCATTGTGCCGGTTTTAACAAGTTTATTGCCTAAAAGTTCTCTTTTTACCACATAGATAAATTCCATTTATTTTCTCCAAAAATCAGGAATAAAAAGTACTATCACTGTGAAAACTTCAAGTCTTCCCATTATCATAAGCAGACTGAGAATCCATTTTACACTGGATGGAAAATGCAAAAAGTTGTCCGCAGGTCCCACCGCCCCAAGGCCTGGTCCGATATTTCCCAGTGTTGTAATTGATGCGGTTATTGAAGAAATTATGTCATACCCGTGAGCTGCAACGGCTATTGCTCCCAGAGTGAAGACTCCAAAATAGAGAAAGAAAAATCCGCTCACAGAGCTAAGAACTTCTTCAGAAACCGGTTTGCCACCATAGTGTACAACAATAGCAGCTCTAGGATGGATCAGACGGTATAAATCCCTCATGGATTTTTTAATTATTACAATATATCTCATAACTTTGGGGCCACCACCAGTTGAACCGGCACATCCTCCGATAAACATAATTATCAGTATCATAAGAGGGGCAAGGGAACTGAAACCTTTAAGTGTAATCCAGCTCTCAAAGTCCACAGTGGCGTAACCTGTTGTGGTCATTATACTTACAACCTGAAACGCAGCATGTCTTACGCTGTCTGTTGCATAGAGAGATCTTATACCAAAGGCCACCACAGCAGTGGCTAATATTGTGAATACTGTATAATAAACAAATTCCTGATCCTTAAGATGAGCAAGATAGTTTCTCCTCGTGAGTACCAAGAAATGAAGTACAAAGTTTGCACCTGCAAGGAACATAAAAATAGTGATTACCCAGTGAACCCAACTGCTGGTGAATCCGCCTACACTGGCAGCCAAAGGCGAAAACCCCCCGGTAGCCATGGTGGTGAGTGCGTGATTGAATGCCTGAAAAAATCCTGTAACTGGCCATAGCAAAATAATTTCAGCTATTGTGATGATCAGATATATTATCCATAAAAGTTTCGATGTCTGTGCAATTTGTGGACTTATTTTGTCTGCTGTGGGTCCTGGAACTTCAGCCTTGAAAAGTGCCATCCCGCCAATTCCCAGAATAGGAAATACTGCCATTCCAAGAACAATAATCCCCATTCCTCCAAGCCACTGGGAAAGGCTTCTCCACACCAGAAGCCCATGGGGCAGTCCGTCCCGTTTATGAGGTGTTTCCCACAGTCCGGATGCCAGAATGCTGCTTCCTGTGGTTGTAAACCCTGAAGCAGATTCGAAAAAGCAGTTTGAAAAGCTACAGAACTCTTCACCTATTGTATCTGTCACATCTCCATTGCATGTGGTAATCCTGTATGTTTTCTCATGTGAACCATTAACGGTTTTTGCACTGTATCGTGCCAGCTTCCCGTATAAATAATAGGGAAATGAGCCCATGAGTGATATAGCAAACCAGCTCAATGTAACTATTGCAAAAGCAGTTCTGGAATTTGCTCTTCCTTTATCTTTTATTTGGCGGCCGATGAGAACCAGTATTCCGCCTGCTGCACTGGTAAGAAAAGCTCCTGCAAAAAGTGAGATTATATCTTCACCACCATAAAATACGGCAAATCCTGCCGGGATGAGCATAAATCCTCCCAGAAGCAGGAGTATTCCGCCGATTGTCAGTAAAATTGGGCGTGGTTTCAATGTTTATCTCCTGGTGACTGTGGAACCGTGGCTTTCCATAAGTGTTTCAAGTTCCACTATTGAATTGGATGCTGTGAATACCAGTATGCGGTCCGATGGTTCCAGTTTGAAGTTACCATCAGGGATATAGTCTTTTTCATCCCGGATTACTGCTCCAATCAGAGTCAGAGGAGGAAATTTAATTTCTCTGAGTGTAAGTCCACATAGATTGTTTGATGATTTGATATCAAATTCCAGAACATTAATATCCGTGCTCCCCTCAATGTTGGAGACACTGAAAAGTCTACCGTGAGAAATGAAATGAAGGATATGATCGACTGCCACAAGTCTGGGGGAGATAATCATGCCCAGATCAACTTTGGCGAGTCGCGTTGCCAATCTGCCGTTTTTAATGAGTGTTACTGTCCTTGATGCACCGCTTTTTACAGCAATCAGAGATGATACTACATTTACTTCATCATCGTCAGTAACGCTTACAAAAAGGTCACATGATTCAATTCCCTCTTCTGCCAGAAGTTCAGTGTCGGTAGTATCACCATTAAGGACAAGTACACCACTGAGCGCATCTGCAAGCCGGAAAGCCTTTTTTCGGTCAGATTCAATAAGTTTTACACGGATTCCTTCCTCAGAAAGTTTCGCTGCAATTAGTTCACCGAAATAGGTGCCTCCTGCTACCATAACATCCCGATATGTGCTTCCCTTGCCAGTGAGTTTTTTTAATACACCGCCAAGATCCCCAATTCTTGCAATCAGGTGGAGTTTTACACCCTCTTTTAACTGGAAGCCTCCTCCGGGTACCAGAAGTTTGCCATTTTCTTCAGCCATTGCTATGAGCACCGGCATACTTTTCATTTCATTAATTTCAGCTATGGTTTTTCCGATTGCCCAGTGTTCCTTGCCGATTTCAATCTCTGCAAGAGCAATACGTCCACCTGAAAATCTTACAATTTCTGTAACCTGTGGAAACCTTACAGCATCAATAATTCTATCCACTGCAACGAGCTCTGGATTAATGATGAAATCCACCGGAAGAAATTTTCGAGCTGACATTTTGTAGTCAGTTACCATCCCCATATTCCGGATCCGGGCGATTTTCTGGAGTTTTCTTTTGCCATATGCCTGAGCAATAAGAGATGCTGTTATATTGACTTCATCCTTATCAGCTACACAGACCAGCAGATCTGCATTTTCAATCCCGGCTTTTCTGAGGATGCTGGGATCCGTGGCAGAACTTTCTATAACCTGTACATCAAGTTCTTCCATAATCTCTCGTGCTCGAGCAGGGTTGGGTTCGATTATGGTGACATCGTGTTCTTCACTGCTTAATTTCTCACCAAGCGTATGTCCGACTTCACCAGCTCCTGTAATAATGACTTTCATCTTATTTAACCTCGATACTGTTTTCAAGAATTAAAGCAAAACTATCAGGAATATCAATTGCTTTTCTCGTGTGGATATTAATGAAAACAAGTGTTGTGTGAGCAATGGCACACATGTTATTCCCAGTCATCATTTTTTGTGTGAAAGTAAATGATTTTTTTCCTTTGCGGGAACAAAATGTGCTGATAATCACTTCATCGTAATGATTTAACTCATGAAGATAATCAATTTCCACCCGCACTGCTGCCACACCAATGCCAGCTTTAAGAAAATCTTCAAAACCAGAGTTGTTTTTATTCGCCCAGTCCCACCGGGCCCATTCAAAATACTCAAGATAAACTGAGTTGTTGACGTGACCGAACATATCCAGATGAGTACTTTTAACACTGGTAGAGTAAAAATCGCTAATGCTCATGGTGCTACCATATATGGCAAAACCTGAAAAAATACAAGAGAAACTCCATATATACAGGCAGCCTAAAGTTAAGTGGGATAAGGGGGCGCGCACATTGAGGTGTACCGAAAAAGTGACTTGAATATTAAAGCAAAATATACTAAATGACACAGCTGCGTCAAAATATTACAAAATACCTCCATTAGGGTGAAAGGATTGTAAGATGATATTTAAAAACAGTACTAAGGATCCACTGCTTTGCAGACTGAAGATATTTTTACTGGTGGCCTTGGTATTTTTTGTTGTATCCTGCGATGATACCACCACATCCTCAAATAATAATCAGAATAACTCCACTATAAATAATTCATCAAACAACTTAAACGATGCAGGAACTGATTTAGTGAATGATGCAGTGGACGATGGTTCAACGGATTCCTCAGATGTTACGGATACTGTTGAGACTGATACCACTGATGCGGCTGTGGAGAATCCTGTGGCATCACTGCGAGTTTACCCTCTTGATATCTGGGGTAGATACCTTCCGGAGGATAAAACCAGCCTTAATGTTGAAGGTGACAGTAATGAGATTTCTATCTCTAAAACCAGTTATTACACTGTTTTACTTGGGGGAAGTGGTGACTTTTCAGTATGCCTCTCATCAGACGACTTTCATGAAATCTGTCTGGATTTCAATGTTGATAATGCAGGTGTCATAACAGGGTTCGATTCTGAAAATTATGAGTTTCATGGTGTGATATCCGGGGACAGTTCTTCAGGTGAAGTCCCTGAAACAATTCTTATTCTGGGTCTTCCACATCGATGGTTTTCTTCTTCCGGCAGAGCCCCACGATATAATAACTATTTAACACTGTTGATGGATGGAGAAGAAGCTTGGTCAGATGTTCGGGAGTCCCTTGAAAGTGCCACACAGAAAATTCTTTTCACATCCTGGTGGTGGGACAGTGAATTTGAACTAACCAGAGATGGAATCAATCATATTTATCTTTCAGATGAAGAAAGATGGGACAATACGATTCTTGGAATTCTTGAAAACACCAGTGTCACAAAGAGGGTTATGGTGGGTGAATTCTGGGGAACTCACGAGATTTTCGACTGGATAACAATGGATGATGAGCTTTTAAGTTATGCCGAAGCAGGGGAAGATAATTTTGAGTTCATGGGGCAGGGAAATCCCGTGAGCGATCAATTCTGGTTTGAAATAGAGCCGTTTGATTTTATTTCGAGAGTCAGGAATAATATGGCCGGTTTGAACAGCGTTCTTACCGGGACTCAGGAGATTTATTCTGAAGTTCCAGGAAAATACGTTGATTTCTCAGATTATCCGGTGGGAATTTCCTTTCAGATTGCTTCCTGGCATCAGAAGTTTTCTGTAATTGATGACGCACTTACATATGTTGGTGGTATGAATGTTAAAGGAAATGATTGGGACACATCAAATCATGCGGTTTTTGATTACTACAGGATGTATTTTGATTCAACTGAAAGTGAGCGTCTGAATGTATTTAGGAGGGAGAGTGAAACAGACTTTCCTCCCAGAAAGGATTATATCCTTCGAATCGATGGAACCGCAGCGGTTGACACATCAGATGTTTTTAAGAAAAGGTGGGATTATGGCCTGAGTGAAGGTTTTGAGTTTTCTGAAAATGCAAGTTCTTTCACTATCAGTGAGCCGGGGGGGGCAGATTTTGGAGAATCCACAGTTCAGATTACCACTACCATGCCTCCACCATTCAGTGAGAACAGTATTCTGGAAACCTGGCACAATGCCATAAGTGAAGCGGAAAATTATATTTTCATTGAGGATCAGTATTTCAGAATTCCATATCTTCTGGATCTTCTTATTGACCGGATGAATACCATAGCGTCGCTGAAACTTGTGGTTATCACCATGCCCATAAATGAGTGGACTGATGGAGGCTGTTATTGGACTTACGAAACGGTTAGAATACTTAAAAACGCCTTCCCCGACAGGTTTTTCCTGTATCAGTTAAGAAGTTTTGATTATGTTGAGACCTGGGGGTGGGATGAGACCGAAAGTCGTTTTGCTGACATGTATATTCATTCCAAGATGCTCATTGTAGATGACAAATTTATGAGTGTGGGAAGCTGCAACAAAAACAACAGAGGAGTGATTTATGAGGGTGAAATGAATGCTGCAGTTCTGGATCCTCAGTGGGTGAAATCCCAGCGTCAGAGAATAATTACTAATCTGACAGGTGATGACAGCAATGAAATGAACTGGATTCAGTCACTGGAAAATAATGCTGCAATGAATGATGCTGTCTACCGAAACTGGGATGACGAGGGTGGAGATATATCTCTTGATGGTGCTCCACTTCCACTTATGTATACCCCCGAAGGTTTCGTATACTCTCTCTCTTTCCCCGATCCTTCGGAGTGTCTGGTGGAGGATATAGGACCTGATCTCTTCTGATTCTTATATTTTATTATGTTCAGTTAAAGTTATTTTTGCTTTTCTTTAAATTACGGAACAATGTTACCAAATCCACCTGATTCAGGAATGAAATTACTTCCCGTAAGAATTTCATAAAGATTGATATACTTAACAGCGGCTTCTATTCTGATATCAGAGGGGATTTCAGGAACCGGTCCATTCCCGTTGTAGCCGATGCTCTGCATATAATGTCTGATGGTGTCCTTATCCAGTCCACGTGGGGAATTTCCTGCGCTCAGTCTTTCCTCGTAATCATTGAAATACCAGTATCTGGAACTGTCAGGTGTGTGGATTTCATCAATAAGGTATAGTGTCCCCGTCTCATCGAGTCCAAATTCATACTTCGTATCAGCTAAAATAAGTCCTTTTGCAGATGCATGCTTTTGACCTGTTTCAAAAAGGTTCAGTGCAGCAGCTTCAACAAGATTATATATTTTCTCACTCACCAGTCCGGAAGAGATTATTTCATCACGACTGGTATTGTGATCATGGCCGTCATCACCACCCTTGGTTGTTGGGGTGATTATATTTCTTTCAAGTTTTGTATGTGGTTTCATACCCTCAGGGAGTGTATGGCCACAGTACGTCCTTACCCCATTTTTATATGCTGTTAGTATAGAAGTATCACTGGAACCAGTGAGGTAACCCCTTGCAATTACTTCCACCGGCAATGGAGACAGTTTTTTAACGATGCTAAGCTGTTTATGGGGGACGCTTACAAGATGATTGGGAAGAATATTTTCCACTTCTTTCATCCACCAGTTCGAAATTCCGTTAAGAACCTGTCCTTTGAATGGTATTGTGCCGACAACACGGTCAAAAACACTTACTCTGTCGGAAACAGCAATAAGCAGTGTCTCTTCACTCCACTGGAAAATATCTCTAACCTTACCGTGACTGACTGCGGATTTTCCGGGAATTTCCACTCTGGAAACTGTGGATTCCAGATGATCATAAATAAAATCCCTCAAAGGTTTTCCTTCAATGAGCCTTTCCATAATGTTCACTTCCTTTTCTTTTCAAGAGCTCGATCTATTATCATCCCGGTGTGCCTTATGTGATGTTTTATATCACAGGCCATTTTTATCTCTTCAGGGGATAGTTTTTCAGAAATAAGAGGGTGCCTGGACATTAACTTGATGAAATCACCATTTCCTGATGAAGCCATCATTGCACAGCTTTGAACCGCTTCATATGCTTTTTGTCTTAATACTCCACGCATTACAAGTTTAATAAGCACAGCTTCACTGAAAACGAGTCCTTTGGTAAGAGCAAGGTTTCTTTCAATGGCTTCGTGATTTACTGAGCAGCCGCTTACAACAAAATTTAATCTCTTTAGCATAAACTGAGTAAGACTTGTGGCGTCAGGGGCAATAATTCTTTCCACGCTGGAATGGGAGATGTCTCTTTCATGCCACAAAGCGACATTTTCAAGAGCGGTGGCAGCATAACCCCTGACAGTTCTTGCCAGACCACTGATATTTTCAGCTAAAATGGGATTCCTTTTATGCGGCATAGCTGATGAGCCTTTCTGTCCTTTTCCGAATGGCTCAAAAACTTCACTCACTTCAGTTCTTTGCCAGTGTCTGAATGTGAGAGAAATTTTTTCACAACTGGCGGCAATCTGCGCAAGGACATTAAAAAATTCAGCATGCCGATCTCTCTGAACCACCTGAGTTGCTACAGTTTCGATATTCAATCCCAGCTTTCCTAAAGCAATTCGCTCAACATCAGGATCAATATTTGCGTATGTCCCGACGGCTCCAGCTATTTTCCCGGTTCTTATCCCCTCAGCAGCCCTCTCAAGTCGTTCTCGGTTTCTCTCGAGTTCACTGTAAAAAAGGGCAAAAATAACTCCGAGACTTGTTGGCTCCGCATGAATTCCATGTGTTCTGCCCATAATAGGAATATTCCGGTATTCCTCAGCTTTTTTCAGGCAGCTTTGTGATAGAGTTTCAAGATCATCAAGTATCATCTGAGACGCTTTTACTAAAAGGAGTGCAAAACTTGTATCAAGTACATCTGAACTGGTCAATCCCAGATGAAGCCATCTGCTGTCATCCCCTGACTGTTCCTCAATATCAGTCAGAAACGCGATCACATCATGTCTGGTAATTTGCTCAATTTCAAGAATACGTTGAGCTCTGGGGGAAGATGATTCTCTGATTCTTTTACTAACTCCATCTGGAACCATCGCCAACTGTTCCATTGATTCACACACCGCAAGTTCCACTTCAAACCACGTTTTAAACCTAGAGTCATCAGACCATAAATCCCGCATTTCTTTTGTTGAATATCGATCTATCATTTGGAGGGCCTCCTTGTTGACAGGGAGGACAATAAACATCCACTAATGACAAAAAATCTCACCATTGTCCATGATAAATTGCAATTTTTCTCAAAGTTTATTATTACGTAAAAAGTCGAATTTTTTTATTTTTGCAGTGAATTAATTGTCACTGAATAACGTCAGGGAATATTGTCTGTGAAGGATTATAACAGCTTTACCGACGGAGAGCTTATTGAACACGCATCAAATGGTGACCAGCTTGCTTTTCAGTATCTTGTGAAAAGGCATAATGGCTGGGCCTATGGGTTTGTTCTAAAAACTGTCAGGAATCCTGAAGCTGCCTGGGATATTACTCAGGAGGGTTTCGTAAGGGTGTTTAAAAATCTCTCCGAATTCAGACAGGAAAGTTCATTCAGCACCTGGTTTCACAGGATTCTGTACAATCTGTGTATAGATCACTGGAGGAGAACCGGAAGAAGAATTGAGGTTGAATATCAGGATGTGCTTTCTTCCGGAGATACAGGCCCTTCCGGAGGCAGGGGTCATATTTTCAAGACTCCTGAGAAGGCTCTGAGGCATACTGAAATTGTCCATCTTCTTGAGGAAGCTCTTGGAGAACTGAGCTTTGAGCACAGGACTATTGTGGTTTTGAGGGAAATAGACGGTCTAAGTTATGAGGAAATAGCTGAGGTGACCGGGTGTCCTCGAGGTACGGTGATGAGCCGCCTTCACCATGCCAGGAAAAACATTGTTCAACACTTGAAACGTCACGGCTACGTTTCATCGGAGATCTGAGTCATGGAAAAAAATGAAAATACGCGTGATGAAGAAATCCTGTCCGCTATGATTGATGGTGAGCTGTCCGAAGCGGATACTGAAAAAATAAAACTGACTCTGGAAAATTCTGATCACCTCAGATCTTTTGAAAAGGATCTGATGCTTTCACGTTCAGCCTTTGGTGAGATGAAAAGGAATACTTCTGATGCTGTAGATTTTGATCTTTTCTGGAAGGATCTCAGTGAAAGCTGTGTGGAGATAACCAGAGCAAAGAATAATAATGAATTAACACCCGATGAGCTCAGGAAACTTCTCGGAAAATCTGGGCTGTCATGGTTTGACAGGCTCTTTGCTGTTTTTGCTCCAGCTGCGGCAGGAGTTGCCGCTGCTATGGCCAGTGTATTTTTCCTTATGCCCGCAAGGGTTTTGAAGGAAAGAGTCATCATAGAAAAGCCCATGGCCAGAGCTGGTGAAACTGTAAAAACGGATCTGAAAGTTGTAAGCGGTGATAAGAAGGACCCAAATGAGGTCAGACCTGTCCACCTTTCACCTAATCCTGTTATTGAAAATATAATTGAATCAGGCGAAAGTTGCGTGATAGAAAGTATGCAGAGTGCTGAAGATATTATCACTGCAGTTTTCAAGGTTGAAGATTCCGATGGAAGTATGATTACTGTTATCTGGCTTCCAATTGATGAACCATCTGAAGATACTATCTGATTGTATATGGAGATCGTACATGAACGGATTTATGAAATTTGCAACACTGGTTATATTTGCATCGATTTTCACCGGAGGAATTTCTTCCTCTGCTGCAAAAAAGATCAATAATCCCAAAAAACCGGTTTACTGTACTGTATACAGTATTGCTGCCAACGAGAAGGCAGGGAAATTTCCTGCGGAGTTGAAAAACTTCAGACATATATTTAATAGAATGCCCTTTAAGGTATTTCGTTCATTCAAACTGAAACAAAAGAATTCAGTGGCTGTATACAACAAATATTCAATTACAAGTATCAGTAAGAAATATAAAGTTGCGGTGAAACTTCTTGAAAGAATTCTTGGTAAAAGTGACAAAGTGAAGTACAGAATTCAATTTCAGGTAAGGAAGGCTTCCGGCGTTAAGAAAAAAACAGTTACCATTCACGATATGGTTATGAAGCTCAACAGCGCCAAGCCTATGTTTATTGCAGGTCCAAAAGATGGAAATGATACTCTGTTGATCGGTCTTGTTTGCAGATAGTTGTCTGCAGTGATAGTATTCATCCAGCGAATGACTGGAATGAAACGTTTTTTCATATTTTCACTTATCTCAATAATCGTTCTTGCCGGGGGAATCGGATGGTTTCTTCCTAGGCATATTGAAGCTCTGATCAAGAAAAAGATAATTGCAGCTGCCAGAAAAAAGAATATCAATCTTGGGGATTTCGATGTAGATCTTGGCTGGAATCATATCGGTGTCAAATCTCTTAAGCTTTCTGGTGATGGATGGGAATCCAGCATAAACAGTATTTCCATGAATGACTGGAAGATAATTCATATGCTTCCCCCGGAAATTAATCTGGGAGATATAAAAGTGGATGGTCTTCATTTTCAGGGAACTCCCCCTGAATTTAAACATAAAAAAACACCGGTGGAACAATCATCAGAGGTCAAGTATAAAAGTATAAAGGTAAAAGGCTTTTGGCTGGATGTGACAATGAAAGGTTTCTCTCTGAGTTGTGAAGATGGAAATGCCAGTTATGAGCCAGGTAAAGGTGGCCGGGCTCTTTTACAGAATGTTGGTTTTAGAGGTCCTCGTCTTCCTCAGTATTTTGTCAACTCTGTAAATGTAGATTTTGATTCACCATCCAGAATAAACAGTGTTTCGTTATCCAGTATTGTATGGAAGCTTTCCAGAGATCTGAAACTTTATACTGAGAGAGTGGATATTACGCCGCAAAAATCCGGAGTACTGGGTTTTTCTCTTGATGGTCATTTCCTTCCCAGAAAGGGAAAAGTCCATGCAAAAGGCAGTATAACTCCTTCCCGGAAAATTGCTGAAGCTGAAATTACCGTTCAGGATGCCAGTGCCGGATTTTTATTTCCCCCGTCAATACCCGTAACGAAAAAAGAGGATGTAAAACTGGATGGAAAGATCAATATGAGATTTGTTTCAGGGATTGTAAAGACTCGAATCCATGGGGTTTTAAGTGGTCTGAATTTTTATCATAAGGGCCTGGCCCGTGAGAAATTGAAAAACCTGAATCTGAAACTTGAATCGGAGATGGTGTGGAATCGTGAAACTGATGTTTTGAATGTTCTGGAGGCTAAATTAACCCATAAGAAAGTTTCCATGTATGTACTATCTGAAATAAAGAATTTTACGGGGGAAAAGCCGGTTCTTGATGGCAGGATTAAAATTGACCCCACCCCATGTGCCAGAGTCATGGAATCACTTCCCAGAGAACTATTTCCCAATGTGTCGCAGTTTAGAATGAAGGGAACTTTCAGTACTGATGTTAAATTTCACCTTGATTTTGGACATCCTATGGAAAAAAACGGTGTAGTATTGAAAGGTGGAGTTAATCTTGATAAGTGTCGGGTGACAAAAGCTCCCCCATACTTCAGAACATCCAGAATACGTCATGATTTCGGCTATTCTCTAAGAGAACCCGGAGGACAAAAAATATTTGTGGATGTTTCAGAAAACACCGACTGGTACACACCTCTGGATAAAATTTCACCCTATATGATTAAAGCTGTACTTACTACTGAGGATGGGCGTTTTTACCGCCACAGAGGTTTTATTACAAGTGAGTTTTCAACTGCTCTGGCAAGAAATCTTGATGCGGGAAAATTCAAATACGGCGCCAGTTCAATAAGTATGCAAGTGGTTAAAAATGTGTTTCTCAAAAGAAGGAAAACTTTAAGTCGCAAATTTGAAGAACTGTTTCTTACCTGGTATATGGAACGCCATGTTTCTAAAAGACGAATTATGGAAATTTACCTTAATATTATTGAACTTGGCCCGGATATCTATGGTGTTACAAAGGCATCAAGACACTATTTTGGCAAAGAACCTTCCCTGCTTACAGCCAAGGAAGCCATTTTTTTCGCATCTATATTGCCAAGTCCAAAGAAAAGATATGCCTATTTTTGTCGGGGAAAAGTAAGCCAATACTGGAATCGTTATTTGAATAACCTTCTTAAAATAATGAAACGCCGCAAACGATTGACTGACGAAGAACTTGAAAATGCATTAAAAGAGGAAATTATCTTTGACCATGCTGATTTTGCAGGGAAAGACCGTTGTTTCTACAAGATTAGGAAGTTTCGGGGCAGATGAGTTATTTGCCTGATTGAATCTATACCAACAGTAACCCAAATATATGTAATGCGTAGATTTTACTGATATTTTCTGTAGTATATAAAACTGTTTATTTGTTTTCTATTTTACTGACATGAACGATAATGTTTTTAGTGAGGTGACTCAGGTCATTAAGTCCGCATTCAATAACACCCAATGGGATAAGTCCTTTTGCATATCCAAAATCCTTATAGAAAATGGCTATATTGCCCCATGGGGCATAATATGTAACGTCACCAATAGAGGGATCAAAACCTGAGTATGAACCTGCTGTAGATAGTTTTTTTTTCAAATTTGCTATCTTTTCAGTTCCTTCATAATCTGAAAATTTCAGTGTCATGGGAAGCTGGTTTAAAAAATCTCTGGATGAAGGATTATCATGCATTTTAATTTCAATTTTATGTTTTCCAAATGTCATGATTATTCGTACATTATTTTTTTTAACCTTTGAATTGTCAGAATTGATGCTCATTAACTTCACCTTTGAAGGTTCAACGACTGTGCCGGTATCTGGGGTATCACAAGCCAGTTTGTTACAAGCTGTTACAATTGAAATAATTAAAAAAAATAGATACATACTTGCCTCGCTTTTTAATGCACAGAGGTTGCTTCACTGTATTCACTGTCTGTAACCGGGCCAAACCATTTTGCCGGTCCCAGATGCACTTTTGTGCTCATACCAACATGAATAAACTCACTTTTGGGTGTAGCCCCATGCCAGTGAACAATATCAGGGGGAATTGCTACGACATCACCAGGTTTTAACAGTTGGGCTTTTTTACCTTTTTCCTGATAGTATCCCTGCCCGCTGGTAATAAGCAGGATTTGTCCCCCAGGATGTGAATGCCAGTGGGTTCTGGTTGATGGTTCAAAACGGACATCATACACTTGAGTATCAAATACTTTTTCTTTATCTGTGTGGAGCATATTTACCCAAGTGGTTCCGGTGAAAATTTCTTTTGGCCCCAGAGTCCCTTTCGGAAAAACGGAATTAGTTGTCATGGTGTTTACTCCTTTGCTGCATGAGGCTATAAGGGATGCCGCTATAAGTATTCCTGTAAAATTCATAAATATTTTCTTCATGATTAGATTCCTCTCTATTTCAGGTGTTTCTTAAAAAATGATGTGAGCTTAGCGAATGGAATCATGTCGAATCTATCATAGAGATCAATGTGGCGGGCTTTGGGAACTATAACAAGTTCCTTTGGTTCTGCTGCTTTTTTATAGGCATCTTCTGTAAAATATCGGGAATGTGCCTTTTCGCCCATAATGAAAAGAATGGGACGTGGAGAAATAGTATCGATATAATGAAGGAGGGGAAAGTTCATAAATGACATATCACTGGTAATAGTAAAAGCTGCAATTGAGCGCGGATGAAATCCTCGCTTCATGGCATAGTATTCGAAAAACTCACTGGTAATAGGATCCAGTCCGGCCGGAATACTTCCAGCCGGTTTTGATGGGAATGAGGGAGTTAGTTTTGGATGACCTGTATCCACATCTTTCCAGCGTTGTTTTGCCAGTTTCGTCAGATGAGCAATTCTTCCATCTCTGGTCATACTATCCATCCATCCTCTGGCTTTTACTCTGCTCATGTCATACATGCTTACTGTAACAACGGCTTTTATACGATGGTCAACCTGAGCCGCTGTAAGTGCAAAGGCCCCACTTCCGCAGATCCCGATTGCTCCTATTTTTGTTCTATCAACAAAAGCCTGGGTGCCGAGGAAATCAACTCCGGCACTGAAATCTTCAACAAAAATACCAGGAGATGATACACGTCTGGGTTTTCCTCCACTTTCACCGTTATAAGATTCATCAAACGCAATAGTAACAAATCCCCGTTCAGCCATTGTCTGGGCGTAGATACCGGCCCCCTGTTCTTTAACACCACCATATGGTGTTCCAATCACTATTGCAGGATATTTTTTTGTTTTGTCTATGTTTTTAGGCACATACATGTCAGCGGCAACAGTAATGCCAAACCTGTTTTTGAATGATGCCTTTTTATGGATCACAAGTTTGCTTTTAGCAAAAGTCTTATCCCAGACATTTGAGTCAACTCTATATGTAGAAGTGGCACATGATATGAACGAAAAAAGTATGATGGAAAGACCAGTGGCTAATTTAATATCAGTTTTGATAAACCAAATTGTTTTAGTAATATTCATTTTCTTACTCCTGACTGAATTTATTGTCTGATCTTTCTATAAAGCAGCTGTGAGTACTTTTATAATATCCTCTTCGCTCATTGGTGGACGACCGGGTAATTTGCCATTTTCATCGTGAACAATTTGTAAAGTGTCCTGAGCGTAACGTTTAATAAGTTTTCCATCTATATTCAATTCGGACAGCCTAGTCGGGCAATTTGTAGTTTTAAGAAATATTTCAAACTGATCAATTCCCTTAAGTGCACAATCGAGATCCTGAGGGTTCTTTGCTTTCAGGCTAAAAATTCGCTCAGCAAACTGTGTGAATTTTTGTGGATTGTGTTTTGCAGAAAAACGCATCCAGGATGGATTAATAATACTGAGGCCAGCTGCGTGTGTAATATCATGATGAGCAGAAATTGTATGTTCTATCATATGTACAGGATAACCCCCGTTTGTGCCTGCACTGACCCATCCATTAAGGGCAAGTATGGATGCCCATTGTATCTGTGTTCTTGCTTCCAGATCATTGCCATTCTCAATTGCCTTAAGACCCCACTCCATTGCATTAAGAATTACACCTTCAGCAAATCGATCCTGGATAGGTGTATTATCTACACCGTTAAAATATGCTTCAGTAACGTGGGTAATCAGATCACAAACACCATAGGCAGTGTGGTTTTCAGGAACACTGAGGGTTAGCTCAGGATCAACAATAGCAACTTTGGGATACAAACAATTGGCTTGTGCAAAGGATTTTTGACTGGTTTCTTCATTGGTAATAACAGCCCCTGCATTCATTTCTGAGCCAGTGGCAGCAAGAGTGGGTACTGTAATTATTGGAAGTGCCGTGGTGGGTATATGCAAATTGCTTTGTCCATGAAATACCATATCCCAGGGATCACCATCGTAAAAAACTGCAGCGGCAATTACCTTTGATGCATCCATGGTACTTCCACCACCAAGTGCTATAACAACGTCACAGTTTTCTTTTCTGGCTATGTCAGCTCCCCTTCTTACTGAGGAGATTCTTGGATTGGGTTCAATTCCAGAACATTCAACCACTTGAACTCCAGAATTTTTTAAACTGGCTATCACTCGATCAGATATACCGTTTCTTTTAACACTTCCGCCTCCGGTGACCAGTAACGCTTTTTTTCCATACTTAAATGTTACTTCACCGATTTTTGACACTTTTCCTGCACCAAAAATAAGATGTGTTGGATTGTAGAATTCAAAGTTCATGACTTACTCCTTTGGGAAAGTAATGGTTAAAGTTTACATCTCACTCTCATCTATATTTATGTGTCAATGAAGTTTAAAAAAAAATGGGCATTACTGGCAAACACATGCCTATTCCTGCAAATATCGACATGTTTTGAATTATACGAAATTTATTCCGGATATAATCAGAAATAGCAGATTTATATTGTTCGTCTGGTAAAAAGGACTAAGTGATAGGAATCAGGCAAGATAGCTGTATGCAATGGTATGAGCATCTGAAGGGGGTACATTGAAATAGCGCTTGAACTCTCTGCTGAATTGTGAGGGGCTTTCATAGCCCACTTCAAAGGCAACATTATTTACACGCATTTTATCATGCACAAGAAGACTTCTGGCTTTGTCCAGCCGAATCTTTTTCAAATACTGAAGTGGTGATTCCCCTGTTACCCGTTTGAATGCCCGGTGAAAAGATGATACACTCATGGCTGTTTCTTTTGCCAGATCTTCAACAGTAAGTGTTTCACGATAATCTGTATGGATACGCTCAAGTGCTCTTGCAACAGCGGCATAAGGTGTCTGATGCTGAGTTAAATTGTATAAAACATGACCTTTTTTATCCCTTAACACTCTATATACAATTTCACCTACAGCCGCATTACCAAGAATTCTACTGTCCAGTGGATCATTCAGACAGGAAAGCAGCCTTGTTGTCGCATCAATCATTGAAGAGCTCATTTGTACCGGTTCTACACCTGTGTGTGGTTCAGTTGAGGTATCACTCCTCTCAAGGTGTAAATTCCCACTGAATTTTGAGACAAGTTCATGAAGCATTGCCACATCTATGTCAATGCTTATACCTAGGAGAGGTTCATGCAAGGATGCATGAGTTTCACACTCGAAAGGTATTGGTACACCCAGAACCAGATAGGTCTCCCGATCATAACGAAATTTTCTGTCTCCAAGATAACCGATTTTGAATCCCTGTCCGATAATAACTATACTTGCGCTGTATAGCAGAGGAGTTCTGGGAAGCTCTTCAGTGGACCAGAAAAAATAAACACCTGGTATGTCAGTAATTGATGAACCGGAAGGGGCAGTATGCTGATATTTTTCAAGTAGTCTGTTAAGAAGTGGTTCAAGTGATGACATGATGGATCCTCTTGTTTAAAAGACAAAAGTATATTATTTATGGTTCTTAAGTTATAATAGTGCTCTTTTTTCTCTTTTAAATGGCAAAATATGGAAATTTTATGCCTGTTTCTGCTGAAAGATCCACTGCTGGATGCTGCAATTAGATGAAAAACAACCACAGCCGAATAGTTTGATAAAAAAAAACCCTGAAGATATTGTCTTCAGGGCTCTAATTTCTGGCGCCGATTGTAGGACTTGAACCTACGACCCAGCGGTTAACAGCCGCTTGCTCTACCTGCTGAGCTAAATCGGCACTGCCTAATTTCTCAGGCGAGTAGGAATATATGCAGATGATGATGTCATGTCAATAAAAAATTTTGATGGTAAAAAATAATTTAAATATTTTTCTTTTTGATGCGACTAAAGGCTTTACCGTGGTTAAATAATTATTGATAAATATGCTGAATTGCCTATATTTATTGTGATTGGACTTAATAGCAAATCAATCAAATTTAAGGAGGTTTTTATGAAAAAGTTGGGTATTTCGTTGGTCATGTTAATACTGACTGTCTGGATTGGAGAAGCTCAGGCTGTTTCTCATCACACTTTAAGACATATGAGAAATGCCAAAGGCGTAGTAAGGATTAGCGGACTTAAAGTTATTAAAAGTTATGAAACGGGACCTGTCAACAGGGCAGTAGTAGCGCATTACAAGAACCTTGAAAGCAATCTGGGAAGGGCAATAAGTAACTATAACAGAATACCCCGCAGAGATCTCGGGGATCCTGAAGTGAGAAAGTTCGGGAATTTTTTAAGGGCACTGACTGCTCATCTAAATATTCTGCGGACAAGAGTGAAAAATAAGAGTGGAGCTGATAAGGCAGTGAAGGATCTCCATTTTGCATTTAAAAAGAGATTCAGCACAATAAGATACAGAAAGGCTATCGGCATTCTGAACCAGATAAATCTTAATCCAAAATCCACTGCACTGGATTATCTGCTCAGGGGAGGTGGTGGACCAAAAGTATCCCGGAAAGTAAAAAAATCCAACTGGAGGACTGGTGGAGCAGCAACTTCAGATAATGCTGCCGGTTTCAATGATTTCAGAGCCGCTATACGTGAAATTCAGCATGGATGTAACGGGAAATTCAGAGGTGTCCAGAACCTTAGAACATGGTCTCATGGCATTGATACTAGTTTTGGTACCTGGTGTGAGCTGGTGGGAAAAAGTGAATTTCTTATTAAGCAGGGAATTAAAGCAGCGGTGGAAGGAATTTTAAGATTTCCTCTGAAGGCTCTTGATGATGCAGTGGATAGCATGATGAATAAAAGTGGTTTTATCTCAACTAGAACCGGGAAATGGATTCTTCACCCTAAAGAATACAAGGATAAACTACGGGCTCAAATAGCTTCATATGGTGCTACTGCAGGTGTGAAACTTGATGATAGCTGGGTTTTGTCAAGCTGGACCAGTGCTATAACCAAGGCACGTGAAATTCTTGATAAATCAGCCCGTAAGCATGTAATGAAAGATGCGGGATATAAGCACAGTTTTTCAAAAGTGGAGCGCATGGTTAAATCAGATGTAAGAAAGAACTGGAAAAAAGGTGTGGATTTCAGGAAAGTCAGAATGGTTCGCAGTAACTGGCTCCTTGTAAAGAACAAGCTCACAGGTCTCCCAATGAGACGGGTTAAAGGTGGGGCACTTTTATATAAAATGCCTAGAGAAAAATGGTGCCGAATCCGTACATTCGAATACAACGAACCTTATAAGGGTGGTGGCAGATATGTTTCAAAGGGTGAGTTCTCTTGGTCTGAATACATCAGATTTCAGAACTGTAAATAATTTTTAGAATATTTGACTCCTGCCTTTATTGCTTCAAGCTGTTCGTTTCTGATTATTTTAAATACTACAGATTAAACATGTTATTGCAAAATCCTGAATCAGGTGTTAGTTCAGAAGACATTTTTATCTGTGGTTTTTGTCGGAGGTGACCCAATGACTTTATCAAATGCAAATCTGGAAATGATACGCAGACTAATAAGACGGCAGGTTATTCCTCCATTGCAGAAAATGATAGAAAAACTGGAAGGGGCGGATCTCAGTGATCTTATGATGAAACTTACTCCCAATGAGCAGAGAATTCTTATTACAGCTCTGCATCTGAGTGGGAAAGCCGGTGTGATGCTGAAAGAGCTTCCTGAAGGTAAACTGAAAAATGTTCTTGAAAAAATTCCTGATGAGATGCTGGTTAAAATTATGTGTCAGATTCAGGCTGATGATGCTGCAATGCTTTTAGAAAGTGTAGACCGGGAACGTGCGAGTAGTGTTTTGGAAAAACTTCCTGGAAAGCTCAATGACAAGATAGAGGAAATTCTGCGATTTCCTTCAGATACTGCTGGCTCTTTGATGAATACATATTTTCTTGAGTTTTTCAGTGATATGTCAGCAAAAGATGCACTGGATAAAATAAGAAAATGGTCAATAAATCAACAGGACCCGATTTATTCCATATATGTTCTTGATGACAGTCACCATCTGATGGGGCATATTCCTCTGAGAAATTTGGCTTTAGCTGATCCAGAAGACACTCTTGATAACTTTATGCTTCATGATCCTGTAACTGTGAACGCCTATCAGACCACTGATGAGGCAGCGTACGTTATAACTCGGTATGATCTGGTGAGTGTACCTGTTGTGGATGATAATCACCGTATGGTGGGAATCATAATGATAGATGATGTTATTGATACTATGATGGAAAGTGTCGCAGAACAGGCTTTTTCCATGCAGGGTATCACAGAAGAGGACAGGATAGATACTCCGGCTTTCAAATCCATTAAAAGCCGATTTCCATGGATGATGATAAATCTTGTAACAGCTTTCATCGCTTCAAGTGTTGTGGGGCTTTTCGAGGGAAGTATTCAAAAGGTGGTGGCTCTTGCTACTTTTATGCCCATAGTTGCAGGCCTTGGTGGAAACAGTGGTACACAGGCTCTTGCAGTTATGGTTCGATCTCTTGCTCTGGGTGAAATAGAAATTTCTGAAGCCAGAAAAGCAATTTTGCGTCAGGTATTTATCTCTCTTTCTCTTGGTATTGTTGTAGGGCTGGTTACGGGGGGTCTTGCCTTCTTATGGAAGTCTAGTCCTGTATTGGGTCTTGTAATCTTTCTTTCAATGCTTATCAACATGATTATTGGAGGTCTGGTGGGCACAGGAGTTCCTCTTCTTCTGAAATCTCTGGGACAGGATCCTGCAATGGGAGGTGGCGTGCTGGTTACTGCCACAACGGATTCAATGGGTTTTTTATGTTTCCTCGGGATATCAACTCTGTTCATTCAGTATATGTAAACATTTCTATCAATTGTGGTATATACAGAATCTAGTGGAGAATGCTCCTGAAAGGAGGATTAGTTGGCATTGATAACCATTCTTTTATTTGCATGGATAGCCGGTCTGGCTTCATTTGCAGGAGGATTTCTTGCATTTTTTGAAAAATCTGAAAATACGGTATTCAAAAAGGCTTTGGGAAAGAGCGTTGTTGCGTTTGGTGGTGGTCTTCTTGTTTCTGCAATTGCCTTTGCGCTTCTTCCTGAGGGCATGAATCTTCTATCACCGGCAGTGATGACACTTACATTTATATCAGGGGGAGTTATATTTGCTGTGATAGATGTGGCCATATCAAAGACAGGTGGTGCTAAGTCTCAGTTTATGGCGATGCTTATGGATTTTTTACCTGAGTCCATATCCATGGGGGCTGCATTTATGCACAATCGGAATCTGGGTATACTGCTTGCCGGTTTTATTGGATTGCAGAATCTTCCAGAAGGATTCAATGCATATAAGGAAATAATTTCAGGTGGGGTAAAAAAATCATCAGCACTATCAGCTCTTTTTATTATCTCATTTCTTGGTCCCTTGGCAGCAGGTATCGGTTATGTCTTTTTACAGAATAAGCCTGAAATAACTGCTACACTTATGAGCTTCGCATCCGGTGGAATTCTTTATCTAATTTTTCAGGATATTGCACCGGAGTCCCGGATGGAAAAACACTGGCAACCTACTTTGGGAGCTGTTTTGGGATTCGCCCTTGGGATGCTTGGAAAACAACTGATTGGTTGAGGGTACTGAGGGTACTGAAAAACTAACCTGGGAGCTGTTCTGGGATTCGCCCTTGAGGGTACTGAAAAACTAACCTGGGAGCTGTTCTAGGATTCGCCCTTGAGGGTACTGAAAAACTAACCTGGGAGC
>JAFGWM010000013.1 GCA_016937155.1 Deltaproteobacteria bacterium
AGTACTGAAAAGAAGGGCTCAGGGGGCAAAATCGATGGGAGAACTGTAATCCCCAGTCACTAAAAGTCAGTCAGAAACCACAAATCCTGGTAGGAAACACATAACTTCAACACCAGAAACATAAAAATTGAGGATAAAAAGCATCAGGGGGGCAAAAAATACAAGAGATCGAGGAGGAAAGAAGTAGGAGAAAAAACTAACCCGGGGTTATTATATTTACTTGGGGATTATTCAGCGTAACGATGATCTTGCAAACACAATTTTTTCATTTATGATTTATAGTCAGAGTTATTGGCATTGAATTTTTGTCTGGAGGAAAACATGAAAAAGTCGATTGCAATACTAGTATTAAGTCTATCAGCGGTTGTTGGTTGTGATGATTCCAATCAGGTTGAAAACTGCGGAAATGGTGTGATTGACATTGGAGAGGACTGTGACGGTGATCAGATCAATGTTGACTGCAGCGATTATGATTTTTATCGGGGAAATATCAGTTGCAATTCTGATTGCACAATAAATACGACACAGTGTGAAGATTTCTGCGGCGATGGAGAGATAAATGGAACTGAAGAGTGTGATGGTAATGATGGTAGAATGTGTGAGGACTTCAACCTGCAGGGAACCTCGATAAGCTGCAATTCTGACTGCACAATAAATTATTCCAACTGTATTCTTCCGGCAGGATGCAATAATGGACAGCTTGATGAAGATGAGGAATGCGACGGAGAGGATCTGGACAGCAAGACATGTGAATCCCTTGGATATTATGGAGGAACTCTTTTATGTCATACTGAAACCTGCCAGTTTGTTGAATCAGATTGTGTATCTTATGGTTTCTGTGGGGATGGTGAAATCAACGGTGATGAAAAATGTGATACTTTTGCCGAAAGAACAGCACTGGAAAATACGGATTGTTCAACTGCAGATGAAACATTGTATGATGGAGGCACTGTTTATTGCACTGAGGACTGCAGATATGACACTTCCGGATGTGGTAAATGCGGGGACGGTATTCTCCAGTCACCTGAGCAGTGCGATACGAATAGGGTTGAAGCATGCCGCGACGCTGGATATTTCACCGGAGATGCCTCCTGCAATGATGACTGCACCTCTAATTTTGAAAGCTGTCTTAATGGAATTCAGTTTGGAAGCATGGATCATGACACCATCACATCAATGGCCAAAGGGCCCGTTGAAAATGGTCTGAGCACATGGTTCATCGGAGGCAAAATCTGTGGTACTTATTGGGGACTGACTCCGGACAACGGTTGCGGTGCCTATATCGCAAAAATCGGCTTTGATGGAAACATTGAGTGGTTTAGACTTATTGAAACAATGTATTCAGCAAAAGATGTAATTCTGGAGTCAGTCCCATCAACAGGATTTGTTTATGCAGCGGTAAACTCTGAAAGCATGATGCTGGAATATAACACAAGAGTCGTTCGTTATACTCTTTCCGGAGATTCTGAAACAAGTCTTTCTGAGTCAACAACAGCTGCTGATATATGGAAAATCAGGGCAATGAAGTATAACACCACCGACCAGTGCCTCTACATTGCGGGATTTCATGAGGAGTGTGGTGATGGAACATGCCCATCTATGTCTATTAGAATTGCAGCGAACTGTACTCCAAATCCCGCCGAGCTCATTGAACTCACAACCATAGCAAATGGTGCTTCTTATTCTGAAAGCGAAATTGATATAGCAGGAATCACTCATGATGATAATGAAACTATTTACTTATCAGGACACAGCGCAGTTGAGGTGGAAAACATCACGCCTGATGATAATTGTTTAGAAGGTTCTCCCGCTTGCTTTAGACCCTTTGTTGCTGCTGTTGATACCAGTTCTTTAAATATAGATGTCAAGTTCTATTCTGAATCACCTCACAGCATTAAAATTGGAGGAAGTGTTCTTACCGGCACATCTTCGAATCTGGAAATATATCATTCCTGCACAACTGTTGTATCTGATACAACACAAAACGGATGTTTTCTAAAATACTCTTATTTGGGAAATGGTACATTCAGTGAAGCAGAATTTTTAGTGGATCTAGAAATTGATAATGCCAGTTTGAATAGTGTGATTTTAACTGAGGCTGGTGATATTGCAGCGACAGGTTACGCGACTTTCCATACCAATTTAATTCCTGTAGCACTGCTTGCTGTATGGAATAAAAGCTCAAATGCTCTTGAGACTGAAAAATTCATACTTAACGGCAGTAATGGAAGATCTGCCCTCACGGCTGCTGGCGTTGACAACACAGGCAAGTATATCCTCTGCGGATACACAGATGGATCACTGGACGGCTATTCAAACTCAAACCTCGGATATTTTGATGCGTTCTGTCAGTTCAGCGAATCACTGGTTCCATAATTACCACCCTGCCTTCAGATTTTTCCGGATATTATATTCTTCTAATTTTTTTCCGGAGCAAATGATAATTCTATATTAATCGTCATATCCATGTTCTGTTTTGCACCAGTGGCTTTCTGGGTGACCTCATTTTTCATGCTCATATTCATCTTCGCACTTGATTTAACCGTAGGTTTGGTCAACTCAAACTCCACTTTACCTCCACCAGTTGATTTCCAGTCTTTCAAATACATTTCAATACCCGGAGGAAGTGATGTTGAAGGATATTTCTGTGCCGGGGCACTCTGAGAAATAGTAACCTCAAGGGATCCTGTATCACCCTTAAGCGAAACAAGTTTATATGTCGCTTTATTTTCAATAACAAGGCCTTCACTTATTATCTGGGACACTACTTCCCACGTTCCATTAACACCGATTGCTTCCTCAGGAAAAGCAACACCCATATTTTCAATCTGCTGCCTGATATTCTGCATTGATTTTTTCATGTGAGGGGGAAGATTAGGAGGAAGTCTGTAATCCACTTTTTTCGTAAGACCTCTGCTATCCACTTCCACTGTTCCGGAAAAACCAACCATAGCATTAAGACCCTTATTTGTCATTTCCACCTGAGCTGGTGAAATTCCAGTTGTTGCAGCAGCGTATGCTTTTGTGGTGTTGAAATCGTAAATCAGAGTTCCATCCTTCCTTACATCTATCGTTTTAAAATTCATAACCATTTCCATCGATGGAATAGTATTTTTAGGAAGAGGTTTTCCATCAATTACGATACCCATCCCCATTTTCATGAGTATTTTCATATTGGCGTTAAAAGTCTTGGCGAATCTGTACCTGAGTTTTTGTTTTTTCCCATTTCCTGAACTCAGAAGTTTTGTGATACTTTTTCTGGCTACAGGTTTTACAACATTATCTAAAGGATTTACGTTCTTTACGGGAATACTATTCTTTCCTGATTCATTTTTTTTAACTGCTTTTTTAATTTTCCTGCTGTCCACATTGCGAGCCGTGCTCTTTGATTCCTTTACATGGGACTGTGATTTTTTTTCTTCTTTATCGCTGTTATTACAACTGAACAAAACAACTGCCAGTACTAAAGTTATATATTTCATTTTTCCTCCTTTATTTAAAGAAATCCTGTAACCTGATTATTCCAATAAAAGTTTTTTTGCAATCATTTTCAAATAATCAGATTTTCATAATGGTGCTCATGAAAAAATGGAAAGTAGAAACGACGAGTTTTCCTGGCTGCATTTACATAATATTTGTTGTGAGACCAATCTGCCGGGTTCAGTCATAAACGCCTTCACGCTGCGCAACTTCAAGACCGGCAGCGGCAGTAAGGTCACCAACATTTTCCTTGGTGAAAAAACCCTGAAAATTTTTGCATCTCTGAACATACTCTGTAATTACATTATCAAAACCGCAGGTCCTGGAAAAAATCTGCCTAAGATCCGGACCATCTTCACATCCTCCAAACACCCTGGCCAGAAACTCAATACTGTTATCTTTCAATCTTGAAACAACATAATCAATAGCCTGTAATGATTCAGAGTATCTAATATCTTTAATTTCAAAGGCAAGATGATGAAGACGCCTTCCGTATCTCAACACAAAAGTTTCTGTGGGCATCGGGAGTTTAAGAAATGAATTAAGAAATGCAGGAGTATTATTGGCTGTAAAAACTTTTGCAGGAGAATTCAATTCCATAGAGGCATCAGGAAGTGCCCCGGGGTGCCTGGTAACATTTGTACTGCTGTTCTGGTCTTCAATATTATAGGCTCCCCAGTAATAGTAGTTTGTCATAGTGAGAAATTCCAGAATTGCTTCCTCTCTGTCTCCATACAGCAATCTGGTTGCAATATGATCAATGCCACCAATGTACTTATCAAGGTCAGCGCTCTGGTGAATTTCATCCATTTTTTGAAGAACATTCATGAAATACTCAGATGGAATGATTTTCTCTCCAAATCCAAGTGAATCGGGATCATCAAAGGATGCTGAAGTATACCCTATCCGGTTCCTTGTGAATGTGGATGTTTTGCTGAATATAAAATTATTGTTGCTGTAAAACTGATTTGGAGTATCCCGTTCCTTGTGAAAAATGATATCCTGAGACTGAAGTATCTTTACAGTTTCATTTTTGTCCTGACATTGGAAGATTTCACCAACATATCGTGCATTTGGTTTTTTTCTGGAAAGCGGATAAAGCATATTCATTTCTGTTAGTTCGTCTACAAAATTATCTGACAACGGTTCCAGAATAATATACAGCGGAAGATTTTTTTTATACTCCAGAATATAAATCCGATGTGTAGAATTCAGATAGGATGACACAAATCTGTAGGGAGTCATAAGATACAATCGGGAAATATATGGAAGTGCATCTCCCCTGCATACAGACATGACGATTCCCTTTATACCATTTACAAGTTGATCAATACCGCTTTCATGTCTCCGTTCATAGACCATTGGAAGATATGTATTTAAAAACTCAGAGTTCCTTTTATCACCCTTCATCATATAATTCATAAGTGTGTTGTGATCCATTCTCATCAGTCAACCTCTTCAGGATATGTGCATGTATCAAATTCTGTTAAAGAAAAATGATTTTTTATAAACTGTGTAAAAATGCCTGATAAGCACATTCAGGACTCCAGCAAATGGTACAGCCACGAGTGCGCCCCAAAAACCCCATAGTAAACCAAATCCCATGAGGGCAACCACAACAATAGCTGGATTAAGTCCAACACTTTTACCAAGGACATTTGGAGTAATAAAAAATGCATCAAGTGTCTGAACTACACCAAAAATGAGTGTAACCCATAAAATTGTGCTCACACCACCATCAAGAGCTGCGATTAGTACCGCTATTAAATATCCCATAAAAGCCCCAACATATGGAATAAAGGCCATAAAACCCGTGAGCATCCCTATGAACAGTGATAACGTGAGACCCACAAGAGTATACCCTACACTGTATAGTATACCAAGAATAACCATCACTATAACCTGCCCCCTGAGCCATCGCGACATTGTATCATCAAGATCCTTTAGCAAAGAGTCCATCCAGTCCCAGTGCCTTACTGGGACAAGTCTTGAAGGTATCTTTCTTACGGAATCAAAATCCCTGAGAAGAAAAAATGTGAAAAATGGAATTACAAAAATTGTAGTAACCACACTTATAAGAAAATAGGTTCCAGCCATTGCAAAGGTTGCCACCTCTTTTAATGGAGAATATGCCTGACCCGCAATGGCCATTACATCTTTGGATAACCTGTCCGTAACAGAATTCATTGCTTCCTTGACATTTGGCAGAGTTGTATTGAATGTTTTTTCTATCCACGGTACTGCCCATGTTTTCACCCTCACACTATACTGTGGAATCTTTCTTATAAATTCCTTAAGTTGGTCAGCCAGCAGAGGAACGATAAACATTACAAAAACAGTAACAATCAAAACAAACATCAAAAGTAAAATGATGATTCCTATTGTTCTGGGAACTTTAAATTTTTCCAGCCATGATACAAAAGGATTCATAAAATAAGCCAGAAAGAATGCAATAACCAGCGGCACTATCAACGGTTTTAGCATGCTTAAAATGACAACAGCTATATAAAAAAAAGCTCCCAGCAGTGCTATCTGAATGTATAAGTGGGTTCGAGAAGGAGAGCCAAATCCAAATTCTTTTTTCATACTATTCATCCAGTAAGGGATAAACCTTAACCATTCTCTTGAGAAGAATGCCCTTTTTCAGTGAAAACTTTGAAGAATATGGATAGTGTCTGTTATCAAGAATCAAAAGTGTATGCTCACCCCTGCTCAGTTCCCGGGCTCTACCGTTCAACTCGTTTCCTATTCCCATATATTTTCCATCAATATATACCGCCGCCAATGGAGGAACCTTATAAAGAGCTATCCCCTGTTTTGAGTGAACTCTATATACACCAGTGCAGGAAACTGATAAGTAGGCAAAAGCAGAAATTGCCAGAATAGTAAAAACATTCTTTATCATTCAGAATTCTCCTTGGATTTCAACACTACAGGTGTAATCAGAATTTCCTGAGCTCCCGAAACCTGAGTGCTGGTCTGAAAAGCCAGATCCTCACCCAGATAAAGAGTGGAAACAAAAGACTCTGCAATATCGGGATGCACCCTTACTGAGACATCAAGTCCCGAATGCAAAAAACTGAAAGTATCCATGTAATAAATTCCGGGCATCTGCATTTTCACTATATATGCTATTTTTAAGAGCTGCACAGGATCGTTGATACCCTTTATTATAAATTTCTTCTTCACTAGAGTTGGAACTTTGAGGTATTTCAAGAGATTCTCGGGAAGTACCATAAACATCTTTTTAGCATCATCTGTTTCCAGAAGCTCCGTCTTCATTTTCCTTTTTTCTCGGTATGACCATATTACTTTATGCCTGTTTTTCATGGCACTTATTTTAACATGAACGCATCGGTAAGCATAACATCTGGGTGGTACTTTTGATCTTTTCCTGAAGCTCAGACGAAAAAGAGGGTCCGGGAAATGATCCCGAATTGATTTTTTATACTCAAGAGGTAATTTTCTGGGAGAGTAAATATTTAAAGTTTTTCTCCCTGCTCCGGTTACAATCAAATTGACCTCTCTGATCAGAAGTGAAACATCAAAAACGAGAGATGCTTTCCATTTATATACGCCATCAGGTGAAAAAACTTCTTTGACATCTTTTGTCTGTTTCAGAAACATACCGGGATTTTTAAATATACGTCTTTTTACGAGTCTGAGTTTTTTCCCCTTCAAAAGAGAGAAATGCGTTTTCCTCAGAGACTCAAACAACTCGGTGAAGGATTTGTTAAGCGCCTCTTTCTCTGCAGATTTTCTGGCGTTTCCCATATCACTGACATTAGCAAGGTTAATTTCCACAGGAACGGTCTTATCTGCATTATAAATAACCCCTAAGAACAGTTGTATCATGATAAAAATAAGCATTTTATTCTTTCACCATAATTCCTCGGGTTACATTGGCAGTCAACTCTTCAACCAGTTCATGAAAATCAAGCATTTCTCCACCAATCGCATATGACCATATAATCCCCTTCAGCATACCAACCAGTGCAACAGCTGTAATTCTGGAATTGAGTGGTCTGACAATGCTTAATTCCTGTCCCTCATCAAGGCTTTCTTCGAGCCAGTCTATAATATTGCGGTAAAATGCAGTAACCTTTTCAGTGGCGCCTGTATCAAGACTTTCAGCCTGACTGGAGACCAGTTTCGCGAGATATATATCATTAAACATTGGAGACATGGCATGGCTCAGATTTATCCTTAACTGACTCAGTATTGAATCCATTCCAATATTTGGACCTGTTTTAACTGGTCTGAGACCTGAAAGTATCTGTTCCACGGCAGAATCAATAATTTCAAAAAAAACAGACCTTTTACTGTCAAAATACAGATAAAACGTCCCTCTGGCAATCTGTGCCTTTGCGATAATATCGTTTATGGAAGTATTATGATAACCTTTCAGAGCGAAAAGTTCTTTAGCACAGTCCATTATATCACTGCGCCGTGAGTCTCTATCTTTCATCTGTCAGATAAGCTCTATCCGGTAAAGTTGATACCCCATAAGCAAAAGTGTGCCCGGTTCAACTTCCCTAGGTTCCCTGATTTTCAAATAGGTTCCGTTTGAAGAATTTAAATCCACCAGGTATACCTGATCATCCATTCTGTTTAATTCCAGATGCTCACCACTTACATATCCATCATCAGGAAAAGTAATATCCCCATCTTCCCTACCCACTTTTATAACCTCTCCACTCAATACGTATGCGCATCCAACAGAGTCAGGACCGGTCAGAATTTCAATACGCCCCCAGGCATCAACATTGGGACTTCCAATAACAACTGTTTCATCTGCTGTTTTCTGAGGAGGGGGAAGATCCTTGTAACGCATCACTTCAGTGCCTATTCTGAAAATATCACCAGAGAAAAGTTCTTCCTCCTGTATTACACGAATATAAGTCCCGTTCAGACTATCCAGATCTTCCACAAGAATGGTACCCATCTCAACTGTCAGTCTTGTATGAGCAGGAGACATGTATGAATCTGTCGCAAACGCCTTATGTGTCTCTCTTCCAATAACTGTTTCACCCTCCATAAGCTCAAGAACAGTCTCAAATGTGTTGTCAGGTTTCTGGACAATCAGTTTTGCAACCGGTTCTGGCTCAGGTTCTGGCTCAGGTTCTGGTGCAGGTGGTGAAAACGATGCAACAGGCATCTGAGGAGAAGACTCCATTTTATGCCCGCAATTACCACAGAACTTAAACCCAGGTGGCACTTCATTGCCACATTCCGGACAGGAGTTATCTGAAACAGAACTATCAGTTGAAAATCCAAGATCTGAAATATCATCAGCAAGAACAGTGTCTGCCATCTCATAACCGTCAGCATTCGCCTCAGGTTCAACATCTGCCATTGGTGGAGCCGCCATCGGACCTGACGGTGGAGCTGCCATTGGTGGGGATGCCATCGGTGGAGAAGCCATCGGACGGGACGCTGGAGGCGCCGAAGGGGGGGGTGGCGGCGGTGGGGGAGGAGTCGGGGGGGGAG
>JAFGWM010000014.1 GCA_016937155.1 Deltaproteobacteria bacterium
ATTTTATATAGATTGACATTCGGACAAAGTCAAGGTGTTAATTCGCTAACTTACCGAAATTTTAAGATTATCAAAATTTAATATCATGCTGAAAACACCTCCGGCATTAGCGAAGAAATATGATCGGCTTTTAATCAACAGCGATATTCCACCGGATGATTATTATGCCTGTCGTAAATGGCTGCGGTTTTACCTTGATTTTTGTAAAAAATATGAGCATGGGTATGCTGACAACAAAAGCCTGATTTTGTTTGTCGAAAAACTGAATTCGAAAAATCAGAACTCATTTCAAAAGAATCAGGCTCAAAGCGCTGTAAATCTGTATTATTCCGGTATAGATAAAAAAACATCTGTACCCATATCTGCAAAGGAATACCCTGCACCAGCAGATTTGGTCATGGAGGGGTCCGATTCGATAGATATTGCTGAAGAAAACAATCCCTGGGATGTGTCCATTAACAAGTTAAAAAATAAAATTCTGACCCGCCACTATTCTAAGAAAACATTGAAAGCATATTCGTTATGGGCTGAAAAATTGCGGTATTTTGCAAAGGATAAAGAACCTGATACTCTTACGATTGATGATGCAAAAGACTTCTTAACATTTTTCAGGTGATGAGGAACCTTTGTTACTCTTTGCGGATAAATTTCCACAGATTCAATATGGGTAATCCTGTTTTGAATCATGCAGAGGGGCTGCCTTCATCCTTCCTTTTATATCAATGATAAAAACCAGACAGATGCAAGTATATTACTTTATATTGCAGGATAAGGATAATCACATGTTACATATAGAACTATATGCCTGATATAGAATCATGATTACGCTTTAACAATGTTTGTTGCTGAAGTACATCCCAATAATATAATACATCACACTAAAAAAATAAGGCTGCTGGAGTTTTTGGTGAAGTTGAAGAGGCGGTGAAGGACTAAATGCCCACCATCTGAAACCAGTACTTTAGATGTGTGCGAGGATGTTCAGCAATTGTCTATTACCATATACCCTTACTTGTCAGGGATTTTCAGAGTGTGGTGGGTTCTGGGTTCAGGCGGCAGGTTTACTGGGCGCTGTATCCAATCAGGAAGATGTCGTAGCCTCCAGCACTGGATTGCCCTAAGAATGCACTGGAGGTTGTACCTGTGAGGTAGAGGATATCGTCGGAAGAGATAGCGAGGTTGCCTCCAAGGTCCATTGAATCGGTTCCTGATGTACCCCACTGCTGTGTCCACTCTTTCGTCCCGTCGGGAGCATACTTTGTGAGGAAAATATCATAACCGCCCGCACTGGTATTGCTGTCAAGGGCACCTAACGTTTTGCCTGTTACGTAAATGTTACCGTTACTGTCAATTGCAACACCATGGCCGTAGTCATTGCTCGAACTACCCCACTGCTTTGTCCACTCTTTTGTCCCGTCGGAAGCATACTTTGTGAGGAAAATATCAAGGCCGCCCGCACTGGTATTGCTATCAAGGCTGCCATAAGTGAAACCCGTCACGTAGATGTTGCCGCTTGCGTCAACTGCGGTGCCATAGCCAATGTCATACCCCGAAGTCCCCCACTGCTTTGTCCACTGTTTCGTCCCGTCGGAAGCATATTTGGTGAGGAAAATGTCTTGAGCCCCGGCGCTGGTATTGCCGTCCAGACCACCCAAAGTCGCCCCCGTCACGTAAATATTCCCACTGGTGTCAACTGCTGTGCCATAGCAAAAATCACTACCCGAGGTACCCCATTGCTGTGTCCACTGTTTCGTCCCGTCGGAAACATATTTGGTGAGGAAAATGTCTTGAGCCCCGGCGCTGGTATTCCCATCAAAACCACCAGAAGTATACCCAGTCACGTAAACATTCCCATTTGCATCAACGGCAACTCCTTGGCCGTTGTCATCGCTCGGTGTTCCCCACTGTGCTAGCAAATCTACTGGGCCGTCTGGGCAGTTGGTGTAGGATGTGCCTGTAACTTCTGTGGGGTCCAGGGTGCCGTCGTTGTTTTCGTCGAAGCCTATGTCTATGCGCTCTGCTCCTGAAACTAAGCAGAGAGGTTCAGTTGTTACTTTGACCAGGGCGTCGTAGGCGTTGCCGTCGGTGCCGTTGCAGACGTATTCTGTTGTTGCAACCTCTGCAGGTTCCAGAGTTCCGTTGGCGTTTGTGTCGGGGCCGGTTTCTATCTTTTGTCCTCCGTAGGTGCAGTTGGTGCCTGAGCCTTCCGGTGTTACTGCTACCAGTGTGTTCACCGCGCCGGTGCCGTTGCAGACGTACTCGACCACGTCGACTTCAGAGGGTTCGAGGATACCGTCGTCGTTGTCGTCGATTCCTGATGCTACTCGCACGCCTCCACCAGCGCAGTTATCCCCTGGAGCCTCCTCGGTCAACTCCACGAGAGCAGAGATGCCATCGGTGCCATCTTGGCCGTCGGTGCCGTCCTGGCCGTCGGTGCCGTCCTGGCCGTCGGTGCTGTTGCAGACGAAACGTGTGGAGAGAATCTCTTCAGTATCGAGGATCCCGTCACTATTGAGGTCGAGGCCGCTGTCTATACGCACACCCCCGTTGTCGCAGTTGTCACCCGCTGCTTCATCCGAGAGCTCCACGAGAGATGAAGTTCCCTGAGAGCCGTCCTTTCCGTCAGAACTACAGGCGTAGAGACCTGCAACAAATAGTAAACCAAGATGCCAAAGTTTCATGATAATAGTCCTTTCGGTAAACGTGGTGGTTGCCCATAACCTTAATTGGGACAAACAAGTTATCCTACTTAAAAGAAAATGGCAAATATATCCTCCGAACGTGCAATTCTATAGTATAAACATCCGGCATAAAACTGACGGAACAAAGGTACTGCCGCATGAACTCACTGAACATCATTGACCGGATTACTACAAGCCCGCTTTCTGCACGGAAAAAACTCATCAAGCTCCTTGGCGATTTGGTCGGGGCATCAAAAGGGCTCTCCTACTCCATCGTAATGCGTGGGGGAAAACCCTATTCCGTAGAGCATGTCACCTTTGGGCCTGAACCCTTCTTGGAGTACTTTAAAAAGGAAGAGGGTACTTGTATGCTTTAACTTGTCGGGGATGGACAGGGTGATGCATCAACGACAATTACCGATCTGCCATCGTTCGATGAGACCTTGACGATTACCGAAACTGAACTCTTCAAGTCGATGTCGCGGTACGAACGTATGTTCGTGATGACTGATATCAAGTCTATCATTGGCGCCTATGTGGTGCTCGAAGAGGGTCTCGCTGGTTGGTTTGGGGTGTATCGGGGATTTGATGAGCCCAGCTTCACTCAAAGTGATCTAAGAAAAGCTCAAAGAAATGAGGAACAAATGCTGAGTATGTTCAAACTGGCACATAAGCGCAATCCGCTCCAGCTCCCGGAAGAAGGTGCCTTCGGAGTTGTGGATCAGCAGGGAAAAGTAATACAGGCCTCTGCAGATGCCCCTGAGTGGTTTCTCAACAACCAGGTATGTGGGGACCTCAAGGGCGCAGCTGATTTCCTTGCTTCAGAGCTCAACACACGCGAGCTCTTTGTTAAAAGCTACGCTGTCACATTTTACAGAATGCGTGGCAATAAAGGCGATACCGCCTACGTGAACATCTCTCCAACCACCCCTCAAAGTGTCCCCGCACTCGTTTATCTATCCCCACGGCAGAAGGCTGTCGCCCAGGAGATTATGGCAGGACTCACCATTTCCGAAGCAGCCAAAAATCTTACTATCAGCCCCGAGACAGTTCGTTCCCACCTCAAGGCAATCTACAGCATCTTCAACGTCTCAAACAGGGTTGAGTTGGTAAAAGCTCTCAGTGGCCGAAAACAATAATTACTGATTTATCTCCAAAATCACACACTCAGCTGTGACTCTATCCTCTATTAATTCCCTCTCAGTTGAGAATCACCTGAAGTCAGGAAAGTTGAGTTTCCGGGAAACCTCCTCAACGCCCCCCGAGGCCTCTCCTGCAAGATAGCAATGTGAAAAAATGGGGTTCTACACGAAATCGCCGATGTTTTTCAAAAGCTAAAAAGCATGAGTGTTAAAGAATATCTGAAATTTCTGGATGAAAGGTGGAAATGTCCGTCATGTGGAGGAACCATCTGGTTTTATGCGTATAAATGTAATCGTTGTGGGTAGGAGCACCTGGTGAAATAAATCATTCCGGTGTATCTTTATCTCCTGATGATCAGGCAAGTCAAACCCTCTATTCCGATAATGAGAAAGTATTTTCCTGCACATTCCCTCTGCCTTTCTTTTATCATATTTACGGGTTTAAAAACGAAGACTGATTACAAAACTGAGCCTGGAGAATTATGAATTCTGTTTTCAGACTTTAAATTTGTTGACTATGGAATCTATATCGCCAGAAAGCTTGAATACTTCAGATGCTTCTGATTCAATTTTGTCTGTTTCACTTTTTGCCTCTGACATAACCTGATTCATCAGAGTAACTTTGTCCATCAGAGAAGTTGACAGTGATGCTATTTCACTTGTGGATGAACTTACTGCTGTGACACCTGATGCTGCTTCTGTAGTACTTGCAGCTACAGTCATAACACCAGTTGAAACCTCTCCCAGTCTTCTGGAGATATCCTCGGCAGCTCCCGCACCACTTGTTATACTCCCTGAAAGTTCTCCAACAGTTGCCGTCTGTTCTTCAACTGCAGCGGCAACGGTATTAGCCAGAGATGTAACCTTTGCTATCAACTGAGCTACTTCTGTTATCATCCTGATTGTACTGGAGGTAACATCCTGCATGGAATTTACTTCATTGGCAATATCATCTGTCGCTTTTGCAGTCTGTTTAGCCAGTTCTTTAATTTCCTGAGCTACCACGGTGAACCCTTTTCCCGCGTCCCCTGCGCTGGCTGCTTCAATAGTGGCATTTAACGCCAGAAGGTTTGTCTGATCTGCAATATCATTTATCATTTCTATAACTTTAGCAATATCTTTGGCACTTTTACCAAGGAGGGTCATCTGGTTACCAGCATTTTGCGCTCTGTCATTACTGTCAGTGGATGCCTGAGCAGCCTGAGCGAAGCTTGAAGAGACTTCTCCGAGACTGGCCGTGAGTTCTTCAATGGAAACTGCTATTGTGGCAATATTTGAGGACATTTCTCCAGCCCCGATGTTTACTGAATTTATGCTCATACTCATCTGTTCAGCTGTACTTGACACTTCATCAATTGTAGTACTTATTTCCTCGGTGGCAGCAGCAACAGTCCTTATATTTTCATTGAGATCACTGAAACCATCGGTAACTTTTCCTGTCTGCACCTGCATTGATGACACTGCTTCTGATAAGGATGTAAATGTGCTTCCCAGAGCCACAGATGAATTGTTCAATCGTCCGGATGTCATAGCCAGTTCCCTTATGATTGATGCCAGATATTCCACAAATTTATTAAAATATTCTCCCATTTCCCCTGTTTCATCCGAAGATGTAATAGATATTCTCTTGGTAAGATCCCCTTCACCATCAGACATTTCCTTCAGGAAATCTCTCACATGAAGAATAGGTTTTACAATTTTCCTTGAGAAATAAAAACTGAATATTGACCCTGCAAGAAGTATCATCAGCCCGCTTATCAGGAAAAATCCGTTGGTCTGGTTGGAATTATCTTTCAGTATCTTATTTATCTCATCAAAATCATCTTCATATGCACTAACCCCTACTATCCAGTCAAAATGTTTGAAATAAAAAACAGACGCAATTTTACTTCTGGCTTTTGACTCACCCTTGTTTCTCAAATCATATTGGCACATCGTGGTTTTACCGCCTGCAGCAATTGCCTTTTCCACCATTACTCTTCCGAAATACCTGCCACTATGATCCTTGAGGTTCCAGACACTTTTTCCATCAGATTTTCCATCAGCACTTATGATATACCGGCCCTTTTCTTTTCCTGAAGCGCCCAGGACGAAAACATAACCGGTTTTCCCCACTCTGATGCTCTGAAGAGCTTTTCTGAATTCACTTATATGTTCGACTCTTTCACCATAATAAAGAGCACCTATAACAGTGCCTTTTTTGTCCTTAATTGGTTCGTACACTGTGTAATACCAAGCATTTACAACATATGCTCTTCCTCTGTAACTCTTGCCTTCATTTATACTCTTTGCGACGGGATTTACTTTTCCATCGGGGTTGTTATATGGAATGAAAGTTCCAACAGCTCTTTTTCCATCGAGCTTTTTAACATTTGTCGCCACTCTGAGAAGACTTCCGCCTTTCATCCTCTGAAATACTGTAACTGTCCCACCTACAAGGGATTGCACCCTATCCACCAAAGGAACTTCCACTGAAAAATTATCAGTATAAGGAAGTGGTGTTTTTCCAATTTTAAGTACTGGAAGTTTAATCTTTTCAATTTCACCTGTGTACTGGTTTTTTACAGATACTTCGCGCACAGCAGTTGCATCAGCACTGATTTTTCCCAGCGTGTCATGTATGCTCCACGTGACGGCAATACTTTCACTAATCTTCTTTTTTAGAGATGCTTCCTGAGAAATAATCATCTCTCTTATTGCAACTGACATCTGTTCCAGATTTGACTGAGAAATGGATTTAATTATGGTATCTGTTTTTCTTCTGCTTTTGGAATCTCCAATATTCTGAATGAGAATCAGTATTCCAACTGAAATAACAACCAGAGACACTCCCATAAGAACCATCTTTAACGTAATTGAAATTTTATTAAAATTTTTCATAGATAACTCCACCTTTTAAGAAAGCATCGTCCTGACAAAAAGAAATGTTAATTATTTTTTAAAATCAAAAAAATCCTTTTTTTTCTAATAATTCTGTTCTGCCAACCCGATAGTAAAGACATGATTGCCGAATCTGTGAATATATTATCTGCTCATGAATGCTTCACCTGATTTAATGGAAGGATTCATAAAATGACCGATAATTGCCTGGAGTTTACCAATGCCTAGAAAAAAAATTGAACCTGTTAAAATACCGGACGCAGAAACTGAGCCAGAAAAAAAACAAAATGATGAAACAAAGGATTCCAGGAAAACTGAAAACGAAAAGAACTTAGGAAACACGCCTGAAACATCTGATACTTCAGAAAATAGCCAGGCTGATAAAATCGACGAAAAAGACAACGACTCTATCGCCAGTGATGATTATCCAGTATTCACTGTGGACACTTTAGAATCGGATACTAACTTTGTTTTCTCGGAAAATCCTGAATTGGTTGTTTTTGATTTTGAAAACCGGAAACTTCTGGATGAATCCGGCCTGTACAGATTTTTAACAGTCTACCAAAAGACTGTTGAAGAAAATATCAGACTTAAGGCTGTAAATTCTGATGAAATAATAAAATCACTTCTTCAGGTAAACATAGAATTGAATGCGGAGTAACCCATGATAGATGACAATGATCTTGAACTGTTGCAGGAATTTGTGGTTGAAAGCAGTGAACATTTGTCCAGTGTGGAAAATGAACTGGCAGCCTTATACGGCCTTGATGGGGATTTGGAAATTGTGAACCGAATTTTCAGGGCAGTTCACAGTGTTAAGGGTGCCGCAGGATTTTTTGGTCTTACAAAAATCAACAGGCTCAGTCATACGATGGAAAGTCTGCTGATGAAAATCAGAGATGGTGAGAGAAATTATGATAATTTAACTCTGGATATTCTCGTAAAATGTAATGACAGACTGGTGAGAATGCTTGAAAAAATTGAAACCAGTGAGGAAGAGAATATTGATAATCCGGTTGCTATGCTGCAGGCAATTCTTGATAATAACTATACCACTAACGAAACCCTTCCTGCATTTCTGGCTCGTCTTGGGTTTTCAGATGCTGACCAAGTGGAAAAAAGTCCTTCCCCATCAGAGGAAAAATTAGAAAAACTACATGAAGAATTCACTGATGCATATGAAACGGCATCTGCATCTGAAAACGAAATATCAGTTTATATTCCCAGAGAGGCTGATTTAAATGAAATCAACCGTTTTGGTCATTTCCTTTACAAACTCACAGTTCCTTTTTCAGTTTTTGAAAACACCATAAATATGGAGGAGATTATAGGTGAATGGAAAAAACTGGGAAAAATTTATGAACTGGAAATTAATCCTAAAAAGACTCCTGAGGGTAACAAAACCCCTGAAGAAAAAGTCCTTTTAACAGGATTTCTTTCCACCGTACTTAAACCTGATATCATTTCTGATGGTCTTGAAATTCCTGAGGACTGTGTTGAAATGATTGATACAGGGAAAAAAACACCTCTGGCACCACTTAAGGACAGCTCTCCTGTAATAAAGGTGCAAAACACCAAGCCAACCAGTGTCAGGCCTGGAATGGTAAGTTCAAGAGCAGGAGGGGGACTGACTCAGATAATTGATTCAGCTATGAATGAAGTTGAAACACCAGCAAAAATAAAATCTGAGCAAAAAAGAACTGTCAGTGAAGAAACCGTAAGGGTAAAAACTTCACTGCTGGATTCACTTATGCAGATGGCTGGAGAACTGGTTCTGGCTAGAAACAGACTGATGCGCATCATGAAAAACAATGATGAGCAGTTTGAGGGTCTTGGAACTGTGCTGCATCAGGTGGATAGTGTAACAAGTGGCATACAGTCACAAATTATGAAGACCAGACTTCAACCAATAGGAAATCTTTTCAAGAAATTTCCAAGGGTGATAAGAGAACTCGAACTTAAACTTTCAAAGGAAGTAGACCTCATAATCAAGGGGAAAGAAGTTGAACTTGATAAGACAATAATAGAAAATCTTTCAGATATTCTGACCCACATTATCAGAAACAGTATGGATCACGGAATAGAAGATCCTGACTACAGGGAAACAGCAGGTAAACCGCGAAAAGGAACTATCATTCTAAGTGCCTATTATGAAGGAGGAATGGTAAACATTGATGTTGAGGACAACGGTAGAGGAATTGATAAAAATAAAATAGCAGAAAAAGCTCTTTTAAAAGGTCTGATTACCCGGGATGAACTGGAAATAACATCAGATCGTGAAATTTTAAACCTTCTGTTTGCTCCTGGATTTTCAACCGCAGAAAAGGTCAGTGATGTGTCCGGTCGTGGTGTGGGAATGGATGTCGTCAGAACAAATATTGAAAAACTTGGTGGAAATGTTGAAATTAACAGTGAGTTTGGATCCGGAACTATGATAAATTTAAAACTTCCCCTTACTCTGGCAATAATACCATCACTGATTTTCGAGGTTTCAGGATTCACTTTTGCAATTCATCAGGTGGCTCTCGAGGAGGCTCTAAGAATAAAAAGTGGTGATTTGAAAGTAAAAATAGAAAAAATCAATCATAATCTTGTACTCAGACACAGAGATTCTCTTCTTCCACTGGTGAATTTATCAGATGTACTGAAGATAAATAAACTATTTATTCATCCTGATTCAGGAACCCCTTCAAATGACAGGAGAAAATCAATTATTGATACCAGAGATGAAGAAACATCAGAAAGAAGAAAAGATACTTCCACTTATCATCGTGTTCTTGTCCTCAGAGCAGGTAGATACCGGTATGGGCTGATAGTGGATCGGATTCTTGATAATGAAGAAATTGTAATAAAACCACTGGCTAAACTTGTAAAAACCTCTCCGGCATTTTCAGGTGCAACCATTTTGGGAGATGGAACAATTGCAATCATTCTGGACGCCCTTGGAATCATTCAGCAGTCAAGAATCAAGTTCCATGAGATCGAACAGCTCGAAATTAAAGATGAAACTGAATCTGAAAATGAACTTGGTGAAATGCAGAGTCTGTTCTTTTTTGACAACGGTTCAAAAGAGAAATTTGCAGTTCCTCTCAATCTTGTAAAAAGAATCGAAAAAGTTGATTCTTCAATGCTCAAAATTGTAGGTGACAAGGAATACATTGCCACGAGTGGAAATAAATTCCTCCCGATTTTAAGACTTGAAAACCTGCTTGATGTGGGACACGGTGAAAATACAGATGAATCCTTTTATATCATCCATCCCAAACTCGTGAAAAAGCCGGTGTGTATTGTTGCAAGAAATATTGTTGATATTAATGAAGTGAGGATTCAACTTGACAGGGAAACCATCAAAATGGACGGCCTTGTGGGTAGTGCTCTGATTAACGGGGATATTACCTTATTACTGAATATATACCGGCTATTTGAGATGTTCGACCCTGATTCATTCAAATCAATACAGGAACTTCATGATGGCATAGAACCATCAAAAATTAGAATCCTTCTGGCGGAGGATACCCCATTTTTCAGGATGATTGAAAAAGATTACCTTGAGCATGAAGGATTTCATGTAATTTCAGCTATAAACGGTGTTGAAGCTCTTGAAAAACTTGATGATGAAGGACCATTCGATATGGTGGTGACAGATATAATAATGCCTCATATGGATGGTTTTACGCTTTTTGAAAATATCAAAAAAAATGATCGCTATAAGGACATTCCTGTAATGGCAGTAACCAGTATGGATGATGATAAGAGTAAAGAAAAAGGGGAAAAAATGGGATTTGACGCATTCGAAATGAAGCTGGACAAAGAAAAACTCCTAAGCACTGTTTATCATCTTCTAGCCAGAAAGGGCGGATACAATGGCCAGTATTGAAATAGCTACTTTCAGGATTCAGGATACTCTATGGGGTATCAATATACTTCAGGTCCGGGAAAATATCCGAAATGTAGTTCCCACCCCAGTTCCTTTGACCCCAAGATATGTTTCCGGGCTTATTAACCTGAGGGGGCAGATTGTAACAATTATAGATCTTGCATGGCATCTTGGTATGGTGAACAACGATAGTAAAACTGATGATGATGGGACACCGAGATTCTGTATAATTCTTAAAAACGATTTTGAAATTATGAAATCTGCTGTCATCAGTTCAAAGGAGTATGGCGTTGTCAACATCGGAAAAGATAGCATGGGTATCCTGGTTGATAAACTTGAAGATGTTATTCCTGTTGAAACCGAAGATATCATAGACTCTCCGGCTCAATCGGAGAAAGTGAATGAGAGACTGATTAACGGTGTCGTAAAACTGAAAGATGAACTGCTTTTGTTACTTGATCTTACTGAACTTATGGAAAGTTTCACTGAAAAGCAATGATACAGCTAAAAGTAGCCCTCTTTATAAGGAATCGTAATCTAAGATCACAAATTGCAATGATCCTTGAGGGTATCAGTCCATTCGATGATGTTTTTCCTGTACAAACCATTGATGGGATTTTTAGGAACGTTTCTGAAAACCATCATCTGCTTGTGATCACAGATCTCAAAATGGAATATGATTCAATGGCAGATATGGTTAAGAAAATCAGACGGACGGTACCGTCTTCAGAGATAATTATTCTTACCGCTGTCAGTAATGAGTTTCAGACTTTTCTTGAAAGCGCTCTTTCAGCTGGAATTCTTGATGTATCTCAACTTTCAGAAACAATGGATATCAGCACTCAACTCCGGCGTATTCTAAGACCATTAATTTCTCTCGTAAAAATCAGATTCGGAACTGTTCCTGAAAAGGCAGCTTTGTTAAGGGAAAACTACAAAAGAAACAGAACCGGTTCCTTTGATAGAAAAACTGTTCCTCTGAGAATTGTTGATCAAAGTCTGCTACCCTCAAAGTCTGAATATGCAGTTGTTGCAATAGGTGTATCAACAGGAGGTCCAGGAGCTCTGGGTGTTGTGATCCCTGCCCTGCCTAAAAATATTGGCGTGCCGGTTATTATTGTACAACATATGCCCTCCGGGTTTACAAATCAGATGGCTATTAATCTTGATGCAAAGAGTAAACTTACTGTCAGGGAGGCAAAAAATGGTGAAGAAGCTGTGCCTGACACTGTATATATCGCTCCAGGGGGTATTCATCTTAAGGCACTGTTTATAGGAAACAGGATGATTCTCAGAACACAGATGTCTGCTCCAGTGAACTCATGCAGACCTTCAGTGGATGTTTTATTAAATTCTCTGGAAAAAATGCCGAATGGTAAAGCTATTGTGGTGATCATGACGGGTATGGGAGAAGATGGTGCAAAGGGAGCCTCAAAACTGCGCTCCATGGATCTGGCCTGGAATATTGCACAGGATGAGGAAAGCTCTGTAGTATTCGGAATGCCTGGTGCACTGGTTAAATCTAATGCCGCTGATGAAGTGGTAAGTCTTGATAATCTGGCTGTTGCGATTAAAAAAAGGCTCGGAATAACGAAATGACTATAATTTCTGTTTCAGTTAATGAGTTTAAGGAATTACAATACTTCATTGAAAAGCAGTGTGGTATTCAGGTGGGTGATAACAAAAAGTATCTCATCGAAACACGATTGTCCCGAATACTTTTCGATCTGAGGATGACATCATTCACAGAATTGATAAACAAACTGAAAATTGCCCCTCCAAAGGATCTTGTTGTCAAAATAGTGGATGCAATGACAACAAATGAAACTCTATGGTTCCGGGACTCCCATCCATGGCAGATTTTCAGAGATATAATCATTCCTCAACTGGTTTCAAACGCCAACGGTCGTAAAATAAGGATATGGAGTGCAGCCTGTTCAACAGGTCAGGAACCATACACCATTTCAATGCTGATAAAAGACCTCCATCGAAAAGGTATTTTAAAGTCAACTCCTGATAAATTTGAAATAACAGCCACTGACATAAGTCCAAGTGCGCTTTTTCTGGCCATGAGCGGCAGATACGATAATATATCCATGAAACGAGGTTTCACCGATGAGTGGGTTGAATTTAAAACCCGCTATTTTTCAGATAAAGGAAGATTTACTGAAATAAATCCTGAAATTAAAAAAATTATTAAATTTAAACGATTCAATCTTCAGGATTCCTTCATTGAGTTGGGTAACTTTGACATGGTCTTTTTGAGAAATGTGGCAATATATTTCTCAAAAGAATTTAAGAAAGAACTGTTTGGAAAAATACATAAAACCCTTAATAGTGGAGGGTTGATGATGCTGGGTTCCAGCGAAACACTCCCTATGGATATCAAGGGATTCAAGCCGAAAATGCATAATCGCACTACGGTATTTACAAAGGAGGCCCCTTGAAAGCACTTATAGTTGATGACTCCAAAGTAATGATAAGGATCATTTCAGGTACAGTAGAAATGCTTGGACTTGATGTGGTAAAAGTGAACGACGGAAAACAGGCTCTTGATTTTCTTGAGACCGGTTATGAAGATATTTCCATTATACTGCTTGACTGGAATATGCCAGTGATGAATGGCTTTGAGACACTTGAAGCAATAAAAAAAGATGAACGTTTTTCACATATACCGGTGATGATGGTTACAACTGAAGGTGAACAGTCAAATGTGATTAAAGCACTGAAAGCCGGAGCTGAAGGTTATCTTACGAAGCCATTCAATCAACAGGATCTTGCTGTGAAGATAATGGAAACTATGGGAATGGGTATTTGAAATGACTCTTACTCGAAAAGATATACTACTGAAACTGGCTCGGGTGGAAAATCTTCCATCTCCCCCAAGGCTTTTAAACAATGCTTTATCATTGATTGAAAATCCTGATTCGAGTGTAGAGGAAATTGCAAAAATCATATCTCAGGACGCCGCAATTTCAGCTAAACTGATAAGCATTTCAAATTCACCCTTTTTCAGAGGTGCTACAGAAGTCACAGAGCTGCAGACCGCGTGTGTCAGACTGGGCCTCAATGAACTGCAGAATCTTCTTCTTGCAAGTGTCCTTTCGGGAACATTCAGTGTTTCATCTGAAGAAACAATGAATAAATTCTGGCTCCACTCAATGGCCTGTGGATATACAACAGATGTTATTTTTGATATGAGTGTTTCTTCCAAAAACAGTCCGTTTAAATCAATGGCCTTCAGTTCCGGACTGCTTCACGATCTGGGTTCACTGGTGCTTATGCAGCAATGGCCGGAAGAATACAATTTGCTCATCGAGACACTGATTCAAGGTGATACAACCATTTTTAATCTGGAAACTGAAAAATGGGGGGTAAATCACAGTGAAATAGGTGATTTACTTAGCCGAAGGTGGAAACTTCCCGAAGTATACCGCTTTATCATGAGATATCATCACGAACCATGGGAGGCTCCTGAAGCCTATTCAGAATTGGTCAAAGCTGTTCACCTTGCTGATTTTATCTGTTCTTCACAGGGATTTGCAAGAGTCGAAAGCATGCCCATTGAATTTGACTCCACCAGTTGGGATTATTTCGGACTATCTGAAGATGATGTTCCTGAAATCCTTGATAGAGTGGAAAGAACCGGTGAAAAAAGTGAACATTTTTCATCTTTAATAAAATAACGGAGTAGTTGAAATGCTGGAAAGTTTTAAATCAAGCACTACAAATGGCACACTGGACATGCTTTCTATGATGATGGGGGTTGAGGGTGAACTTATTGAACAAACTTCAAAAGATGTTCCTGTTTTTGTTTCCGGAATCGTTAGTTTCAGAAGCGAAACACATAGCGGTCTGGTTAGCCTCAGATTCTCAAGAGAAACTGCGGCTACTCTGGTAGGACTTATGCTTGGCATGGAACCAGACGAGGTGGATGACGAAACAATGTTTGATGGCGTAGGTGAAATGACTAACATTGTATCAGGTCAGTTGAAAGTGGACGTCAGTTCTCTGTTTGATGGTTTTGACATAAGTATTCCGTCGATAATCAATGGACTGGGACATAAAATAAACGTATTTCACGGCTCTGAAAATCATGAAAGCTTAATAAATACAGAATACGGGATTATCAGAGTCAGAATTGAATTGTGTAAAGATCAAAAGTAAGTATGTATTTTTTTGTTCTTCACTATTTCTGTATACATATGAAAACTCTTGCTCTTGTTTCAATCGCCAACTAATGCTATTAATGGCCTCCGGTGAAACCGCCGGAGAGCTTTTGTATTGTTAAAATACCCTAAAAAAACTTCTGAGGATTTGATGAGTGATATTTTTGGAAATATTTCCGGGCTTAAACCCAGTCAGATTAAAGCATTATCCAATTTAAAAAAAAGAAGACTGCCACCCAACGATTTAATAACTACAGCTATTGCTTCATCGTTGTGCATTTTGTCTGAAGAAATAGGACGGGAAATTGGTGTTCTTTGTGATCGCAAAGGCCATATCCTTAAGATAATCGTAGGATCCAACCTTACCCTCGATATTCCGGAGCTGGCATGGAAAGAACGAGGGCGCCTTTCAGGTATAAGACTTATACACTCTCATCCCAACCCGGATGCCCTTAGACCTGATGATATAACCAATCTCCTTATCAATAGACTTGACTGTGTTACTGTAGTTTTCCGAAACAGGTATTCCGGAAATATTATGCTGCAGTATGCATTCATGGATACTTATGAAAAAGCTTGGAAAAGCGATATAACTCAATATTCTGATGTAAAATTAAATCTCAGAGAACTTATTTTTGATCTTGAAGAAAAATTGGGGAGCACTGAAAAAGTCAGGAAAGTCTATAAATCCAATCAGGCTGTGTGTGTGGTCTGTGCTGACAGCAGAGATCGTGCTGAACGTCGAAGCGAAGAACTTTCTGAACTTGCAGCCACTGCAGGTGTTGAAGTGGAAGATGTTATTATTCAAATCAGAAAGCGAAATGATCCTTCATTTCTCGTTGGCAGCGGGAAATTAAAGGAAATTCTCACCCAGGCAAGACGGCTTGATGTTGATATGCTCATTTTCGATCCTGAATTAACACCGGTTCAGGCAAAAAATATAAGTGATGCAACTGAGCTTAAAATTCTTGATAGAACCCTTCTCATCCTTGATATATTTGCCGTCAGGGCAGCCAGTCGTGAAGGAAAAATTCAGGTGGAACTGGCTCAACTGAAATACTCACTACCCAGACTTGTGGGAAAAAATAATATGCTGAGCAGGCTTATGGGGGGCGGAATCGGAGGACGAGGCCCGGGGGAAACAAAACTGGAAATTGACAGAAGAAGAGCTCAGGAACGAATTCTTTATCTTGAAAAACAGATTAAACAGATCAGTGCTCAAAGAGCTTTAAGACGCGGAAAACGAAACTCATCAAATATTCCGGTTGTCGCAATTGTAGGCTACACAAATGCCGGAAAATCAACTCTTTTAAAAAGTATAACCAAGGCCGATGTCCTATGTGAAGATAAACTGTTTGCCACACTTGATCCAAGGACCAGAAGGGTAAGATTTCCTGAAAATCTTGAACTTATTCTTACAGATACCGTTGGATTTATAGAAGACCTTCCTGAGGATCTTCAGAAGGCGTTTAAAGCAACTTTAGAGGAACTGGAGAATTCTGACCTGCTGATTCATCTCATTGATATTTCGGATCCCAGACATATTTTCCATATGGGGGAGGTTGAAAAAATTCTCAAGGAAATGGGTCTTTCAGATAAGCCTTTTGTCAATGTATTTAATAAAATTGATAAAACAGATATCTATCCTGAAAACAACACGGGAAATTTCTTTATCAGCGCTCTTGATAAAAGAACTATGGAGCCACTGATCAGTTTTGTGGCAGATTTTTTCCTTGTTCCTTCAGTAATTCCTGAATATTCAGAATCAGTTGAATAACTGTTATCGGTGTATAAACATGTCTATTTCAACAAGTATTTATAATTCTTTATTGTTAGGTAATTCATTGAAAAACTGGGGATATACTACTGGCAGCATTCTGGCAATTTCTCTTGCATCGATTTTTGTTTACTGGTTATTTAAAAATATCTTAAAAAAAGCCACCCACCATACATCAACTCATCTTGATGATCATCTGGTGGAAGCTGCTCAGTATCCTGTACTTGTGTATATAAACACCTATGGTGTATGGACCGTACTACATAAATTTCTTTCTTTCAGTTCTGGTGTCGAAGATTCTCTTCAGACAGTATTACACACAGTTATTGTATTCAATACCGCCTGGCTACTGGTGCGAATTCTGGATAAAATTCTTGAATATTACCTGATTCCTTTAGCTGAAAAAACAGAATCAGATCTTGACGATATTCTTTTACCTCTGCTTAAGGGAAGCCAGAAATGGATAATTTTTACTGTGGCCGCCGTTATTGGAATTTCTAGAGCCGGGTATAATGTCAGCGCCATATTAACAAGTTTTGGTATTGGAGGACTTGCTGTTGCACTGGCAGCCAAAGACACAATAGCTAATATTTTTGGTGGGATAATTGTACTGACATCAAGACCTTTTAAGGCTGGAGAACGAATCAAATTTCAGAGTTACTGGGCTGAAGTTCTGGAAATCAGTTTAAGAACTACAAAACTTCAACATCCTGATTTTGGATACATTATAAGCGTACCCAACAGCTATTTTCTCACTAATCCTGTTATTAATATTCAAAAAAGTGCAGGTTACCTGTTTTTTCTGGATCTTCGACTGTCAATCACAACAGAACCATCCATGTTGAAAAAAGCCATGGAGATAATGGCAGATGTTGTTGCACAGAATCCCAGAGTTGTATTAAAGGACGTCAGGTTCATTGATTTTCTACAGAGTGCTTTTACCCTGAGAGCTTATTTTCATGTGGAACAGTTTTCCCAGAGACATATAGCAAGAACAGAAATAAGACTTGAAATCCAAAGACTTTTCCATGCAAATGACATACATTTTGCTGAAATTCCAATTGTTGATGTAAATACCACTTCCTCTGAAAACATTATTACAGATGGATTTAATATTGAGGAATTTCTGGATAACAAAAAAAGGAGCCAGACCTTACCAGGTGGACACTGAACATAAGCTTTCTGGATTATAAGCTCCATATACTATGACTCATGTTTCATATCTGTTGACAATAGATTATATTTTGATACCAATTGAAAAATTGACGAGGAACAATTACTAAGGAAAGGACCACTGATAATGAAAAAGATTTTACCTTTAATCGTCGCATTGAGTCTGCTCTCCCTCACTGGGTGTGATAAGCAAAAGAAGACAAAAGAATTCAATAACTACATGAATAAAGCCAGAGCTGTTATGATGGAGGCCGCTAATCACATGCGTAAATCCACATCATGGTTCAACAAATTCAATCCAAAAGCAGCTGATAAATACAAAACAGGGATCAAAGCAAAGATAACTGAGATGGAAGCTCTCAAAGCAAAAATGTCTGCACTGAGCGTTCCAAACGACGAAATAGGTGCGTTCAAGAAAATCCATGTTGAAATGGTTGAAGTAATGGTAAACATTTACAAAACTTGGGATGAAATAGTAAACACAACTGATCCCAAGAAAATCAAAGAGGTTCAGAAAAAAGCCATGGAACTTCAGAAGAAGGTTCAGAAACTCACAAAAGACGAAGAAGATCTTCGTCAAAAATACATCAAAAAGCATGGTCTCAAAGGCTAGTTTTCATAGCCCCTTGTATAATTTACTCTTCCATTCCCATCCTCATTTGCCAGTATAACAGATATTTTTTATTGCCGTTTTAAACCGGGGAGTCTCAACTTTCCTTGGGCTCTTCTTCAGTAATACCTATAAATTCAGTAGATTGACACCTTTTAGCTCTAAGAGGAATATGCCCTGTCTGAGATATAATTTCTCTTAGTTCTTTGATACCGAATGGCTTTGGAAGATACCATACATAACTTCTTTTAAGAATTACATCCAACTTACCAGTGAAATCATATGCACTGATGAAAATTACCTTCTGTTGTGGAATCAACTCAGATAATCTCTCATAGACCTGAATACCATTTAATCCCGGCATTAGTATGTCAAGAAATACCAGATCAGGCCTGAAATTTTCAATATCATTCAGAAACAGTTCACCACTCCTGTAAACTCTTACAACATAGCCATCACGTTCAAGAGTTTTTTTCATAAGACGCAGTATAAAAGTTTCATCATCGATTACAGAAATATTCATGATATGTTACCTTACAAAAAAATCACCGTTATATTATGACTGAATTTAGCGCAATGTAAAGATAATGTTCTTGATAAAAACTGATTTTATAAAAATTCATTATCAGATCAGAGTGTTTATGGAAAATTTTTCTTATTGTGCAGTATTTAAAACCGGAATTTTAAGGCAGGAATTTGATGTTTTTAATGTCTGCTTGCAAAGGAGGATTTATTTCTTTTTGACATCCTGACAGTTCGTCTCTTGTTTCTTTTTATTTGTCGCCTGGAAGCCACAGCATTACTCTTGTTTTTCCGTAGGGCTTTCTTTGCGGTGGCGGTTCTTGCTTTTCTCTTCAAATTAATACTTCGTTTTAATTTTACTTCTTTTACCGAATTACTTTTTCTTGATAAAGCAACTGTCATCTTTTTCTCAGATTCCAAAGGCATCACACGGATTTTTTCCTTCTGGGACTCATCATTGAATTCATTAAGTGGAACATGTCTTTTCCTTGTAATAGTCAGAGCTTTCTTGGCAACAAAAGCCCTGCTTTTTTCTTCCAGTTCATCCAGACGGCTCAGTAAATCCCTTGTGTCCTCCCGCATACTTACATTACCTCTGTTGCGTTCAGTTCTGCGACCACTGAAATATCCGGCCATGAATGCAAGAACTGTAGCCATAACAAGGCCAAATGCCAGGATCATTATCTGTTTTGAGTTCAGGGAGATTTCAGTTTTTTCTTCCAGTCTCTCAAGATTCCTGTTCATTTTACACCTCCTGTGCTGATGTCATGTATTGAGGGGACGATAATCCCAGAAGATTCAGTGCGTTACCTGTTACTACCTTAAAACATTCAATCCAGGCCAGTCTTGCCAGTGTTTTTTCATTATCCCAGGTTAATTCCCATCCCATGGACTGCTGAGTAGGTTTCGGCAAAACAGGGTCATCCTTGTAACGAGTATAGTAACTATTAAACATCCTACTTATTTCAATCAGAAAATTTGCTATTTTATGCGGGCTTCTGGTATTTGCGGCATCCCACACAACCTGAGGAAACATCATCATGCTTTTGGTGATTTCCAGTTCATCATCAAGAGTTAATCTACCAAGTATCCCGGAGTCAACTTCTGTAAAATCCTTTTCGTATAATTCGTGAGCCTTAGCCAGGATTGAACATGCTCTTGCATGTCCGTACTGAGCATATTTTGCCGGATTTTCACGTGGATCCTCTGAGAGTGCCTGAGAGAGATCAAAATCAAGAGCAACATCATGACTTTTAGCAACGAAATACCATCTTGTAACATCAGAGCCAATCTCACTTATAAGCTCATCAAGAGTTACAAAGTTTCCACTTCTTTTACCCATTGCAAGTTTCTCGTCGCCCTTTACAAGACTGACAAACTGAACAAGAAGAACCTCGAGATCCGTTCCGCTATATCCCATGGCTTCAAGAGAAGCCCTCATCCTGGGAATATATCCATGATGATCAGCCCCCCACAAATCTATAAGATGATCATGACCTCTTCTGAATTTATCCAGATGATATGCAATGTCAGCAGCAAAATATGTAGGCTCTCCATTACTTCTGATTAAGACCCTATCCTTTTCATCTCCAAACTCAGTGCTCTTAAAAAATACAGCGCCTTCGGATTCATATAAAAATCCTTTATTTTCTAGAATTTCTCTCGCACTTTCCAGAGCACCTTTTTTGTGAAGCTCTTTCTCTGAATAATAAACATCAAAGGTAATATCAAGATCTTTAAGGGTTTTCTTGATTCCAGTCAAAGCACTTTCAATTGCAAACTCTTTAAATACATCCTCGTTATATCCGGTGGAAAACTCTGCGCCGCGTTCATTGAAAAAATCATTTGCGATACTGTAAACATATTCCCCATGATAACCATCTTCCGGAAATTCTATGGTTTCAACTGAAGAGTCAATTTTATTAAGTATTTCCAGATATCTTGCATAAACGGATTTTGCAAGATTATCAACCTGGCGGCCAGCATCATTCAGGTAATATTCACTTGTAACACTGTAACCGGCAAATCTTAATATCCTTGCCACGCTGTCACCTACAGCGGCTCCACGTCCGTGACCAACATGCATTGGACCGGTGGGATTAGCACTTACAAATTCAAGATTAATTTTTCCGGGTTTTTCTTCATGCTTCCCCCAGGATTTTTTTGAGGCAAGAATTCTTTGAATTCCTTCATAAAGCTGCTCGGTACTTAATTTAAAATTTATAAATCCTGGGCCTGCAATAGAAACTTCTGAGAAAACTCTGCTTCCTTTTGCATTCAAACCGGAAACTATCAGAGAAGCCAGTTCTCTTGGATTCTTCTTTAGCTTTTTTGAAAAAGCCATTGCAAAATTTGTCGAAAGATCACCATGCTCTTTAATTTTGGGTGGTGAAAGAATTATATCTTTTTCGGAGACAGTCACTTCGAGATCATTGTCAGTAACTATATTTCCAATAACTTCCAGAATTTCATTTTTAAGCAGTTCGATGCAGTGAATCATATTACTCTACCTCACATATGGAACATTATCCTACATGTAGGACAATGTCAACTTTTGTATCCATTTGTATTCTTTTTAGAGCATTTTTCGGCGACTATGGGAGATAATTAATTGAAATAGAAGAGAAATTATTTGAGTCGGTTCCAGTATAGGACATTTCACTCCCGTCAAGAGTAATAGACTCAAAAGCATATGGTCCCTGACCATTATTTTCAGTAAATTCAAACCATACTTCATATACTCCAGGTAAAATATTGCTTCCTGTGTAATCCTTAAGATCCCAGGTAAGATTAATTGTACCATGTCCCGTTCTGGTTGCGGATGTCACAGCATCTGCATCAGTGGAATCATAATCGCCCTTCCACCTGAATAGGTAATAATCGTAATGGTAACCATACAATTTTATGGTTTTGATATAACTTCCATCTTCTTTCAAAAGCCAAACTGCTGCACAGTTTCTCGGAGCATACTGACCATTATTTGAAACCGTTGTGAAACTTATCTGAAGTTCACCCATAAGTCCTGAGGAATTATTTGTATTGGAAGAATTGTTTTCTGTTATGTTATTGCTATTATTATTTAAGGTGGAATTATTTGTGTCATCACCATCATTACATCCCACAATCAGAATAGTCAGAAGAAGCAATACAAATCTATACATGTGCACCTCCATGCAAACATTCCAGCGTTTTATATACCTTCTTTTATGACTTTTTCAACAATTTTATGGAATGACGACTCTATAATTCAAGTGGATTTCAGAAAAGTTATCAGTACTTCAGTATTATACGCCCTTGAAAAGTGTGGGCAGTATTAGCATCGGCGGCATATGCATCATATATTGAACTTGGTCTTTCCATAGCGTCAAGTGGGTAGAAGAAGCCATAACCAAGACCAATTATAAACTTTCCATCTTCAGAGGTATAACTTACATCCGCATTTACTTCAGCACCATACATGAAATCATTTCCGGGAGTGGCAACTTTTTCATTTGCAAAAGGCAACAGTAAAGTTGCTTTAAAACGCCATCTGTTAGCCTTATAAACCATGTCTAACTTGGCATAAGTACTGTTATATACCGTTCCCATTAATTCCCTGAAGAAGATCATGCCAACATGATATGATGGATGAAACAGAAATAATGTGTTTGTTGAGTCTTTGCCGTCAACAGGAAACGGTGAAAGATACTGAAAATTGGTGGTTCCTTTTTTTGCAATATTCTCATACTGATCATCTCCACTCGCATATCCAGCTTCAAAGCAGAAATTGAAATCAGTGGACCACTTATAATTCACCCTGAAAACACCACCAAGACTTAAAAATTTAAGGTCATCGCCAGTTCTTGCCATGGTTGTACCATTGTCAAGGGTCACATCACTAAGATTTGAAATCCATCCGTACTTACCTGCAAGTTCCATCTGTAGTGTCAAGTTACCTTTTCTGAACTCAAACCACACATCAGGAATAGCCAGAAAAGATTCTCTTGGTTTGAGCAGATCAGCTAACTGAGTCATATCATTCGAGGTGTATGTAAGATTATCATCACCTGAGAGAACGTTTCCGAGAGCATATTTCTGCTGCCTGAGCGTAACCCTCATTCCCATATCTACTACGGACTTTCCAGCTCCCAGCATAGTCTTTCTTTCATCTTTTGAATATTTTCTGAGAATGAAAAAAGTCCACTGAGTTGCGTCATCAAAATCACCAAGATCATACGGCTGCCCTTCAAGCTGCCATGGATAAATAATTTGACTTGTTAGTCCCTGACTGGCGAAATCCCAACTTGCCCCTATTTTCAGTTTCCATGAAGGAATCTCAGTTGTAATTCCCACTCTGTCAACACTATCACCATAATCAGCATCAATTCCTGAACCGTCATTATGAATCATACCCAGACCAAAATGATCAGGTGTCCGCCCGAAAACAAGATCGAAAAGTTTCAGATTTACTTTACCATAAAGATTCTTGAAACGTATAACATCCCAGGTGCTTGTTGTTCCGACTTCTGTTACATTCTGAGTCCCGGTAATACCGCCATAAGCGATATATGGAGAAGTTCCATAACTGTATGTCTGCCCGGAAGGAGAAGAACCCAGAACATAATTGTCAAAAACATCTATAGTGGAGTGAATTGAAATAGTTGAAGTCGGTCTGATTGTTGGATTAATCCTGAATCTCATATTAGTACTGCCGATCGTATGGCTACGGCAATGCTTTGGAGGATTTGTCCCTGAACACTCACTTTCATAAGCAATCAATGGGTTGGGGAAAGGACTTCCGATATTTGTATGGTTATGAAGTCCAAGATCCAGACGGTAGAAATAATCGGATCTTAATCTCATATAGCCATCAATGGAAAACATCTGAAATGATGGAGGTTTTTGAAGATAGTCATCATTGTCAGTATTCTGATTAGCATTTTTTTCAGCATCATCAGCCTTTTTAAGGACCATCTCTTTTTCGTCTTTTGGACCACCCTTACCCATTTGAGGTCCCATGCCCATTTGAGCCTGAGCATGATTTATAAAAACCAGTGAAAGCAGAACAACTGCACAGATAGAATATTTCATCAAAAACTCCCTGTCCTCCCTGTCGAGAGATGACAAAACTGGAACCGGGATAATTAAATTTTATTCCCGGAGCAGAGCCAATATATTGTCATTACGGGTTAATGGTCAAGGTTTTTAACCATTTGAATCCAAAAATGTTCTGTATTAACCCAAAATTCCGTTTATTTATCTTTTGATGGTACAGTTTGTCACAGGAAGATAATGATTTTATTTACAAATACTAAATATACAAAAAGAGCACTTATTGCTTATATTGCCCCTGCATCAACTCAAAACTTTGAAATTTATAAAGTATACATATTTAAAAAAAATCAGTTGACGTCGGCACCGGGGAAAGCTCCCTCAGGAGCCAGCATAACCTTTATTTCAGAACCAATTTCTGTCGCAAGAACCATACCTTCACTTAAACCAAACTTCATTTTTCTTGGTTTAAGGTTTGAAACCACAACAACTGATTTTCCTTCAAGGATGGATGGGTCAGGATAGCTTTTTTTAATGCCACTGAAAATCTGCCTGAGACGACCTTCTCCCAGATCAAGCTCAAACCGTACAAGTTTATCTGCATTTTCCACAGCCTCGGCCTTGACAACTCTCGCACATTTAAGGGCTACTTTGCTAAAGTCATCAAAGGATATCTCAGAAACTGCTTCATCGCGTTTTTCTGTTTTCAATTCCGGCACTTTATTTACAACTGATTTTTCAGGCATTTTTGTTTTTGCAGCGTCAATTCTAGCCCAACTGTCTTTAAGGGTGACTGTTCTGTTGAATACAGGATTGCCATCAGCACTGTCAAAGGGATCCACATAAAAATATCCCTTCCGCTCGAATTGCCACCTGCTACCCTTAACAGCACTTCCAAGATATGGCTCCACCACAGAGTTTTTAAGAACCACCAGACTGTCAGGATTAAGAAAATCCAGATAAGAACCATCTGTATCCATTGGATTTTCCACTGTAAACAGCCTGTCATAAAGTCTAATCTCCACTCGCTGTCCATGAGAAGCACTAACCCAGTGTGATGTACCTCTGACTTTTCTTCCATCGGGTGAGGTCCCGCCTTTTGACTCAGGATCCCATGTACATTCAAGATATTCAATATTCCCATCCGGGCCTTTTATGACTTTTTCACATTTAATAAGACATGCATACCGAAGACGAATTTCACCACCAGGTTTCAGCCGGAAAAACTTTCTTGGAGCATCTTCTCTGAAATCTTCCTTTTCAATAAATATTTCTTTGGTCAACGGAACTTTTCTTGTTCCCATTTCATGTTTTTCAGGGTGAAGCGGAGCATCAAACCATATGACCTCATTGTCTGGAAAATTTGTAATGACAACTTTTAGAGGCTCCAGTACGCCCATCACTCTGGGAGCAGATTCATTTAGATCCGTTCTTATGGAATGCTCCAATAGCCCAATGTCAACTGTGGAATTACGCTTTGCAACTCCAATCCTTTCACAAAAATTCCAGATTGATTCAGATGTGTACCCTCTACGCCTCAAACCACTTATTGTCGGGAGTCGTGGATCGTTCCATCCCTTTACGAGCTTCCTCTCGACCAGCTCAAGAAGACGACGTTTACTCATCACCGTATAATTAAGGTTCAGTCTGGCAAATTCATACTGATGGGGCCTGTTTTCCGTTGTAACATTATCCAGAAACCAATCATACAAAGGACGATGATTTTCAAACTCAAGAGTACAAATTGAATGTGTAATTCCTTCAATACTATCCTCGAAACCATGTGCAAAATCATACATTGGGTAAATGCACCACTTATCACCAAGCCGGTAATGGTGTCTATGAAGAACCCGGTATATGATTGGATCCCTCAGATTCATATTGGGCGATTTCATATCAATTTTAGCCCTCAGAAGTCTTTCACCATCACCAAATTTTCCATCTTTCATCTGCTGAAACAATTCCAGATTTCTTTCAACAGTGTTGCTTCTGGATGGACTGTCCACACCGGGCCGGTTGTAATCACCCCTCATCTCTTTTAACTGTTCGGGACTTAAATCATCCACATAAGCAAGACCTTTGGTAATTAATTCCACCGCCCATATGTAGAACTGATCAAAGTAATCGGATGCATAAAAAACCCTGCCATCAAATTCTGCACCAAGCCATTTTATGTCCTCAAGAATTGAATCAACATATTCCTCATCTTCAGTAATTGGGTTTGTGTCATCAAAACGAACATTAAAAGTACCACCATAGTCCCTTGCCAAACCATAATTTAAAACAATGCTCTTTGCGTGACCTATATGAAGATAGCCGTTTGGCTCAGGTGGAAATCTGGTTGCAACCCTTCCTCCGTTTATGCCGGATTCAATATCCCCATCGATAATTTCCCGAATAAAATTATTAGCAGCAGATGGACTAGAACCATCATCCTGAGAGTAGCATATATTTGTAATTCTCATCATCTCAAATATCTCCTGAGGAGGTGATTCTATTGAGAGATGCTAAACTGTCAATCCAAGTTTTCACTACTTCAGATACGCTTATGGGTTATGAGGTCTCCGAACAGGAACGCCGGCAGTTCTGAAATGCCTTACAGGACATCCATTTTGAGAATGATCCGTTTTATTCGCAGGCCCTCTGGAGTTGGGACAGGCATCATCTGCATCAGCTATTCCGTCCCCATCATTATCCAAATCTGGACAACCATCTTTGTCCATATATCCATCGAAGTCCTCTGGATCATCAGGACACTTATCATTGAGATCTGCAATTCCATCTCCGTCAGAATCAATTGTTGAGGCCGGAATATTTGTATTTCCCACCCCTGCCTGCTGTCTTGAAGCAGGAGATGTTTCCTCTTTTACGGGACCAGATGTTCCATTACACCCTGCACTGATTACTGTTATTGCTGCTACACCGATAATTTGCCATCTGAATGATTTCAAATCGGGATATGTTTTTGATTTATCGTTTTTTTTACCGGCAAATAATTTCATATTATTATCTTCTGTTCCATATACCATGGTGAGCGGATCAGTTTACTCTTTATAACACCAATTCTATCCTGGAATTCTTTTTTTTTCTTCCCGGAGTTGATATGTGCAAAAAAATGCATATACAATCAGAATGTCAGTTCATTCTTCTGTTTATCTTTCAAGACTAGGCTATTTATCAATCATTATTACTTTTGTACTGATGTGTATCACCAGATTGTGGTACACCATGTTTCTACTGTTTGCCATTGCGGTCCTGACCGTTTTGACTACAGGGAGAAACAGCTACTGTGGTTATGTTTGTCCATTGGGAAAGTTTCAGGATTATCTGGCAGATACTGAAACTTCAAAATCCCGTAAATTAAAAAACTTTTCATTCAAATATATTTTTATAGCTATCTTCTGGGCTGCAGTCATTTATTCCACATTCACACCGATGAGTGATGATCGACTGCTGTGGGTATACATGCTAAGAATAATGCTTTCAGCTTTCGCTATCGCTATTGTAAGTCAACTTTTTTTAGGAAAAAGGTTTTTCTGCATCAACTTATGTCCATTGAGAATACCAATTCTATCTTCTATACTCAGAATTAAAAGACGCCTCTTAAAGACTAACAAGTAATTATTTTTACTTAATTTTATTAAATTTTATTTCATCCTTGAATAATTAAAATGAGGTGGTATTCTGCCACTTGTAGAGGAGACTTAGACTTAATGACACAAGACAATAATGACCCATCTTTGACCAGTGCACTGGAGGATTATCTGGAAACAATTTATCAGTTTACTCAAAAACAGGGATTTGTCCGGGTAAAAGATATTGCCAGAGCAAGAAATGTGAAAGCGGGGAGTGTATCCCCTGCAATGAAGCGTCTTTCAGAGTTGAATCTTATTGATTATGCGCAGAGAGAATACATCCGTCTCACACCACATGGAGAGGAACTGGCAAGGAGAATTCTAAGCAGGCATGATGTCCTGACACGTTTTTTCCATGAAATACTTAAAATGGATTTGGAAGAAGCAGCAAAGGACGCTTGCGCCATGGAGCATTCCCTCAGCAGGAAAACCATGGATAATCTCGTAAAACTCCTTGAGTTTCTTACAATATGCCCACATGCTCAGTTGAGCTACTGGGAAAAATTTATGAACTGCCGGGTTGTTAATATTGAGTCGGAACAGTGTTCAACCTGTGATGAATCATGCATATTCTGTACTGCAAGCCGGGGTAACGAAAAAACAAGAACACTTCTGGACATGAAACCAGGCGAAATCTCCGCTATTGTCAAAATTGACGGAAATGATGAGACTAGACTTAGACTTCTTGAAAGTGGTTTATTACCTGAGACGACTGTAAAGGTAGATCATTTTCTATCTAATAATAACGATATCCACATCAAGGTTAATGAGTATGATTTTATTATTCCAAAAACTGATGCATCCCGTGTAATTATAAAGTGACTATAGCCATCGGGAAGTGATGCAACTGCGATCTTTCAGCTTGATCTTTTCCCGGTCTGTGAATAACCTCACTGACGTTGTTTTACTAAAACTGTTTTCTAAAGGAAGGATGACCCTATGACTGGATTGGTACTTGCTCGCTCAGGAATTGAAGGACTTTTTTCAAGCCCCTACGATGGGATTTCAACTTTAATATCCCCCAGATTTCTTCTGATGTCTTTCGCTGTTCTTCTCTTCATCGTTTTATGGAACGAAATGAAGAAAGAGGAAGATGAACGTGACGGGCTTTTACCATTGAAGACTGGTTTTTATTTACTGGAAATTTTCGCTATTCAGTATGCCGTTTCCGGTGTTTTCTTTTTCCTCAACTTTTTGCTGTCAAAGATGACGGATGCTGCTCTCCCTTCTGATGCACTCAAGGCTGGTCTTGGTTATCTTCTTGGAGGTATAGTGACAGCTGTTGGAATCGAACTGGCAATTGTATTTATGGGAAAAGTGGAAAAAAATGTTCTTCCCAGAAAACTTGCTTTTACACTCATGCTTCTGATGTTCGGATTCATGGCTACGGATAGTACTGTTAAACTTGTTGGTTCTATCGCAATGTTCCCCAAAGGGGCAAGCTTTCATGTACCCCTTACAGCATTTATAGTGTTTGTAGCTGCTACATTCTTCGGTGTAATGTACTACAAAGCTGTTTTCGGGGGAGAAGTTTCCAGTCATACTTTCCTGCCATCAAGCTTTGTTGACAAAGCAAATAATATAGTGGAAAAATCCGGCGTTGGAACTTTCGGGGCCGCAGCTATGGGTGGTGCAGCAGGAATGGGAATGGGCGCAGCTCCTCAGCAGCAGCCGCAGCAGTTTTCTCAGCCCATGCAGCAGCAGCCTCAGCAGGACTTTTCTCAGCCCATGCAACAGCAGCCTCAGCAGTTCTCTCAACCCATGCAGCAGCAGCCTCAGCAGTTTTCTCAGCCTGTTGCTCAAAATGCAAATGCATGCCCAACATGTGGTGCTGCTGGAAGACATATTCCACAGTACAACAGGTACTGGTGTGATTCCTGTCAGAAATACCTCTAAAAACTCTTGTTCCTTGGGTTTTTTAGCCTCCCGACTCTTCACTTGAAAACAAAGTTTGTCTATTTTGAAATTACTCATATAATATAGAGGATGTAAATTATCTGGTCATAACCATTATTGCCAAGTGCAGTGAGGACATCATGAAATCAGTTTTTAAATTTTTATTAGTAGCAATGCTATTTGCAATAACAGGATGTGACGATTCAACATATAAACCACCACCACCAATTGATGGGGGAAATGATGCTGATATCGTACAGGATCATGTTTCACCTCCTGACGATCTTGATGCGAATCCTGATGGTCCGCAGATAGAAATAACCAATCCCTTGAGTGATCAGACTGTTGCAAGTGAATTTTTACAGGTAAAAGCAGTAATCACTTCAGAATCATCTACAATAGATTTTGACTCCTGCGTTGTCTACATTGAGGGGGAATATTATGATATGACCGTAGATACCACTGTAGAGGACGGATTCAAAGCTACAGTGGATCTCACTGAAATTCCAGCAGGAATAGTACTTGTGAGGGTACAGGCATCAGATGTAGAAGGCCTGACCAATTATGCAGATGTTAATTTCAATCTGGACAAGGGACCATCATTCACCATCTACAATCCTGCAGATGATGAGAGATACTCTGGCGCTCTGAATTTGTCTTTTCAGGTTCAGGATAACGATGGAGTGGATTCAGCAACAGTTACAGCCGTGATTGGCGATGTGGAACTGGATCTTACACCTAGTGATGTATCAGCAGAAACAGCGAATGGCAATCCTGTATCCATTTCATATGAATCTGAAATTGTGTTTGATGATTCTATGTTTTCCCCGGCACTTACAGGAACTCAAAGAATAACCCTCAGTGCTGTAAACAGTCTCGGAAACTCCGGAAATGCAGGTGTGGATTTCATAATCGACAATACCGGACCGGTAATTGAGGTTACAAGTCACGAGCAGGGTCAGATTATCGGCTCTATAATCACGATTAGCGCTAACATCACTGATGATGCAGGAGTACTGAGTTCCTCTGTTTTTGCTGTAATTGGAAACAACGACACTACTCATGAAATTCCACTTTCAAAAATTACCGGAACGAATACCTACGAAGGATCTTTCGATACTAACGTTTTGCCTTCAACTTATCTCTGGCCTGCTCTTCAGGTTTTTGCCACAGACCTTCTTGGGAATGAAAGTTCCGTTGCATTTGAACTTGCACTGGACAATACAGCTCCCCTCATCAGCCTTGATCCTCCTGAGAACTTCAGGATTGCAAAAACAGACTCTGAAAGCCAGATTCAGTGCAGTAGAGTTCTGGATCCTGTTGGTTCAGGCGCTGCAAATGATGGAGATCTGGTTCCCCAGATATTCTGGCTTCGAGCCAGAGTGGAAGATATGGGAAATGTAGCCGCGGGAATGGCATGGTCACCACTGGCTCTTGTTAATCAGGATAACGTTGAACTTTTTATTCTCAATGATGTATCCTACCCTCTTGTTGTGGATTCTAACGGAGATGGGTATTGTGATGACATCAATCCGGAATTGCTTCCCACAATTCATCTCACGGGAAACCCAAAAGAAACTCTCAAGCTTGATCTCACATCTATTCCCCCAAGCGGATCAGCAGATTACAGATATGACTCAGGTGAGCTTCCACCGGTATGTGATCTTCCCGGTGATGATCTTACTGAGCCTGATGGGTTATGTCCGGTTACCGAAGATGATATGACAATAGCAATCTGGTATACTTTTGATAAACAGGAGCCTGCAATTTATACACTCCCACCTGTGGATACAAGTTCATCACTAACCTGCTCAGGAATTCAGTTTGACTCTCTGGCTAACAATATCAGTGAGGGCTGGGCCTGTATCGCTGTAAGAGCAGTTGATAACGCAGGTAATATTGGAGTAAGTGCTCCACTCCGGGTATGTATTGATTACAATCCCTATGACGGTAATATTCCTGCAGATTGCCAGAATCTGTCCAATGCTCCCGACTGTACCGGAACTCTTGATAATTCAGTTTCGCCTGCACAGGTTACACTTACACCCTGCACGCCACTGGTATTTTCTGAAAATGAAGTAAGACGTGATAGCTAACAAAAAACTGATTACTCTACTCTTTCCACCGCTGATTCTTCTTTTATTGAGCACTGCATGTACACCTAAAAAGAAAAAAAAGAAGAACCGCTTCTGGGGTGAGTGTATATCCAATATAAATTGTCCTGATAAAAAAATTTGTATACATCATAAGTGTGTTTCACTGGATTCACAGGGAACAACCCAGGCGCTTAAGCCACCCCTTGGAATGGTTTATATTCCACCTGGCTCATTCATAATGGGTTCAAACTCCGGTTCTCCTATGGAAAAGCCACAGATTGAAGTGAGTACGGGAGGATACTTTATAGATATTCTGGAAGTGACCCGGAAGAAATATGATATCTGTATTAAAAAAGGTATCTGTACTGCACCTGCATGCAATTCACCATCTCCTGATGCGGCTGTATCATGTGTTACATGGGAGCAGGCTGTTAAGTACTGCATCTTTGCCGGAAAAAGGCTTCCATCTGAGGAGGAGTGGGAAAAAGCCGCCAGAGGAGTAGATGCCAGAACTTATCCATGGGGAGAACAATCCCCCACATGTTCCAGAGCAAACTTCAATGAATGCAAAAACAACACTTTGGTTGATTACAATCAGAGATTGGAAGGGAAATCTCCTTTTGGAACGCTTGATCAGGCTGGAAATGTCTGGGAGTGGACATCCACCGCACTCTGGCCATGGGATAAAAAAAAGGATCCTGAGATGCTTAGTGCCGGATATAAGCCATTGAAACAGATCAGCCATGAATTACAAAGCGAACATCGTGTAGTCAGAGGGGGTAGCATAGCAGACGGACAACTAGGTGTACGAACGACTATAAAACAGCTCCTGAAAAAAAACATGTCCAGTAGGCTTGTGGGCTTCAGATGTGCTAAAGATGTGGTGAAATAGTATTGTTTGTATTACTAGGTATTAAAGAGGAAAATGGCACCTGTAACTCCGATTTTCTTCTGTTTTGAGATCCGGAAAGACTTCTTCACATATTTTTCGTTTTCTCTTACAATAATTTACAAAAGGACAGCAGTTAGTATCCGGGGAGTTAATACCGGTAGTTTTTCGTCCCACCCTGAACCTGTGTGCACTAATAAGTAACTCAGTATAGGGATGTCTGGGCTTGCTGATTACATCAGCTGTTGGTCCGTATTCAACGGCATATCCGTTATAAAGTACAAGAACTTTTTCACTGATATGAGTAATCAAGGCAAGGTCATGGGTAATAAACATAAATGTTGCGGTTTTCTGAATCTCCTGAAAAAGTTTAATAATCATCCCCTGCAGTGAAACATCAAGAGCACTTGTAGGCTCATCAGCTATCAAAAATTCAGGCTCTGTTAAAAGTGCCCTTGCAATCCCGGCTCTCTGCCTCAGCCCCCCACTCAGTTCTGAAATATACTTTCCGAGAACATTTTCCGGAAGTTTAACTAATTCCAGAACTTTACTGATTCGCTTGCTATAATCATCCCTCATATTGTTGATATATAAAATTTCCTCAAGAGATTTACCTATTTTCATCAATGGATCAAATACCGCCTGTGAATCCTGAAAAATCATCTGATAACGGCGTCTCAGGGTTTTTATATCATGAAAATCTCTGGAATAAATATCCTTCCCGAATACATTAACTGATCCGGAAAATGGGGGAAGCACCCCCATAATGACTTTTGCGAGGGTAGTTTTACCACTTCCAGACTCTCCTATTAAACTGATACTCTGGTATTTTTTGCAGTTTAAGGAGATATCATGCAAAACAACAGGTGTAGTATCATTGTATCTGACATTCAGATTAGCTATTTTGAAAATATTATTCATTTTCCTGGCTCAGTATTGTCATGTCAACCTTACTATCAGGACCTATCCCTGCACATACCATACGGTTTACAATACCTTTCCATTCCTTCAGAATCCGGGAAGCCGAAACCGCATCATTGAAGCCTAAAACATCAGTATGCTTTAATTTCATCCCATCAAGGTACAGCATTCGATCCAATAACATCATAAAATCGATTTTCTTCATTTTTTTAAGCAGTGAAATTTTCCAGGCATTTCGCAAAATTTCAATATCATTTTCGGATATTTTTAAATTATCCATCAATGTTTTCAAAAGTCTAAGATTCTTTGACGCAGAATCAGAATCCACTGTAACTGAAATTTTAATAGCCGGATAAAGTGCCAGAGAGGATGATACAATAACTTCAGTTGAATCTGAATTCAGTTTTTGTGTAAGAAACCCTGATAGCATATCCCATAATGCCCAGCTCCTGAATGACAATTCTGCTCCACATGAAATATAAGTGGTTTTAGCCTCACTGGAATTAACAAGGTTCGTCCTTAATCTGTTTTTACTCTTTTTAAAAGGTCCATAAAAAGGTGTAGCTCCAATTTCTGAGTTAAAATTCTGTTTTTTCAAATACTCAATTACATTCTTTTTATTAAATGGACCATAAACAAAAATAAGTTTAGAGTTTTTCTGGTACTTTTCCTGCAAATGACGCTGTAAAATAATTGAATCAATTGCTTTCATTTCATCTCTGGTACCAACAGGTGATGCCCCGAACATCATTTTTTCAAGTTCAGACTCAGCTTTAGAAGAACTACCTGTTTCAATATCTTCCAGAATTCCTTCCATTCTATTTTTCACCCGGGCCCAGATATTATCAGTAATGCGACCATTTCTCATTTGACGAAAAAACAACCTTAACCCGTCATTACTTCGATTTCGTTTCCAGATACCTGTGATGTATAAAACGCCTGCTGTTTTTCCACCCCATGTTTTCATTCCACAGCTTTTTTTCAGTCTATACCACTCCTTTTCCTCGATATTTTCTGGAATCATCATCCCGGCGGCAGACATAAGAGCATAATCAAGAGCCTGATTATCTCCTGGAACAGGAGGGAAAATAAGGTGAACTCCGGCATATTCACCGGAAAAATCCCTGATAATAAATGTAGTGTTAAAGTTATCCCCAAAAAAAATCTGACTATAACTCTCTTTGGAGAGATCAAGGTATCTTCCACAAGCGGGAACCGTTAAAAATAGAAAAAGAAAAATTTTATGATTCATTTACATATCCCATCACAGTGAGCGTCCACATTTACTACTTTATATCGGTTGAATTGTATGCTAAGCAAGATAATAATTCATGTTGTACTTTCTATGGGAAAGTTATAGATTAAGGGCTTAATATACTTTGGATATTCTTTGATTTAAAGGTGCCGGAGGGCTAAATGACTAGACTGGCAGTTATTATTGTTATTATTTCAACGTTTTTTGTAAATTCAGCATTTGCACAAACCACTGATGCTAAATCCGGTGATAAAAAAACTTCTGCAGACAGTAAAACAGAGGTTCCCACAGGTGTAGTACCTGCATTTGGAAAAATGCCTGCACCCGAAAATAATTCGCCCTCAGCTGATACCACAAAAAAAACCGACGACAAAGTTGAAGTTGAAAGTATCGCTCCATCAAAAAAATCTGATTCAGAAACCCAACCCGTTAAATATTACAAATACAGTACTGCAACTAACACTGCCGGTTCGGGACTGTTTCTCACAATGGATGCCCTTGTAAAAAAACCATGGACTTATTCCTTTGGACTTCATACTGAATTTTTCAGGTATTCTGATTTCATCGTTTCAGGACAAAATGAAGTTAATACCAGATTTGCAGGTGGTATACATGGAATGCTTTTTCTCCCTGGGGGATTTGAACTTTTCACAACTATTTATTCATCATCAAACCTGAATGAAAGGGATCCGGTAGTCCTGAGTGCAGAACCTAAAGTTCAAATGGCTCTTGGTGATTTTACTATTGGTGGTAAATATTCCAGAGAGATCATGCCTGGTCTCAATGTGGGTGGTGCTGTTCAAGCCAAATTTTTCAGTGGTGTAGGAGAGGCATCCCCGGATCTTGGAGCCACGGCTCTTGGGGGAACTCTTATTGCAACTATCACTCCATCAAAACTTTCAGGAGCAATTCAGTTTCCACTTCGTTTTCATATAAATCTTGGATATGTATATGATAACTCCAAATCCCTTATGGAGAATGTACCCTCCGTTGAGGATAACACTTCACTTCAGGTGTTTTATCAGTACCTCATCAGAGAATTTGCACTCGGTATCCAGGGAAGCAGAGTTCAGGGAAGTATCGGATTCGAGTACCCAGTCTTTTTCGGAAAATCTGTTATTTCTCCAATTGTGGAATGGGGGTTCAGATACTATACGGATTCTGCGGATAAAACACTTCTTGACTGGCAGTATCTTGTATCCATAACAGGAGATGTTGGTCCTGAAGATGCCTTTTCTCACAATGTGATACTTGGTGCTCGCTATGATATTAATTCGAACTTCTCTCTGGCAGCAGGTCTTGATATTACTCTCGCCTATCCGGGATATGCTGTAAGTCCCACTCTGCCTGTTTATAACATATTTACTCAACTCACTTATAGAAACACTCCATGCGGGAGTTCAGATAAAGAGCCTTCAGTAAAAATCGTAGAAAAAATAAAAGAAACAATTAAGTATATAGATAAAAATGCTGATGCTGACAAAAAATTCATTTCAGGGAAAGTAATTACCAGCAATGGAACAGCTATTGCCGGTGCAATTATTTCATATTCTGGTACAGGGAAAACAGATCAGGCTACAGATGAGATGGGAACATTCAAAAGTTATCCACTGAAAGTCGGTGAATACTCCATTAATGTTTCCCGTAAAGGATATATTGCACAAGATATAAAAGTGGTTGTTAAAAAGGATTCAGATACCCAGGTGACGGTGAAACTCGAGAAAAAGATGGATCCGGTGTGCAGCGTCAAATTTAAGGTCACTGATGCAAAGAAAAAAGTTCTGTCCGCTGGAATAAGAATAGAAGGAAAAAGCCTTGATGGAAAAATCGTTCTTGTGGAACAGACCACTGCTGAACAGGGGGAATCCATAGTAAAAATCAAACCTGGAGCATACAGTGTATCTGTAATTAAAAAAGGTTATCTCTCTCGTTCAAAAACTATTACCATGACAAAATGTGATGAAAACATTCTCACTTTTGAACTGAAGAAAAAACCAAGACGCAGTTCAGTCAGGGTAAATAAAAAGCGAAAACGAATTTCTATTTCAAAAAGGATCCATTTCAAGTATAACAGTTCAAGGCTTCGTAATGATGCCTACACTATTTTAGATGAAGTAGCTTCGGTATTAATTGAAAATCCGGATTTGCTTCTTGTCAGAATTGAAGGACATACAGATAATAAGGGGAGTGGTGACTATAACAAGCGCCTATCTCAGGAGAGGGCTGATGCTGTCAGGAGTTATCTCATAAAGCAGGGGGTAAAATCTGACAGACTTGAAGCCAAAGGATATGGCAGAAGTAGACCAAGATATGCAAATATCTCCGAACGACTTCGCCGGAGGAACAGACGGGTAGAATTTAAAATTCTCAAACAGAAAAAATAGATTTCTGTTTGTATGAAAGGAGTTACATATGGGTAAAGACAAAAGTAAAATGATGACAATGATCCCGTGGATTGCCACGTTACTTGCTGCTGCTTTCGTCCTTATTACATCAGTTACATTTGGTGGCCCCGGTTTTGGAAAAACATGGCCCCTGATTCCAACAGTTTTATTCGCATCTCTTGCAGTAACCTATTATATGGATGATATGACTGCAGCCTGGCCTGGACTCAGTTTTCTGAGTTCTGTGTTTTTATTGTGGCTACTGGGAAATACAGGTGTTGCACCATTCAGCAGAACCTGGCCGTTCTTATTACTAATCGCAGTACTACTCATAATAGTTGCCGTAATGTTGAATAAAAATAAGAAAAAGAAATAAATACTGAAGGAGTATTCAATGGCTATACTTGATTACATCATTCCAGGATACAAGGGATACAGAGAAAGAACTGAAGGAAGAGCGACAGATAGAGCTTTTCGTGAGTACATGGGAGCAAAACTCAAGGAAGTGCATGATCGTCTTGAAAGAGTTAAGTATGATATTACGTCGGATCTCTCAAAAATCGCCTTATTGAACGATGCAGAACAAAGTACAATGCTTCTTACAAAAGTTCGTGACCGAATGCGCTGGTCCAATCAGGGATTTGCTGGAAATCTCACAGGATCAAAAACTGAAACAGAGGCAGTAAAGGCTATTGAACAGTTTGATCAGGCACTTGAAGAATACAGACAGAATGTTGAGACAGCAATTGGCAATATTGAAAGTCAGTTTGGCTCGGGGGGTGATATGAAGAGTGCTTTTTATCAGTTGACAACTTCACTGAGACAAATGGACTCTCACATGAACGACAGAGAAAGTCTTCTGCGCAAAACTATTGGATAGATTTTGTTGCTCTAGGCCTCATAGTCAGGTAGTATTTTTTTCAGGTTTTCTGATAACCACAGGAGTTATTCATGGCACTTATAGATATTCTTGAATTTCAGGATCAGACTCGGGAAGTTATGGCTAAAAGGCTGCCCGATGATCTTCAGGCTGACATCAAAATGGGCGCCCAGCTTATTGTTCGTGAAGCTCAGGTAGCCATTTTTTACCGTGGCGGGCAGGCTCTGGATACATTCGGCCCCGGTCGACATACACTCACTACTGCAAATCTGCCAATATTATCACAGCTTATCAATCTTCCTTTTGGAGGAAACACTCCTTTTAAGGCAGAAGTTGTATTTGTTGATACAGGACTTATTGATGATCAGAAATGGGGCACTAAAGAGCCAATTTCCTTCCGTGACACAGTTCTTAAGGTAGTCAGACTGCGTTCTTTCGGAACAATGACCTATAAAATCGTAGATCCTGTTCTTTTCACCAATAAGCGTTTGAAGAGTTCATCAAAATACACTTCTTCTGATTTTGCAAACTGGGCCAGAGACAGTGTCGTACAAAGAATGACTGACGTTCTCGGAGAGGTTATGAAGAGCATCTTCGACCTCCCTGCTCTTTACGATGAAATCGTTGTTGCTTGTAAGGCAAGACTCTCTGAGGATTTTGCTAAAAATGGTATTGAACTTGAAGACCTGAGAATTAATGCCATCAGTCCTCCAAAAGAGGTCCAGGAGAAAATTGACGAACGTTCCGGAATGGGACTTTTCGAAGACTCTATGCCAGCTTTCCAGCAGTATCAAATGGGATATGCTCTGAGAGATGCAGCTAAAAACGAAGGTGGAACAGCCGGTGCTGGTATGGGTATGGGTATGGGACTTGGAATGGGATTCATGATGCCTGGAGTTATGGCTCAGGGTATGGCTCCCGGAATGCCTCAGCAGGGAGGAATGCCACCTCAGGGTTATCCTCCTCAGGGATATCAGCAGGGAATGCCGCCTCAGGGTTATCCTCCTCAGGGATATCAGCAGGGAATGCCACCTCAGGGTTATCCTCCTCAGGGATATCAGCAGGGAATGCCACCTCAGGGTTATCCTCCTCAGGGAACTGCTGCAGTTGGGGCTGCGGCACCACCATCAAGCCCTCAGGGGTTTGCATGTTCTAGTTGCGGATATGGCCTTGGCCCGGGACAGAAATTCTGTCCTAATTGTGGAAAACCGCAGGCAGAGCCAGATAAAGTTCCTTGTGTAAAGTGTCAGTCACCACTTCCCGCCGGTTCTAAATTCTGTCCCAACTGTGGTTCGTCTCAGGTTCAAAATGCTCCTCAGAATCTTTGTGTCAACTGCCAGAAAGAACTGGCACCAGGAGCCAGATTCTGTCCATATTGTGGAACTCCTCAACCAGCCTGATGCTGAACTAAATTCAAGGAGATAATTATGTCCGAAGCCTTAGATATAAAAGCAAAAATAATCTACGGAGATATCGTTCTGGGTGAAAATCTAGAGGTAAGCAATTTCACTACAGACACCTTTGATGTTGCATTTGACGAACCTATGCCTGTGGCAACGGATCTGATAGTGGAAATCTCAGGCAATGATGCACCATCTAAGGGCAATGCAGTTGTAATTCATGTCTGTGAAGGGGAAAACGATAAATTGCCGGGCATGTCTTTAAGATGGGTGGAAATAAGTGATGACAGTCTATCAAAGATGTCAGAACTTGTTGAAGGGAATTCCGGAGCTGATCTGGATTCGGCTTCTGAAATTGAATCTGAGAAACCTGTTAAACCCACAAAACGTAAACGTAAAAGCAAGAAGGCTGAGCCTGTTTTAGAAGAAGTTGTGGAAGAGAAACCTGAGAATAATGAGGATGTATCCGATACTGATATATCTGATGAGGCCGGTTCTCCTGAAGAATTTACTGAAACGCCGGATGATTCTGGTGAAACTTCCGCTACTGAAGATGACGACATTTCCGATCATTCTGGAGAAGTTGATATCTCTGACTCAGCAGAAGTCCCTGCAGAAGATCAGGAAGCTCTTGAATCAGGCGAAAATGAAGCAACTGATTCTTCTAACGAAGTCACCCAGGAAAGCATGGAATCCGAGGAAGCACCAGTTGAACAATCAGTACCAGCAGTTGTAACTGATGACGATGAAACAGTTGAAATGAGTCAGAGTAATGAAGACTTTGACACCACAGTGTCGGATGAAAACTCGTCAGAAGAGCCTTTTGAACCGGACACTGGAGACTCTGGCTCAGACGATGATGCTACTGAGGCACAAGTGGATGAAGAAGAAAGCTCCGAAGAGAAAACTGAAGAGAAACCCGAAGAAAAGCCCAAACGCAAAAAAGCCCGTAGAAGAAAAAAATCAACCTGATATCCTTACAGCCTGTTATGAGTCAAAATATAAAAGCAGGAATCGTATTTCCGTCTGGAAAAGTTAAAACTGACATTTTTGAAAATGGATTAAGTCTATTAAAGGATTTCAGTGACATTGAGATTTTTAAGACAAATTTTGATTATGGATATTTCGCTGGAACTGATATTGAAAGAACAACTACAGTATTAAGGGCACTCCGATCTGATAGTGATATTTTAATAAGTGCCAGAGGTGGGTTTGGTTCCATAAAAATGGATCTTAAGGCGATACAGGCTGAACTCAAAAAATATCCCAAACCAATTTGTGGTTTTTCCGATATAACTGTTCTTCTTGAACTATGGTGGAAAACAGATGTGAGATCATTCCATTCACCTGTTATTACCCAGCTGCCTATACTGGAAGATAACTCGCTGAATTATTTTATGAAATTTCTTTCAAACGGTACTCTACCACAAATTACTGTAAAACCTGTCCTTAACAGCATCAATAATTCTGACCAGGTTAAAATTAAAGCCGGAAATCTCACAGTTTTTGGATCCATTTCCGGGACTTTTCTTTCCCCTGTATTTAAAAATCATTATGTTTTACTGGAAGATATTAATGAACCTGATTACAAAATTGATAGAATTCTTTCTCAACTGTTTCTAGGAACTGATTTATCACAAAGTCTTGGAATTATTTTGGGTCAATTTTCAGAATGTTCCAGTAATATAGAAGATATCGTCGTTGATGCTGTGAAAAAATATGCGCCTTCAATATTTATTGGTTCTGGCGCCAATATTGGACACAGTACAACCAACCAGATTGTTGAATATGGTGGAAACTATACACTCAGGAATATTGGTAGTGATATATATTTTACTCATTCCGGAGAATGAAATTGAATTTAAAAGTTCTCTTATCTACAGGAAATTTAATATACACGCTGTCATCGTCAAGAAAGTCCCGAAAATTTACTGTTGAATATTCAACCGAGGTTATTTTTCCTGTTTTAACCGAACTTCAAACAGCCTTTCATCATCAGATTACAGGGTCAGATAAAAGTGCTGTAGATCATATTAAAATAATATGTACAAAACTTACAAACAACCTTATACCTGCAACTTTGAGAAAAGAACTCAGCCACTCATCTGGAAAACTCACTCTCGAAGTAGAAGAAGATCTTTTCTTTATTCCATGGGAATTGCTGGTTATTGAAAATCGTTTTTTTTGTGATCAGTTTGAGACTGGTCGATTACTCATTCAAAATTCCCCTAGCGTTGATGGTATAGGAACGCATCAGACTTCCAATCAAACTACAATAATCGTTTCAGACCCCGGAAGTTCGTTATCTTCTTCTATCGAGGAAGGTGAAACAATTCTTGCACTACTCAAAAAATATGGCCATAAAAACATTACGCTTTTAATAAATCCTACTATGGACAAAGCATTGTCAGCTATTAGTGAAAGTTTTCTGCTCCATTTCATTGGCCATGGATTTTCAAGTGAGATTGCCTCAGGGTGGAAATTTTCTGATGCAACTCTTGGAATTAAGGAAATCCGACAACTTCAGATAAATGGTAGTGCTCCTAAATTCATTTTTTCCAATGCATGTCCTCCTAGAAGTAGTAATAATCTGGAATCACCAGTCAGCAATGCTGTGGAATTCATTAAAGCAGGCACCCTGGTATTTATTGGCAGCCACTGGGATTTAAAAGATAAAGAAGCCTCAGACTTTGCTGGTGCTTTCTATCTTGAACTGGCATCCGGAAAGTCGGTTGGGGCATCATTACAGAGCTCTCGTAGTCAACTTTCAGTACAGGGCAGAGAAAAATCAATAACCTGGGCAACGTATTTTCTCTGTGGAAAACCTGAGTTCAAGTTGTCTGATAACAACACTAATGATATTAATGATTTTATTGGACACAGAGGCGATTTGCCTGCAAAAAATTCATATGAAGATCTTGGAGAAAAGCTTAAACACTATGATGAATTATGGACGAAAAAAAATAAGTTCTGGCATCATCGTTTTATTCAAAAATACGCTAAGTTATCACTATGGTTGCTTATTTTAGCTACTTTAGGAATTTTATTCTCCAACGTTTATTTGAGTTCCAGACCATTAAGAGTTGTTTTTCAGAGACAGGGTGAAATCCTTCCGGAAAATCGTAGGATTGATTTTATGGGGTTTTCAAACAAAGATATACTGAATGAAGTTTCTAACGAAAAAATTGAGCAATGCTTCATTCGTCATCTTACAACCTTAAAATCTGGAAAGATTTTTGACAAAAGAGGTATTCCCTCAAAAAACATACCAAGTTTTTTTACTGTTTCAGGTAAAATATTCAAGGATGAGAATTCAATTCGAATATTTTTAATGGTACATCGAACCTCCGATCGCGCAATACTTTATGCCGATGACTTTCTAGCATCCACCACTGACGAGTTTCCATGCCTGAAATTAGCAGAATGGTTCAAATCAAAATATCACTTTTAATATTCACCCAGGTTAGTTTTTATGAAAACACTTTTAAAATAATCACCCAGGTTAGTTTTTATGAGAATGGGTTTATTCCTTAATTTTACTCCCTGGTTTTTTCCCGTCTGTTTATGTTGCTGAATTTTTAGTTGATTTTATGTACTTCTCGGCTGGATTTGCCGTTTCAGATTACAGTTCTCCCATCGATTTTGCCCCCTGAGCCCTTCTTTTCAGTACTTTACCGCTTCAGGCTTCCATCTTTAGTCGCTCTATGGCCAACTGGCTTATTCGTACACCGTGTGTCTCATACATCTGATTGGTTCCAGGGGGAAAATAA
>JAFGWM010000015.1 GCA_016937155.1 Deltaproteobacteria bacterium
AAGCAAAAGGAACGTCCAATAGCAGTAAAAAGTTCACCGGAAAAAAGTCGCGAAAAGCCCCGGCAGCAGGCAGAAAAAGAAGTTGAGAAGCAAAAGGACCATCCACCTGAGACACAAACTCCCCTGGAGAAAAAGATCCCTGAAGCCCCATCAGAGGGTAATAAAAAGAGTAGACGCAACTGGAGGAGACCGGCAAACAGAAAATCCGGAAAAGAGAATGAACAAAGGTAAAAAATAAAGATTAGAGCTTTGTTACATTTCTTATTTTATCCCTTTCTCCTGCCACAAGGAGAAAATCCCCCTCCTTCAAAATATCGGTTACTGCAGGAACTCTTCGTGCTCTGACTTTTCTGCCGGTTTCGTCTGCAAGTATTCTTGAAACAAGAACAACCTGAATTCCGAGTTTTTTTCTGATATCCAGTTCCAGCAGTGTTTTTCCCACAGCGTGCGGTGGAACCTGAATCTCTACAAGTGCATGATTGTCTCCGAGATCTATTTCACCAAGTCTTTCGGTAATTGAAATAGCATCAACAGTCGATGAGGGTAGATCCATATAAATTATGTTATTGTTATATGACTCTATAATATCAGCCATAATCAGATCCCCCATGTATTTTTCGTTTTCGTCTGTTACCGGCAAAGAGGGGACTTTTCCTGAACCTATTAACTGTACAGCAATGCTCAAATCATCAGAAGGATTCAATGTTCCTTTTATAGGGCGGGCCAGATCAATAGCTAAAACCACGTCATCCAGCCATGTTCTGTTGACAATACTGTATCTCAGATCTTCCCCGGCTATTGAGGCGATGGCTTTTTCTCCTGTATCATCAAGGATATAACCCCATGATGCGCCGGTTCTGAGAAATTCATCAATAACTTCTGCCAGAGAAGAGCCTCTTTTAAGTCGTGGTGCTCTATTGGGTTGATAAACCTCTGAGACTGTTATGTTTTTCAGAATATTTCTTTCCAGATGTCTTTCCAGTTTTACTCCTTTCAAAAGAAGTTTTACGTGGTAAATGCTTTCTCTTTTAAGGTATGCACTGAATATTGTTGCTGGAATACACGCTGCCATTAGAGGAAGTATTACACTAGGGTGAGAGGTCATCTCAAAAATCATAAGAGTTGCAGTAATTGGGGCTCTGGTCGTGGCACTTACGAAGGCTCCCATGGCGATCAGTGCATATGCTCCGGGCTGAGCAACTGATGATGGCCAGAACATCCCGGCCAGAACGCCTGTGATGTAACCGGTCATTGCTCCTAGGAAAAGTGAAGGTGCAAATACTCCACCGCTGGCACCACTTCCTATACTTACAGCTGTGGCAAAAAGTTTCGCAGAAAAGATAAAAGCTGCTCCCCCAAGGGTGATTACTCCCCCTGCACCAAGAGCTGAATTTATTTCATCATAACCCACACCGAAAGTGTAAGGAGTAGTCAGCACCGTAATTCCAACAAGTAAGCCTCCTATTGCCGGGTGAAAAATTTCATTTACTGGAATTTTGGAGAAAAGTTCTCCTGATTTTTGAAGAATTCTGATAAAAAACGCGCCTGCAGCACCGCTGAGTAGACCCAGCAGCAGGTAGATAATCAATTCAAAGTTACTGACCATCGAAAAATTAATATGTGCCAGAGCTGGGAAGTTTCCAAGGTAATGGTGTGATACAACGGTTCCTACAACACTGGAAATTACGATCGGACCTATTTTTGCGCTTCCAAAATCCCCTACTACAACTTCAACCGCAAACAAGGCTCCCGCAAAGGGTGTATTAAAGGTTGCGGCTATTCCGGCTGCGGCTCCACAGGCAACAAGTGTCCTCAACTGTTTTACGCTGGCTCTGAGAAACTGTGCAATGGTGCTAGCTATACTGGCTCCAATCTGAACAATTGGACCTTCACGTCCTACGCTGAACCCGCTTCCAAGGCTTATTGCAGCAGCAATAGCTTTCACAAAAGCCACTCTTTTCCGAATTACGCCACCAGTTGTTGCACAGCTTTCTATGACTTCAGGAATACCGCTACCCCTGACTTCCCATGAAACATATCTAATAATAGGTCCAAGAAGCAGTCCTCCAGTAACAGGCAGAGCAAGTATTCCCCACCAGGGTAGTGAAGAAAATTCAGAAGAAGAAATAGTGCCTGAAAAAGGAAGCATAAAGAAAAATGCCGCATATTTAATGAGATATCTGAAACCAATTGCTGCGTATCCACCGGCAATTCCAATAAGAACACTGGCGGCAAGCATGATTGCAGCCTCAGTTGTCAGAGCACCTTTCCAGATACCCTGAAGAGTCAAGTATCTTCTGATTTTCAAAATGTCCTCACTAATCAGGCTGAAGCAGGGATCTCTACTTTCCTTCAGATAGAGTACTTTAAATGAATAAATCTTCCCAAATGTTTTTTCTGGAATTTCGTTCAGGGAAAAATCGAAAAATCAACAAAATTACCGGGAGGATAGAAAAAAACAATAAAAGTGTAAATAAAAGTATGCCACTATCACTATTTGAGAGTTTGATGAAGTATAATTACTGAAAGCAGATGAATTTCTGAATTCAGAAAAGAGGAGTAGTTGATGTCTGATAAAGTTGTTTTCCCATTTATTTCAGATGACAGTGAATTAATACCTCCGGAGAAAGGGGCTGACAGTTTAGTCCATTTTGGCCCGGAAATACTTTTCCCCAGATGGGCTATGGGACAGATTATGTATTTTGAAGTCACTGATAATACACCCGAAGTTACAGCCGGCAGCAGAGGTCATATTACTTACGGACCCGGTGTTACCATGTATGACTGGCATAGAGAAGTTTCCCTAAACGGATTTGGTGTTCCATGGGATAAACTGGCTGTTTTAGAAAGGCGTCTGGATGGCTCTTTAAAATATACTCAATACAAAGAGTGGCTCGAATATACCGGGCTTAGGGTAAACTGCCTCTGGTGTGGTCAGGATCTCCTGAAAAATTATAATAAACCATGCTCAGTCAGGGAGAAAAACCTTGAGAAAATCGAGAAAGAAGAATTAGTTATAAGACGCAGTGACAGAAAAAAACATGCAAGGAAAGCTGGAAATATAAAATTTGCACTGGTGGATACCGAGCCTGCAGAAAAAATCAAACTTCATATAGCAAGTGTAAAACTGTTGAGTAAGTTAGTTCGTGAATACGATTTTGATTATGAAGACTTTATTATTTATCAATTTAAAGGCAGTGAATATGGTGTGCTGTATGCCAATCGCAGGAAGGGATTTCCCTTTGTTACTGAAGAATTTCCAGTTATTGATAAGATGTTTTATTTATCTGATATGAGAAATATCTGACTTGAGTATTATCCGGAGTATTAAAGAAATCGGAGATTGCATATGAAAATATTTGTTCTGTTTAACCATGAACTTACAAATGAACAAAAGACTGACATTCAATCAATGGGAATTGATGAAATTATTATTCCCTCCGAAAAAGTTACTTCATACTGGAAGAATATTAAACCATCAGGGGAAATTGATACAGACTTTCTTAAGGAAATTTCTGTAGATATAGACCGTCGATTGAATAAAGGCGACTATATCCTTATCCAGGGGGAATTTGGAAACACTTTTTATATGGTTGAATTTGCATTCAGTAGAGGTTTTATTCCGGTTTATGCAACCACCACAAGACAGTATGAGGAAACAAAGTTTCATGATGGAAGTATTCTCACTGGACATGTTTTCAGACATGTAAGTTTTAGAAAATATATTAGATTCAGTACAAACAGTGATGGAGGCCCGGTAATCTGATGATGGTCTGGCTTGAAAATTCAGTTTTTATGGAAATGGAGCAGAATTCACCAAACGAAGAGTTTCTGCCGATTATTTTCAGAAGTGTAATTGGTAAAGAACTCAGAGAAATGTCATGTATCATGAAAAACACCAAATGTGCCGATTGCGGTGTTTCGGAGGACTGCCCGTATGGTGCAGTTTTTGAGAGATATGGCAGCTATATGAATAATAACAGTAAGCAGAGAATCGGTGCGGATTTTATTCCTGAAGTGGAGATAATTAACAACACAACTCTACAGTTCAAATACAGAATGCCCGAGAGAAATTTTCGTTTTTCAGGTGCCGTGGAAGCTGCTCTTGAAAATGCCGGGAAATCAGGGATTGGCAGGTCGAGAAAAAAATATGTAGTATCTGCACATGAAAGCAGACTGCATAATTTTGATTTTTCAGGTGATTACATATATCCGCGAAATATTGAAAATGTTGAATTTGTTTCTCCATTGAGGCTTCAATCAAAAGGTAGACTGGTTTTAGAAATGACTGTCGAATTATTCTTCAGGGCTGCCTTAAGACGTCTTCAGTTTTTAAGTCCTGATGGAAAAATCAATTTGCAGGGATTAAACAGTTTTGACGATGAGCTTTTAAAACTTAATGCTGAGATAATTGCAAAGTGGATGAATATTGATTATTTTTCCGGAACTCAGAGAAAACTTCTGAAAATGGGAGGATTGATTGGCCATATGGTATTTGATGCACAGCTACCACCACTCCTTCAGGCTCTTCTGGAGTTTATGGAGTTTTTTCATATTGGTAAAAATATCAGTTTCGGGTTGGGTCGTATCCGGATATCATGATGGATTAAATTTTGGGTGCGGGTCTAAATCAACTGAATACAGATACTATTCTATCAATTGCCCCCAACAACTGACTTTCCGGGTGAGCACAGTTTATTCTGAAAAACCCCCTTCCTGCCTCCCCGAAAAATGAACCATTTCCCAGTGCAACGGATGCTTTTTTAAGAAGAATCTCCATTATTTCACTTTCTGTCCCCAGTTTGTTAAAATCTATCCATAAGAGGTAGGTAGCTTCAACTGGAAGAACGGAAATATCCCTGATTTTTAAAAGTCTGGTTCTTGCCTCCAGCATATTCTTTTGTATATAGTCCAAAACTGAATTTCGGTGCTCAAGTCCTTTGGGGGAAAAAACTGATGTTATAACTGTTTTTCCGAACAGATTTATATCTCCGGTATGAGTATTTCTCTGAGCATCAGAGAATTTTTCCATTAACTCAGGATTTTTTATCATTGCAAAAGAAGCCTGTATTCCACTGGTATTGAATGTTTTTCCTGGAGAGTGTGCAACGATGGAAATTTTATCTGCATTTTTTACTGTGAAAAGTGAAGTGTGCTTGTGTGGGTGGAAAACTATATCGGAATGAATTTCATCACAGAATATTTTCATGTTGTATTCAATACTGATATCAACCAGTTTTTTGAGTTCATCCGGAGTATAAACCCTGCCCCCAGGGTTTTGTGGATTACACATCATAAGCATTGATGGTTTTTGTTGTTCAATTACCTGACGAAGAGCATTGAAATTAAATTCATACCTGTTATCAATCAGTTCCAGCGGAAAATCTATTATTTTTCTTTTCTGGTTTTTAACTGAAGAAAAAAAGGGACCATAAACAGGCGAAAGTATGACAATACTGTCATCGGGTTTTGAGAGTATGCTTATTGCGTGATTGATTGTTGTTACAACTGAAGGTGAAAGAAACAGATGCTCCCTGCTAATTTCAAGTTGATGGAGTGTCTTCATCCACCAGATGATCGATTCATAAATTTCATCATAATGGGTTGTGTACCCATAAATTGGATGATTTACCCTGTTAATCAGGTCCTGAGTAAGGAAATCTGGTGATGGTAAATTCATGTCGGCAACCCAAAAGGGTTCTGCCTCATCAGTGCCGAAAATAGAAATTCTTGAGTCATATTTTTCAGTGTGCGTTCCCGAACGATCAATTATTTTTGAAAAATCATTTTCCAATTTTACTTTCCTTTCAATTTAAGGGGAATTCAGGAGACTAATCGATAATGTTTGGGGTTGTACATTTTTGGAGTTCCATCAGCAGGTACAGCATGATTTTCTCCTGAAGAATCAATTTGTAATTTATGTCAGATTTGTCATCCGCGTGAGTATGGTAAACGGTGTACAGTACTCTTCCGCAGTAATATTTCCAGGAGACGGTCATGGGATTTTCCACATAATCCAACCAGTTTCCAGATAACAACACTTTTGGTTTTCCCACGAGTTTCCCATTTAAGCAGTGGGGTGACTCCAGATCGGTGCACTCGCCCTGAACACCTTCTCCCAAGGTATGAATAACATTACATCCGTATTTGAGCGAAATTCCATTTCCTGTGTTGACTTTGTCAACCCATCTGCTGATCTGCTCATCCTGGATTACTCCCTGAGCATCGTAGCACTGATAATTGACACACTGGCCTATTTCAGAAGGGGCACTCAGACCGTTTCCACAGATACCGGTTTCAAAATCCAGTGTGTTTTCAACTTTGAATGATAAAAACTCAGGCCAGATCTGTTCGGCCCAGTCATATGCAAAATCATCAATATAGAGGCGACCACCTTCTTTTACATACTGCTTTAGATTAGCTTTAACCTCAGGTTTTTTAAGGAATAATGCTTCGTCACCACAGGTGGCTATGATTATATGATATTTTTTTAGTTCAGAAAGATTTTCTGCGATGAAACCTGCATCGGAATCCTCAATTTCATGATAATCAACTCCGTAAACCATTCCCAGAGCATCAAACAGATCCCCCATAAACAGTTCTCCCCTGCCCACAATTATGAGAATTCTTGGAACAGTATCTCCGAGCATGGGATCATCATGGTTGGGAAGGGTGAACATGGATGGTTTTACAGTATCCGTATCAACATCAAAGTTTGTGCTGTCTCCTCCCTGACCGCTGTTGTATTCAGTGATTCTGAAAAAATCACCCTTTCGAATTGAAATGAAGTATTTCGTTTCAGGTTTAAGCTTAAGAATAAAAGTTCCATCTGTGGCAGAAACTGCCGTGGGAACACCATTTGGGATTTCCTCACACTGATTACATCCTCCTAAAACCGGAGGAGAAATCTCTTCACTCCAGGCAGAAATTACCGCACCGGAAATTGGAAAGTGATTTTCTGTCATTGTCGAAGGATCGTCTGCACCTGGAGACCAGATTCTACCTCTAAGAAAGAATGTATTGGGTGCTACAGGAATGAAGCCTTCAGTATCATTATTGAAATGCTCAAATTCCTGCTCCGAAGTATTGCATGATGAAAGGAAAAGAAATATTACAATAAATGAAAAATTTTTCATGGTATTACTCCTGACATACATAGGCTTCATCAGTTATTTCTTCGTCCTGAAGAATTCCATCATCATTGAGATCGGGGCCCGAAAAAACTGTAGTACCACCGTTGATGCAGTATGTACCATCTTCCTCTTCGAGTCTGATTAGACTGTCATGACCATCAGTTCCATTGCAGACGAAATCCTCGGAATCAATTTCTTCGGTAGACAGTATTCCATCGTAATTTTCATCAACACCGGTGATAATTCTCTTTCCACCGTTTGAACAATCACCACCATGGGTAATCTCTTCAATTTCAATAAGAGTAGGAGGGCCAATTTCTCCATTACAGACATATTCCGTTCCTGTTATTTCAGATACGGTTAGAATTCCATCATCGTCAAGATCCAACCCCCATCGAATTGATTTTCCACCATACCTGCAGTTGCTGCCGGGATCTTCATCCAGAACCAGCATAAGTGTATTGTGGCCATCAGTACCATCTTCTCCATCCTCACAGTTACATAAAATATCAGGTTCAGCCTGACAAAGGTACGAAATATCATCAACTTCATCGGGATCAAGAATAAGATTTTGATTTCGATCCAGACCTGTCTGAACAACAAATCCACCGAATATGCAGTGTTCACCTTCCGGTTCTTCAATCAGTCTGAGAAGAGAATTATACCCATTGAGACCATCTGATGACTGCTGATCACAGCCAGCAGAAAGTATAAGTGAAAATATCAGGATTGTAAGTTGATTTAATTTCATGTTTATACCTCCAGATGTTTCAGAATGTATTCCCTTCAATGGGAAATCCAAACAAGTGAAATGGTATTACAAGTAGTATGCCATTTGGTCTAACTGTATGTAAAATAAAAAAAAATGCAAATCAGGAATTTAACAGTTGTTGAAAATTATGACTTTTCTGTCATATCAGAAAAAGAAATAGATTAAATAGTAGGTGAGGTTATAAATCTACGATATATAGTGAAGTGACACCCTCAAAATTCCATGGCTTTGCAATTGAGTGACGAATTCTGAAGACTGTAAGGTTTGGACTTAGCTTGGAACCCACGAGATATCTGCTGAGAAAGGGCAGCTTTTCTATTGCTTCCATTTTTACTGCTTCATTATCTTCTACAGTTGCTACTCCTCTTATTCGGATCTGATTGTTAAGTTCCTTGTTAAAAAAGCACAATTCAACATTTGGATTTCTTAATATTTCAGCATGAAGTTGTTTTCTTGTATCTGTAGCAAAATAGATACCTGTGGAATCAGCTTTGAAGGTTATCATCATTCTTACAGATGGAACTGTTTCATTCGATGTGGCAAGGGAGAAGACTTTATTGTTATTTATATATTCCAAAATTTCTATTGCTTCCATTTGATTTCCCTCCGGCTTGCTATAATCCACTGAAGTGGAATAGCTCTAATAGTTTTAGTCCAATCTTATGCATTGGCAACAACTCTTTTTTTTAATGACCGGGAATTTATTCCCCGCAACCCCTGACTGTCATGACATAGGGTAATTTTTCTCCAATTTTTTAATTATTTGGTTTTATTCAGAAAATATTCGGGGTATTATCCTATACCGAAGATAGTAAACTTTATTTTAAAATCCAGTGATGCTGTGCAGAATCATTATCTACTTAAGCAGTCGTATGTCTGAGGAGAGACTGAAATGGGATTTGACACGTCAGGTATAAAAACTGTCGACTCTGAACAATTCAGAAATCTTTATGACCGCATTTTCCACCTGTCGGACAGTGGACTGGCCAGATACGATTTTGTGAGAGAGATTGGCCCTGATCTTCTGTCTATTTTTGATTGTAAATTTCTAGAGTTTCGTTTTTTAAATGACGAAAATATAATTTCTTATTCTCTTAAATATCTCCGGGGGAAAAAAACATCAATAACGAGGGCAAAAACTCGTCTTAATCAGGACTCTTTCGATTGGTTCTGTATGAATATTCTTACTTCAAAGTTTGTTCTTTCCAGACCTTTCATTATTAATAACGGGGTTATAAAATCAAACAATATATCTGACATTCTGACCTCAGGTACTGTAACCAGAAATGTAGATTCCAGCAATTCTCCTCTTCAGATAGATGTCAGAACCCCCTATAAATCGGATTCTACACTGTTTATTCCTATGGTAGAGGGCAGAGCTGGAATTCTGGTTCTGGACAACTTCAGGAAAACCAAAATATCATCACTTGATTTGTATACGTATGAGCTTATCGCTCAAAGTCTTGGGACTGCTTTTCAGAATCAGGCTATTCACAGCCAGTTAAAAGAGCGTGTGAAAGAGCTCACCTGCCTTTACGGAATAACAAAAGTCAGTGAAAATCCGGGAATCAGTCTGGAGGCAATGCTGCAACTTGTGGTCGAAAAACTTCCACCAGGCTGGCAGTATCCGTCAATAACCGTTGCCCGACTGATTCTTGACGGAATTACATATGCCACATTTAATTTTGATTCAACAATCTGGTCTTTGAAGTCAGATATTATTGTCAGGGGGGAGATCAGAGGTTTTGTTGAAGTGGTTTATCTGGAAGAGAGGGAAACTCTGGACGAAGGACCTTTTCTTCGTGAAGAAAGAAATTTGATTAATGCAGTGGCTAATCAGGTGGGGTCAATAGTCGAAAGAAGACAGGCGGAGCAGGATAAAATTCTTTTACAGGAACAGTTAAGACATGCCGACAGACTGGCAACAATAGGACAACTTAGTGCTGGTGTTGCACATGAACTGAATGAGCCTCTTGCCAATATCCTGGGATTTGCCCAGTTAATAAGAAAAAACAATAAACTGGAATCTGAGGTGGATCACGATATTGAAAAAATTATTAAGGCATCCCTTTATGCCCGTGAGATAATTAGGAAACTAATGGTTTTTTCACGTCAGACATCCACGAATAAACTGGAAATCAATCTGAATGATGTTATTTCGGAAGGTATGGGTCTTCTTTATTCCAGATGTGAAAAAGCAGGAATTGAAGTTGAGATGAAACTTGAGGAAAATCTCCCGCTGATAACTGCAGATCCCAGTGCGATAAATCAGGTTCTTGTCAACCTTGTTGTCAACGCAATTCATGCCATGCCTGCAGGGGGAAAGCTTACAGTGAAGACTTCTTCAAGTTCTGAACAGCTTTCGATAGAAGTTTGCGATAATGGAGTGGGTATGCCCAGAGAGATAATGAGGCAGATTTTTATTCCATTTTACACTACCAAGGATGTCAATAAGGGCACCGGTTTAGGTTTACCTGTAGTGCATGGTATTGTTTCATCTCATGGTGGAGAAATTCTTGTGGAGAGCCAGGTAGGAAAAGGTAGCCGTTTCACAGTAAATCTACCTTTTGGAAAGGACTAGTTTAGGAAATGATGGATAAAGAGTGGAATGAAACTATTCTTGTAGTTGATGACAGTCCTGATACGCTTGAAATAATCGCCAGAAATTTAAAATCAGTTGGGTTTGTTGTGTATACTGCCAACAGTGTTACTGAAGCTATATCAGTTCTCGATGAGATCGCTGTCAATCTGGTTATTACGGATTATAAAATGCCGCGGATTACAGGAATGGATCTTATAAGGCATGTCAGAGAAAACTATGAATCCACTCAGGTTATGATGATCACAGGATATGCGACTATTGAAGGTGCTGTTAAGGCAGTAAAATATGGAGCGGAAGAGTATCTGGCAAAACCCTTTACTGATGAAGAGCTTATTGAAGCGGTGAAAAGGGTTATTTCCAGAGCCAGATTGAGAAAATCCGGTTCAATGGATGATTCCAGAGACGGAATGAGCAATTTTGGTCTTCTAGGGGAAAGTGACCCTATGCAGAAGGTTTTTTCCACTATTCATAAGGCTGCGCAGATCAGCGCCACAGTACTGATCACAGGAGAAAGCGGCACTGGAAAAGAACTTGTTGCAAGGGCGATTCACTATTCTTCAAAAAGGGCCAGTGCAACCTTTGTTCCAATAAACTGTGGTGGAATACCTGAAGGTCTTCTGGAAAGTGAGCTTTTTGGGTACGTAAAAGGAGCGTTTACAGGTGCTTCTGAAAGTCGGGCTGGATTTTTCCAGACTGGAGACGGTGGTACGATTTTTCTGGATGAAATAAGTGAAACATCGCTTGCCATGCAGGTTAAACTCCTTCGTGTACTTCAGGAAAAAGAAGTCTGTATGGTGGGTTCTCATAAGAGCCGTAAAGTAAATGTAAGAATCCTTGCTGCAACCAACAAGGATCTTTTAAAACTGGTGGAAAAAGGAATCTTCAGAGAGGATCTCTTTTACAGGTTGAATGTTATCACAATTTACATTCCTCCGTTGAGAGAGAGGGAGGGTGATATTGTTTTACTTGCCAGACACTTTGCTAAAAAGTTTGCCCGGGAAATGAACATCAATCCTCCAAAGTTCACCGGTACATTTATGGACGTTTTAATGGGATATCATTGGCCTGGTAATGTCAGGGAACTGGAAAACCTTATTCAGAGGCTTATTGTTATGGTTGATAAGGCAGTTATCGATGTTACGGATCTGCCTCCGCATATGAGATTCAGTGCAGTAAGGGGCCAAAGTGGTCCGTTAAGGACCCTTGCAGAGGTTGAAACAGAGCATATCAGAAATGTACTGGCGGCATCAGGGGGCAATAAAACCAAGGCTGCTCAGATCCTTGGAATAGATCGTAAAACACTGAGAAACAAGCTTGGCTCTTCTGAGTTGGATGAATAAAAAACCGGGTATTAATTCCCCATTGGAGGATTAATACCCGTAAAATTATGTATTCATGAGTCAAAATCTGAATTGAAATTTTATAACAACATCTCTTAGTTAATTGAAATCAAAAAGTAATATCCGGGGGATTTGATTTGACCGACTTTATGTGAATTCTGGCACACAGATTGCGATTATGTACATCAGAAACACTAACTGCCTTTTATGGCAATTATAAAGGAGTATTAAAATGGTTCTAAATCCGGTAATCAGTGGAATTTGTGTCAGTTGTTCCAAATCATCTACCTGCAGTTTTCTCAGAAATTCAAAAACGCCAGTTCAGTTCTGTGAGGAATTCGAAACTCTCAGTGCTAATTCACCCAGCAGTTTATCCACCTCGAATTATATAAATTATGAACATGCACGTGCACTGGGTGTATGCTTCAATTGCGATCATCGGGACAGTTGCAGTAATTTGTCCACAACAGATATTAAATACAGCTGTGAAAATTATCAGTGATTCTGAAGATTTCTGATTATATCTGTCACAGCCTTTGCCGTTGCTACAATTTTATCAAAGTTGATTTTATCTATTGTGTCGCTTTCAGCATGATAATCTTTATGAAGACCAGTGGAAAAAAAGATTGTGGGTATCCCTTTTTTATTGAAGGGTATGCTGTCGTAATAATAATCTGCACCGAAACTACGGATAAGTGATTCTCCAAGAAGTATTGGAGATAACATGTTTTTTTCACAGTTTGTGGTTATCGTTTTTTCAACGTTTTTAGAAATTCCATCTGTTATTATTCCAATACCCATCGGTGAGGATTTTTTCATAATTATTCCAAAAAATTCCCGTCCCACCATATCAAGGTTAATCATCAGTTTTGTTTTTTTAACAAGACTTTCATTTTCCTTTACGAATGCTTTTGATCCCTTCAGTCCCATTTCTTCACCACTGAAAAAAATGAAACAAACATTCAATTTTTCTTTTGAAGAATTAAGTAACCGAATGATTTCCATGACTGCACTTACGCCTGAAGCGTTATCGTCTGCTCCTGGGAAGAGATGATTTCCAGATTTTCCAAGATGATCAAAGTGAGCTCCTACCAGAACGAACTTTTCAGAAACAGGGTTTAAACATCCAAAAACATTCTGTTCTGTTCCTCTGGAATCGGAATATTTGATCATAAAATCATTTTTGAAAGGAATCATTTCCATAGTCTGCATGAATTTCTTTAAAAATTCTGCAGTTTTCAGACTATCGGCGGTGAATGATTTTCTACCGTTAAGGGAAACCAGATATTTCATATCGTCCTTAACCCTGTCTACAGATGTTTTCTCAGGATTTTTCCTTAGGACATCAGATTTTTTTTCCCTGCTGACTTCTTCCTCACGAGAACATCTTGATTGTGCAATAAAAAGTATCACTATTGTTACATTGAAAAATTTCTTAAAAAACATAGAAAGGTTCCATTCTGTGTTTAAGTTTACTTTCCTGTCAAATGATTTGTAATACATATTACAATATATATCCAGTTGACGTATGGATAAAAATATATATTCCTCTAAATTATACTTATTAGCCTTTTTAGGGAGCAGATGATGAAAAAAATTGTTTTATTCATGTTTTTTATTTCTGGCTGTAGTTTTAATTCAGGTGTTCCCTCTGGAATCTTTGATGATTTTGATGAGATTTGTGGAAATGGTAAAGTGGAGGGGAGCGAAATTTGTGATGGTTCAGACCTGAATGGAAATTCATGTTACATTTTAGGTTATGAATCCGGTGATTTAGGGTGCTGGAAGAATTGTACTTTCAACACTTCCCGCTGTACAGGGATAATTCCGACCTGCGGAAATAATGTCAAGGAACCAACCGAAGACTGTGATGGAATTAATATTCCTGATGTTTCATGCGATGAACTTGGTCTCGGAGAGGGAACCATAAAGTGTACTGATACCTGTCGGTTGGATGTTACAGCGTGCAGTGGGTATACTCATGTCTGTGGAGACAGCATGATAACAGGTGAAGAGGAGTGTGATCTTTCTGATATTGGAGGAAATACCTGCGAAGATCTGGGATGGTATGATGGTATTGTTACATGTAACTCAGAATGCAGACTTGACATAACAGACTGTGAGGATAACGGCTGGTGTGGGAACGAGATAGCTGACACCCCTTTCGAAGAGTGTGAAGGTTCTGATATGGCAGGTGAAACCTGTGAAAGTCTGGGCTATTATGGTGGAAATTTAAGCTGTTCAGATAACTGCACTTTTAATATAAGTGATTGTGAAAATTATGGATGGTGTGGGGATAATATACTTGATTCAACTGAGGGTGAAGTTTGTGATGGAGAAGCTGAGATTTCTGACACCTGCCAGGATCTGGGCTATTATGGAGGGGAATTATACTGCAATAATGACTGCCAGTATAATACATTACTTTGTGAAATCGAGGGGAGATGTGGCGATGGCGCTGTTCAGGAGGATTATGGAGAAGACTGTGACGGTGTTACAGGAAATCTGGGTACCTGTCAGATCGCAGGTTTTTTCGCAGGAGTAATCGGGTGCAGGTTTGATTGTGCTTTTGATGTTTCTACCTGTGTTCGCACTGCTCAGTGGGGTACATCCAGTGGAGACAAGCTTTATGATATTATAAAGGATGAGGAGGGAAGAATTCTCGTTTCAGGCAGAACTCAGGGTGATTTATATGATGAGAATATTGGCGGGCGAGATGCTGTTGTCGCTAAGTTTGACATTTATGGCAATATTATCTGGGGGGTACAGTACGGAAGCACTGGTGATGAAAGGGCTTATGGAGTTACTGTGGATGATTCAGGGGATATTTTTGTTGCCGGCAGAACCAATGGGAATTTTGATGGAAATACACGAATAGGTGGAGATGATATTTTTCTTTCGAAAATATCGTCTGACGGATCAGTTATCTGGAGTATTCAGGAGGGAAGTGACAGTAACGATTATGCTGTTGATGCTTTTTCGGATGATGGCAATGTATATATTACCGGTCGGACTCAGGGTGATCTTGCAGCACATGAAAATGCAGGTGGCAACGATGTGTTTCTGTTGAAATATGATAATTCAGGTAACAGGATCTGGGCATTTCAGGATGGCACTTCTGATGATGACGAGGGATATGCTCTGACAGTAGATGTAGCTGGGGATATTTTAGTTTGCGGGCGAACACAGGGAGATTTTCATGAGAATATCAGTTCCGGTGGAGATGATTTTTTTATTATGAAAATTAATTCTGATGGTTATCTTGTGTGGGCAAGGCAGTATGGTACGAGTGGAAATGATGTTTGTAGTACTGTTTATGCTGACTCTCAGGGCTTTATTTATGTGGCAGGATACACAAATGGTAGCTTTCCAGGATTCACGGCAGCGGGTAATAACGACTTATTTGTAGCAAAACTTTCTATTTCCGGTGATATCTTGTGGTATCACCAAAATGGAAACAATCAGGTTCAGAGTGCTACTTCAATAACTGGTGATTCCCAGTTTGTTTATGTATCTGGTAGTACTGTTGATGGAATTGATGACATTCCTGATGAAGGTCAAAGTGATGTTTTTATCTCAACTCTCACAGTAGACGGGTCTCCGGTAGAGTCAGTTATATACGGTGGACCCAATAACGAATATGGTAATTCAATGGTCAGGATGGAGAACGGAAATTTGTGTATTGCCGGATATACAAACGGTTTATTTGGAGAATCTTCTTCGGGCGGAGATGATATGTTCGTTTTTTGTCATCACAATTAATTGAAATATTAAAAAAAACAACGCAATAAACTATTATGGAACGCTGCTTCCGATTTTTTCTTCCAATGTTACTTGTGTTGTGGTAATTTTTTCAGGATGAAGTTATTTAAGGAGGTGTTTGATGAAAAGCAGTAGAAAACTTGTAGCAGGAGTTATAATCGCGGTATTTGCGGTTACAGCAGGATGTGGATATTTTTTGCATCCTGAACGTCGAAACAGAGGAGTTGCCGGTGGCCGAATCGATACAGGAGCTCTGGTTATGGATATCCTGTGGCTTATTCCGGGAATTGTTCCGGGTGTAATTGCTCTTTTAGTTGATTTCACTACAGGAGCAATCTATGGACCCTCATCTTTGGCTAAAACTTCTAAGGACGGAAACACTCTTTACCTTACTGCAGGGCGAACAGTCAGGTTTTCACAGAAAAAAACAGATCGTTTCAACCTGAAACTTGTTTCAGGGGAAAGGATCATTGCCGAGGGTAGTGATTTAATACGAATTCCAAAAGAGAAAGGGAAAAACCTGCAGTTAATTGCCACAAATTCTATTGGTAAGACTGCTACTTTCAGCGTTGTAATAGTTGATTAACCCGCCTGTCTGTTGTTTTTCCTGACCTGAAATCCCCGTTTTTATATATTGCATATTGACATCTGTGTTTTTTTCGATAATTTAACACTGTTAAATATTTTAACAGTGTTAGGAGTTGAAATGAAAACCCTGGTTATTTATTCATCAAAACATGGTTCATCTGAGGAATTTGCTAAAATTATTTCTGAAAAAATCAACAATTGTGAGATTACAAGTGTTGAAAATGTGAGTGAAAAAAACCTTTGTGATTATAACCATTTAGTTATTGGGAGCAGCATTTATGCTGGCAAATTTTCAAAGAAATTTAATAATTTTATTCAGGAAAACCTGAAAATACTGCTTGATAAAAAACTGGGAGTATTTGTAATTGGGGGCATTGAAAGTCAGTATCTGAAAACCGCCTCTTCACAACTCCCTGAATCCATAATCAACCATGCATGTGCTGTTGTATACGGTGGATATAAATATGATTTCAACAGAATGAATTTTTTTGAAAAATTTATTGTTAAAATTGTATCCAAAACCGGGAAATCTATTGATGCACTGAAACCGAAAAATGCTGATGCATTAATTGCTTCATTGAATGGTGAAAAAAATGCATAACGGGGAAGAAAGAGCCAGTAGTCTGAGGGGAGTATTTTTAGCGGCAGCAGACAGGATAATTGAAAAATATGGAGCAGATGGACTAAGTGTACGCAAAATAGCCGCCGCTGCCGGTTACTCCTATGCTGCAATTTATTCATATTTTGAAAATATAGGTGTTTTAAAGGCATGGCTGGTAAAAGACTATCTTGAGGAGTCTGCGGATTATGTTGAGAAACAGTACACCAAAGGACATGAAACCTACTGTGACCTTAAGAAAATATTATTTTCTTACTGTGATTTTTTCTATAAGAACCCTGAAAAATTTTCCATTATTTTTGTATCCGGAAACATTGATAATAATCAGTTATCATTGCCACCTGAACTGATTGATTTTTTTTCAAGACCTCCTCGTGTTTCACGTATGCATTTCAATGTTATATATTCAATTCTTTCTCAAAAGGGGTATAAAAAGAAGGATATTGAAGTTTATTCTGATATTTGCAGTTCTTATCTTCACGGAAAACTATCGTACTATCTATATCGTGAGAAAAATAAGAAATTAGAAGAGTTTATGGATGATATTTACACTGGATATTCTTTAATTTTAAGGGAGGGTACTTCCATATGAAAAAATGGAAAAAAGTACTATTAATATCGGTTGGTGTAACTGCTTTAGTTTTGGGCTCAATGAGAATTTATCTTCATGTGATCGCAATAAAATATGCTTCAGGTGTAAGAATTGATCATGCAGGTTTTTCTAAAGCATTAAGTGGAATTTCTGATGGCAAATATATGTCTTCTCTGGAAAATCCTCCTTTTATGAAAGTTAAACTGAATGTGGAAATTTCCGGTGGTAAAATTAAATCCATAAATATTTTAAGCCATGAAACCGGGAAGAAAAAGTCTGAGGAAATTGTCGGTAGAATAATCAAAAGGCAGTCACTGAAGGTTGATTCTGTTTCGGGGGCAACAGCTTCATCAAAGATGATACTCAAAGCCGTTGAGAAGGCTGTGATAAATAATTATTCGCAGAATTCCTCACGAAACTGATTTGGAGAATAATCTTCATAGTTGACAATATAGACACCGTTTAAATCATTGGTGTTTTCCATGATTTTGCCGTTTATGGAAAAATAAAATTCCATTGGTAGAAATGCTCTTGTTTCACCGGATGCTGTGGTTATTATTTCCGGCTCAACTGGAGGACACGTGTACATCATAAAAGGATCCATCCTTGAAAGGTTGAAACTGTATCTGGCATTGTTACCGTTAAAATCAATAAAATTCACATATTCTGATGAAAAATCTAATCCGGGGAACCGGTAGTAAACTCTGGCATCATAAATTTTCCATATTTCATCATTCTGAAAATCGGTTACTCCCGGTTGCCATGCTTCAAAACAGAAGTTTCCTGCTACAGTCCTTGTTCTTTCCCAGGAATCCCAGGTGACAGGTTCTGAATATTCAATAGCATAGTCACATGGAGTTGAGTCATCCCTGCTTATTTTGACACTGCCATTTCCAATCCAGGATGGTTGCATAAGAACTTCAAAATGATAATTAGCTCCATTTACAGAATCCCATTGAATACAGGTGCTTCCTCCATATTCAGAATTGGAAAACCATATTTCAATCTCTTCAGTGCCTGATGGAACTGTAAACTCAGGAATAACTTTTTCTGCTGTGTTTGTAGGATAACCATTTTCAGTAATGAAAGAACGTACGCTGGACTGGTATAACTGTTCAGATGGATGAAATTTCACAAAAACTGAAATATCCCAGGCCGGATAACCATTATGTGTTCCACGACAGTTACTCAGTCTCTGTAGATCGTAGTCAATTCTTATTTTTCCATTTTCAACAGGAGTCTGTTCCAGTGTAACTGTATTGTCACCGGAAAAAACTATTGCGGATACAGGTTGAACCACAGGTTTTTGAGATAAAACTTCTTCGAGACTACAAAGACCGGAATCCTGTTCCACCATGAATGAATTATCAATAGTAAGGCTGTAACTATCAAATATTCCAGCAATTCTGTTATGGTCAAAGACTCTGTACTGATCTTTCGACAGGTAGGGTATAAGGTTGATTACAGTATTCGTTATTGACGTTCCACTCATGGAGGGGCCAATCAGTCCTTCATACATTTTGAAAACAAAATAAGAATAGTTGTTATCAGTTCTGTCCAGAACTGTTTCGAGTTCCACCCACTGGTGGGAAGCAGGTTTCAGATAGAGAACTTTCGGAATCCACCCACTTTCAACTGATTCATTTGATGCCTTTAACTCTCCAAACCAAATCCATTCATTGTTTTCAGATGTGATATAGCCACCAGTGGAGTTACTTTTTCTCGCAGCAGATATCAGCATAATGTTGCAATCCATATCTGGAAGGTCTTTGTCTGAAGAATTCTCAATCATTGGAGCATTAATGATTGCTTCAGGTAAGGGAGAATTTTCAGTAATACAGGAATTAATAAAAAATGGAGGGATGCATAAAATTAATAATGTAATTATCTGTTTCATGGCAGTGTGTATAGCCTTCAATGTAAAAAGTTCAAGGAAATTTGTGAAAGTGTCCTGGTTTCCTAAAAATTTATCTGTAGTCAGAAATTCCTTAAGTTTGATTTGTAGTTTATCTGAAAATTGCTAAAAATAACCACATGAAATTTGAATACAGAATTGGTTATGCAGTAAAGGTTACAGGAATCACAGTTGCCATTTTATGGGGAGTCTTTTTTCTGGATATTATAAACCAGAATGCGAACTTCATGAGGGATATCAAATCTTTCGGAATTCTTCCACGTCAAATTCCCGGCCTTATTGGGGTTTTAGTGGCTCCATTTATTCACGGAAATTTGTTTCATCTGGTTGGAAACAGCGTTTTACTGGCTCTTTCCATGTTTCTGGTTTTTCTTTTATATCCGAGAAAAGCCTGGGAATTGTCTTTCACTGTGGTTTTTATCGGTGGACTTTTAGTTTGGCTTGTTGCTAGAAAGGGACTTCATATTGGAGCCAGTGGTGTGATTTTCGGTTATATTGGCTTTCTTGTTGCGGCGGGTCTCACAGGAAAAAGGATTGTCCCTTTTTTACTGAGTCTTATCATCCTGTTTCTGTATGGAGGAACACTTCTGACAGGGTTAATGCCAACTGAAGGTATAAGCTGGGAAGGTCACCTTGCCGGTGCTTTAAGTGGTATGAATTACGCTTGGTTTACCAGAAAGAAAAATTACTGAAATGAATTTAATAAATACTGTTAAAATTGTTGTAGCGTTTCTGGCTGTGTTTGTCTCTTTTGGTTGTGATGATTCCAGTTCAGGTAAGGATGTTAGTGATTCAGGTACCAATGATGCTGATGTTTTAACTGATAAAATTGATGTAGACGCTGAAGTTCCAGATTGTACAGAGCATTTCTTTGAAACGGTTATGATTCCCATGGATGATGGCGAAGAATTGAGTGCCATCATCAGAAGGCCACTTGATGAAAACTGTGTTTTACCCACAATACTTATCCAGACTCCGTACGGAAAGGATAATGCTAAATACACATGGTTTGAGGGAACTCCCGGGCTATTGTTTGCCAGTACTGATTACAACTTTGTAATTCTAGACTGGCGTGGATTCTTCGGTTCTTCAGATGCCGAGCCAAATAATTCCAGACCCCATCCAGGTTATGATGGTGCCGATACAATCAGGTGGATTTCAAATCAGCCATGGTCAGATTCAAATGTAGGTACCTGGGGTGTTAGCGCCCTTTGCGTGGTTCAGTATCAGACAGCACAGGAAGCTTCGTCATCTCTTAAGGCTATGGTGCCAATTTTTTGCAATATGAATGCTAATTATGAGCAGTCATATCCCGGGGGGGTTTTAAGGCGCGAATATATAGATTTTATACAGGCATATTTTGGTGGTGATCCTGCTCTATACGAAGCTCATCCATATAAGGATCTTGCGTGGGATTATCTAGGCTCACTTTATAAATATACACTGATAAAAACTCCGGCTCTGGTAGTTGCAGGTTGGTATGACCTGTATAATCCTGGTGCATATAACGATTTTGAAAATCTGGTTTTACACAGCGCTCAGGAGGTTCAGGATAAGCATCGGCTGTTAGCGGGACCCTGGATACATCATGCTACAGGTGGAGAAATGGCAATGGGCCGTTTGCTGACTGAGCAGGAAAAGCTGTACCTTGATACCGAGTTCATTATTCAGGCGAATTCTCTTGCATTTTTCGATTTGCATCTGAGGAATTCAGGAGAGCCTCAGATTAAGAAGGTAAAATTCATTCCTGATGGAGAGTTATCTTTTTTCTATTCAGATGAGTGGCCTCCTGAAAATGTGGAAAATAAAATATTTTATATCAATTCGGAGGGACTTGGTGAAAGTCCGTCCACTGATGGTAATTCATTATCCTGGCAAAGCGATCCTGATTCTCCGGTTCCAACTGTGGGCGGACACACTCTTGTTGCCCAGTATACACATGGCCCTGACTGGCAGGATGAATTGCTGGAAAGATCTGATGTCATTTATTTTGAATCTGAACTTCTGGGGAAGATGACTGTTGCCGGTAGAGTTAAGGTTTTTCTGGAAGTTTCAACGGACGCTCCGGATACCGATTTCGTTGTAAAATTAACAAAAATTGGGGAGGATGGCAGACATTTGCTCATCACAGATGGTGTGAGAAGGCTGAAACTAAGAGAGACATTTGCTACACCAGTTGAAGTAACTTCAGGAGAGCATTATATTATCGAGATTGAGATGACAAATAATTCATCTCTGACTCTGGAGGAAGGGGATCGTCTGGGGCTTATTTTATCTTCGTCAAGTTTCTCCAGATTTGATATTAATCCCCAGAATGGAAATGATTTTTATTATGATGGAGACACTACATATGTTTCATCAAATTATGTTTTTTTCAATGAAAATACAAGAATTGAAATTCCGGTTCTGCAGTAATGTCAGTTTATAGAAAGTTGCAGCAGCATCTGGATAAATACCCGGTGGGTTTTCCGGAAACTGAAACAGCAGTAGAAATTGAAATTCTAAAGTCTTTTTTTTCCCCTCTGGAGGCTGGCATTGTTTTGTGCTTAAGTATTACTCCAAACAGTATTTTCCGGATACTTGTAAGGTATAGGCTGATGTGGGAAAAACGAATTACCTTCACCGAATTGAGAAAATCACTTGAAAAACTGTACATGGAAGGGAGTATTATTAAAAGTTCCAATGGAAAGTATTCATTGGCTTTTCTCGCAATTGGTATGTTTGAATTTCATGTTGATGATTTAACTCCAAAACTAATGAAACTGATGCACTCTTATTTTGAAGAAGGTTTTGGAAATGAGTTTTTTAGGGGTGGAATCCCCCAGTTACGGACATCCCCTCATCTGAAAGCGCTTTCCCCTGAATACAAGGTTGATACTTATGATAACATCCGACAGTTCGTTTCAAACTGGGATGACAAAATTGGAGTTGCCAACTGTGTTTGTAAACAGGGTGAAAAGGAACTTGGAAAATCATGCAAGCAGGTTACTGACTTTGAGATCTGTTTATTTTTCGGGGAGAGTCCTTATATTGAAAGAGATAGAGGCCGGTATATTTCCAAAACTGAGTGCCTTGGTATTCTGGAACGCTCTGAGCGAGATGGACTTGTTATTCAACCTGGAAATACATTGAAACCTTTTTGTATTTGTCTTTGTTGTGGTTGCTGCTGCGGTGTTCTAACCAGTGCTAAAAAGAGAAAGGATCCTTCTTCACTTTTTGCCACCAATTATGCAGCTGATTTTAACAAGGATTTGTGCATAAACTGTGGAATATGTATTTCCAGATGTCAGATGGATGCTTTCTCAAAATCTGATGGCACTATAATATTTTCATCGAATAAATGTATTGGATGCGGTCTTTGTGTTACAACATGCCCGGTCGGTGCTGTTAAGTTGAAAAAGAAAAAAAAACCTGTCAGACCTCCTTTAAGCATAGAACTTTTATATCTGAAAATTCTTGCACAAAAATCATCAAAATATGAATTCACAAAGAGCTTGATAAAACTGGCTCTTGGAATGAGACTGTGATCTGGAGAAAAATGAAATGAACAAAATTATTGCGGTTTTACTTTTTGTTACCACAGGATGTGCTTCAAGTGTTGATGATGGTGGTGATTTTACCCCAACTCCTGAACCCAGAACAGCCAAGGGAATAGATTCAAAAGAACCAACGGCTCCCGCAGCAACGGATGATTTGAAAATGTCAGGAGTTACATCAGGCGGAGTGAAATATGAAATACTGAGAAAAGGAACAGGTGTTCTTCCGTTGCCCGATGATACACTTGAATGTCATTACGAGGGTAAACTTGAAAATGGCACAGTTTTTGACAGCTCATATGTTAGAGGAACCACATTTAAGTTTAAAGTAAATCAGGTTATTAAGGGGTGGAAAGAAGCACTGCTTATTATGCCCCTTGGCTCAAAATGGAAAATAACGGTACCTCCTCATCTGGCATATGGAAAGAAAGGGGCTGGTAAACTGATTGGGCCTGATGAAACTCTTATTTTCACAATAGAGTTGTTATCAGTTCAGAATTCAAAATAATTCTCTGAAATACTTTTATCGTCACAGTGATACAGAGCAAAGAGTCCCACAAACATCGAGCATCAGGGTGTATAGAACAAATGAAATTCTCGCATTTATTCCTGTTTGATATTTGCATAACTATGCATATAATGTCATGTCCTGAAATACACGGGTGAAAATATGAAAATAAATATATTTATTCTTTTGACACTGCTCTTTTCCGGCGTTAGTTGCACTAAAAAAATACAACGGGATAAAAATGAGTACACCACATTAAATTCAAAGGCAATTCTAAGAAATGGAAATGGTATTTTTACAGAGGAAATTAATATTTACTCAGAAAAAATATCAGGAATTATTCTCTCCAGAAATTTGGATCTTAAGCCGCTAAACTTTTTGACCCGGCAACAGATTAAGGATGTATCGGTCAAAGACAGCAAAGGTCAGAATTTGAAATTTCGTGTTCGTCATTATATGAACTGGGGGAATATTGATTTCCTCGAAATTCCAGGGGATGGAAAGTTATTTCTGAATTACACTATTTTGGGTTTTGCTGATTTTCACAAGTCTTTGAGTTTTGATATTGTTGGAATTCAGTGGAATATTGCAATAAAAAAAATTCATTTTGAAATGCAATTCCCACAAGAGATTCATCAGGAAAAGACCCAGGCTATTATTGACTACCAGGAGGATAAAAAGGGCCGTTTTATTATTGATGGAAATACTCTGATTTATGAATATAAAGGCACACTGAAACCTAAAACACCTGTAAATATCAGACTGGAAATGAAAAAACCTCTGCCTCAGGAAAACAGGTACAAAACGGATTTAAAAGAAATTATTCAACAGAATAAAATTGTAATTATATTTGCTGTATTTTTTCTGTTCATGTCACTGATTTTTATTTTTCTCCCGGCAGATATAGTTCATAAGTGTACATTTTTAATGAATTTTTTAATTATAGTTCCGGCTGCTGTAATAACTTTTCCAGGAATTTTATACTGGATTCATGAAAGTAAAATCAGGGGAGGGGACTGGGGAAATGTTATTTCAGATATTGCTTTCTTTGCAGGTTTTCTCTTTATTCTTGTGGGATTTATTATCAAGCTTAACAGGGATTTGCTGGGATATAAAAAATCAGCCTGGTACATGCAGCTTGCAATGGGAGCTGTACTTTTCACACTCATTCCAATTCCACACTCCTCAGCAATTTTACTACCACTGATGGGGTATTCTCAACTTTTATACTGGCTGCGGAGAGATATTTCTTTTAAATTCGGAATAGGACTAAACAGAATCTCCGAATATGTTTGGAATGAGGGTGAGGTGGGTTTTGATGATATTTCCAAAAAATTCTCAATGAGTAAGAAAAATGTAACAAACCTCCTTGAGAAAAATCGGAATCTTCCTTTTATCATAGATTATTCAACATCAACAGCAATGTCTCCTGAAAACGCTTCATTAAAGAATAATATGATAGTGTGTCCATACTGTAGTGGAGCCGGAACAATCTCCGGTGGTGCCGGGAAGCTAGAATGCGTTTATTGTGGTAGGGAATTTCACAGCTCACTGAAGGAAGAAAAAAGACCTAAACCGGTTCCTGTATTAATCGAGGCCATAGCAACAGTATTTTTATCACTGGGTTTTTCGATTGGAGGTTTTGGTTTATTTTTATCCCTGATTTTCTTCTTCCTTGGAATAATTGATGGAGACGGAGTTACTTCATCATTAACACTCAGTCTTGTAACTGCAGCAATATTTTCAGGAATAAACTATCTGTTTTATATATTTTCCGGTTCCTTAAAAAAGGGGCAGAGCTTATCAGTTCTCAAAGTGATTCTTGTTGTTACTGCTCCACTAATCATTCCATTAATTGCCCTTTTTAAGCTCGGAAATAAGCGGGTAAAACTTCATTTTGGTGAAATAAGTGATGATGAAATAAAGAAAGAGATTACGAACAGGGGTCAGATGACTGTTGATGAGTTCAGTAAGTGGCTTGGATGCAGTATTGATGAAGCAACTGATGTAATTCTTTATCTAACGGGTAATGCTCTGATAGATGCTGTATTTGATCGTAAAACCGGTTCTCTAGTATCCAGAGAGCTTTACAGAAAAATTGCAACCGAGGGAGAATGTATTAATTGTGGTGGATTATATGGTTTCAGAGATGGAGCTTTAATTTGTCAGTACTGTGGGCATAAACCAGAATGATTTTTCACTTCTTTCGTAAAAGTCTGGGAAGACGAACTATAGTTTCAATCCTGTTGGCCAGCTCGTTTAATGGAATTTGTTCATTGCTCAGTCCTGCCTGATCCACACTTGCAGGCATTCCATAAACCGTGCATGTCTCGGAACTCTGGGTTATTATCCAGGCAGATCCAGCTTCAACAATATTGGCCACACCTTCTTTTCCATCGCTTCCCATACCAGTCATAACAACTGCAAGAGTATTTCCTCCATAGCTGCGAGAGATACTGCGGAAAAGAACATCAACTGATGGTCTGCAGCTGTTTTCCGGAGGATCATCATTCATCTTCAGGTATCTTTTTCCGGAACCGTCCACTTCTGTTACTATCATATGTTTTCCACCTGGGGCAATATGCAGTACTCCTGAGGATAGCTCCATCCCATCTTTTGCTTCAACAACTGTGATTGCACTTTTTTTATTAAGTGAATCTGCCAGTGATGCCGTGAAAAGGGGAGGCATATGTTGAACCATAACCATAGGTACCGGAAATTGAGCAGATAATTTGGGAATTACTTCGCCTAATGCATTTGGCCCACCAGTGGAAACTCCAATGGCAACAATATCTATCCTGGTAGGATATACCACTTTTGACGGTTTTATTATTTCTCGCTGTTTTTCTATTTTCACAATGGGATTTTTTGCTTCAACAAGTGGTTTTTTAGCTATGCTTTTGAGTGGTTGATTTTTTTTATTTCTCTGCTGGGAATTGAAAACAGAAACTACATTTGATATCTGTTCTTTTAAATATTCTTTATTCTCAACTATGTTGTTTCCATCGGGCTTAACAATAAAATCCAGAGCTCCAAGATCCAGAGCTTCCAGAACAATACCTGCATTATGTTTTTGAGGTGAAGAAACCATCACAACTCCTTTTTCAGGATATTTCTGTTGAATGGCTTTTAGTGTATCAATTCCGCCCATGACTGGCATTTCAACATCACACAACACAACATCACAGTGTGTTACTGCAAGTCTTTTGAGTGCAAGATCCCCATTGGCGGTAGTACCGACAACTCTGATATCATCCATTTCCTCAAGTACATCTTTGAGTATTTTTCTGTATATAACACTGTCATCTACTATTAAGACTGATGTCTGATCCATGTTTTGTCCTTCTTCCAATAACTAGTATATCGAAAATTTTACGAATCCCTTTAACTGGAAATTACCTGATTTAAATCTATAATCGTCAGGTTCACAAAATTTCACCTTCATTTCTATGCATATCTGGAATAGTATCATATATGTATCATTGATTGGAGGCCTGAATGATTATCAATAAAATTGTTGGAGTATGTCTGCTTTTTTTATTTTCCAGTTGCACAAAAACAAATACAAAAGTTCATTCAGGCAGGAAAATTCAAAAAACTCAAAATGCAAAAGAGATTGCAGCACTAGGCGACATTACTGTACGAATTGATAACTTTTCTGAAATGTATGATGATACATCTAAACCCACATCCTCTTCCAGTGCTTTGCTTAAAACATTGCGAGAATACTGGAATTCCTCAGGGAAATTTCCCCGTTACAGTCGTGGCTTGAGTAAAATGGCTGAAAAACTGATTGGATTCAGAGGGCAACCAGTTGAAAATGCATCATTGAGTAAACTTGCAGCTCAGTATGGCATCACAAGCCCATGGATGGCACAGACCAGTATTCTGGCAAAGGGAGCTGACAATAATTATTTCTTGAAAAGAGGAGCCCGAATTCTTGGAACGTTTGTAGAAAAAAGCGAAATAAATCACTTCGGTTTCGCTCTCATGGAAACAGGAAAACCACATGAGAAACTCCTTGTTCTTTTGATGCAGACAAGAAAGTTTACTCATTCTCCATTTTCAAGACTACTCCAGACTGGTGAAAAGACGGAGGTGTCGGGAACAGTCGACAATGATATTACAGGAATTGAAATATTTATAACCATGCCTTCCGGTGAGATTGTAAGGAAAAAGATTGGGCTGGAAAAAAGGAATTTCAGGTTTGCTCTGGATATCTGCAGAAATGAGAAATCCAGAGGTCTTTATAGTGTTGAAATAATGGGAAAAGATTCTGGCGGTCCTGTTGTATTGGGTATTTTTCCAATCATCTGTTCAGGAAAGCTAGTTGCAAGCAGTATAGTTCTTAAACCTATGCAGATAAAAAGCAAAATATCTGAAAAGGATTTTTCAAAAACTGTATTTAATAAGATAAATGAGCTACGGAAAAAGAGGAATTTGCCGAAGCTTATCTGGAGCAACGATCTGGCAAAAGTTAGTAAATCCCACTCCTCTGAAATGTGTAAGAAATCCAATATATATCATGTGAGCACTATCACCGGTACTCCAGCTGGCAGGGCTAAAAAAGCAGGTCTTGATCCTGATTTAATAGGAGAAAATGTTGCAGCTGGTCCTACTATAGACAGCGTGTTCAACGGATGGATGAGGAGTGAAGGGCATAGACTTAACATGATTCATAAAAAAGCGAAATACGGTGCTGTGGGAAGCTGTAAAAGTCTTTCAGATAATGTTTTAACCTGGTATTCAACATTTATGATTGGAAACTGGTAACTTAATTTAAATTACATCCATTTTTTTCTTCTGAACATTACAAAAAGACTTGAGATTACAAGTGCAATAACAACAACTACAAGGGGGTAGGCATAAGGGAGATTAAGTTCTGGCATATATTTGAAATTCATACCATAAAAGCCAACTATGAAACTGGCAGGTATGAACATAGTTGAAATTAAAGTAAGAAACTTGATTATTTCGTTCATTTTCTGATTTAGCTTAGAAAAATGCAGATTAATGAGACCATCCAGATTCATAAAATTGAAGTCAACAGACTCAATAACCTGAACAAGATGATCAAAACTATCCCTGAGAAAGAATTTAAACTCGGAGTTTTCGGTGACACTATGCTTCATCAGTCCCGAAAGAGTTTCTCTGGTAGCATTGAAAGTTTTTCTCAAGTATAGAATATTATTTTGTATTTCCAGTATTCTCTCAAAAGTTATACTATCATCTCTGGTCATTGAAATCCGCAGGTCAAAAAGATGATCATCAATCTCAGATGACAAATCAATGTAGTGGTCTACGATGATATCAAGAATTGAAAAGAGAAGATAAGCAACCCCGTTTTTGCGTATAGTCTTTGCTGGATCTCTCAGGCGGTTAAACAGAGGTTCCCACAGGTCTGTTTCAAATTTCTCAGAAATAAGTATGACTGTATTTTCAGTAAGAAAAAGATTGATATTGTACTTCTCGTATCTGTTGTCTGAGGAAGTGACAATGGGAAGAACCAGAAAAATCATTTTACCGAATTCTTCCATTTTGGGTCGCTGACTTATATTCATCACATCTTCAAGGGCCAGACGATGAATATTGAAGAGCTTTCCAAGCTGCTCAAGTGCATTTGAATCATGCACCCCTTCAAAAATAAGCCAGTTGGTTTTTTCCGGGGAAATCTTCAGGTTTTGAATAGATGACTTTGATTCATTGAAATCTTTTGATGAATATTCAACTTTCAAAATTTCAGTATGATTACCAGGTGTTTTAGTTCCAGTATAAACCAGACTTCCTGGTGGAAGCCCGAATTTCCTGTTCCGTCTTTTTGTGGTTCCCATGTTCACCCCCGTTCAGATAGTAAATGTTTTTAGGCAGTTTTAAAGTTGAATTTTAGAAAAAATTAAAATGGGAGTTGAAATGTTGAAAGAAGCAACTAAAATATAAAGAGGAGTCTAACAATGGTTGCTTTTAAAGGTGATAAATCTGGTGATTCCCGTAGATCATTTCTTAAGTGGCTGGGTGTTGGAAGTGTAATTGCCTTGTCAGAATGTACCAGAGATGAAAATTCCTCAATGGATGCAGGTTTTGATATGACTGATTCAGTAAATACTGATGTTACTGATGCTAAGGAGTTTCCATTTGTGGAAGGTTCTGGAGATGATGATATTTTCCGGTTATGGGGAGAACGTACTATTGATCCTCAGAACATAAAAAGAATACTAAACAACTGGAATTTAACTGTAGATGGTATGGTCGCCAGATCTGGAGTTTTTAAATTTTCTGAAATTGTTGATATGGAGAGGGTTAATCAGGTAATGGATTTTCACTGTGTTGAAGGCTGGTCCATATGGGATGTTCCATGGAATGGCGTCCACATGAACAGAATTTTCTCCATTGTTCAACCGGAAAAACAGGCAAAATTTGTTACCTTTCACACTATTGATGGAAAATACAATGAATCAGTTCCCATGGAAATTGCAACTGAACCTCATACTATTTTAGCGTATGGTGTAAATAACTCGACATTGCCTCTAAAACATGGATTTCCTCTCAGACTTGTTATTCCAAGGCTTCTTGCTTACAAGAGTGCAAAATATATAAACCGAATTGAACTGACTGATCACCCGGTTAACGGTTTCTGGGTAGAACGCGGTTATCCCTATGATGCCCCGGTTCCTGAGTCCCGACTTCGTGATGGTAAATACTGACATCTGCTTTTCGTTCTTCTTCTTCTTCTCTGAAACTGATCCGGGGCATCATTTTTTTTGCAATGGTGGTAATTCTGTATAAAATATCTGTATTTCCGGAGAATTATCATGTTAGCGGTATTGGTTGTGGAAAACTGGTGGGTTGATTTTCACCGATTCAATTCATCATCTGGCATTTTGAGTTACTGGTCACCACATGTACGTCAGATCAGAAGCTTAAAAAATGGTTCCAGGATATATTTTTTACTGAAATCCCCAATACGACAAATTGCAGGACATGGAATATTTATGGGCTTTAATGGTCAGACAGTTAAATCATCCTGGGAAAAGTATGGAAATTCACTTGGTGTCGGGGATCTCAGGCAATTAATCTATCTTTGGACAAAACGAAATGATATTAAAATTTCTGAAGAAGAATGTCTTTCTTCCGATATGGGAAATATTCTTCTCTCAGAATGTATTTTCTTCAATGAAAGTGATTATTTTGAACCCTCTGCCGGAGGTCTTGAAATACCTCTCCCCATGGGAGGTATAAAATATTTTGAAGATGATTATATGTTTGTGGAAAGCAGACGCAACCAAAGGCTTCATAGTCAAAAACTTCTATTTTCACTTCTCAAAATTGGAGTGCCTGTTTTTCCGGTTCAGGGATATGAAGAATTCCAGCACTCAGTTTTTAAAGCATACAGTGGTAAATGCGCTGTTACCGGGGAGTCCTCTCCTGAACTTTTAAAAGCAATTAATATTCAGCCTTTTCTTTCCCCTGAAAGTAATCATGTTCAAAATGGGATACTTTTGAGAGTTGATCTGGGAGTGCTGTTTGAGAAAGGTCTGATTTCGATTGATGAGGAAAACAGACTTCTCATCAGTTCCCGGCTTATCAGTGATACATACAGAATCTGGGAGGGAGTGCAGTTTAAACTACCTGATGACAAATTCAGATCTCCCACGAAAAATACACTGGAGTATCACAGGAATTATGTATTCAGAAATTAAATACTTATAAAGGTGAATTATCCAGCTGCATAAATGAGGAAATCAATAAAATTAATTACATTGGGAATATCGATTGTCAGATTTGCTGTACTTGTGTGCCATAAGGGATGAACGACTTTTGTCATCGCAGTAACTCCTTTTGTATTCTGAATAAATTCATTGAAGTCATCGCTAAAAGTAAGAATTCCGTTTTGCATTTTCAGGTTCATCCAACCAAATGAAGCAATGAACTGAAAGTCCTGATGTGTGAATGAATGATTGCCAGATATAGTTAGTATATTGTCAAATTCGACTACTCCAGTGGGCTTGGTGACCGGTTTGGAAATGGGTGAAATAACCCAGTTTTCAGATGTTTTTTCTCCTTTGATGGAGATATGATTGTCAATCAGATACTCCATAACATTTTTTCCCAATTGATACTTTATCTTGGTATAGGAAAACCATATTATTTCGATATCATGATTTTTATATTTTCCGTATATTTTTGTACCACCACCGCTGACGATATCTTTTCCATCAGGCTTTTCAATTTTCTCATAATTCAATCTTAATGCATCTGCCAGTATTTGAGCATTTCCTTCCATTACTGCTGAAGCATTTTCTGTCATGTTTTTCTGCATTTTCTGAATAAAAAAGAAAACGGCGATAAATATGATAAATATGACAATATAGATAGCCACTGAATGTTCCTCCTGTTTAGAGTTAAAATTACGTTTATCAGAAATATTTCTTATCTGTTGTCTGAACCTTATTTGTTTTTTGAAATACTTACTATATAAGCTGGATCCTGTTTGTAAAAATCCTTCAACTCATTATAGAGTCCCGGGAATTCTTTTCGGAACTGAACTGGAACCTCAAAAAATAATTCGGTGGTTGCAGCAAAAAACTCAGCTAGTGAATTTGCTGCATGAGGATTAATCAGACTTGATTTCCCGGAATTAATTGAAGTTTGAAACTTCTGAAAATAACTCGAAAAAATTCCTATCCATTTTTCCGGATTATCCAGGTATAACGAAGGAATTCCGTCATCAGAAAAATCATCCTGATCAAGTTGTCTGGCAAACTGGTAAAAGACAGGATTGTACCCATCTTTTCCATCTTCAATACCTCTTGATACATCAGGCCATGAAAGATGTACTTCCCCTGATATTACACTTTCACTGTCATACCATGGTGGCGCACTTAAGCCGTCAACCATGATTCCACTGTAGTAATCCGGGGGAAACTTGTCAGGATAAAGGTAAATACTTTTATGGTTGGGATAACATTCCAGTTTTTGATCAATTTTAAAAATAAGTGTGCATGCCTGAGCTGCCACCAGTAGTCTTATTTCATCTGTTATTTCAAGATTATCTATTCCATAAAAATCTTTTTTCGAAAGAAATACCTGAATCGAATTCTCAAGCTTTTCTTTATCTCTCACATTTAAATTTCTGTAATACTGATACTTTCCTGTCAGTAGCTTTTTCCATGGCACAGGAAATGGAATAGATGTAATTTTCTTAACAGGACTGTTTTTCCCTCTGGTGAAAATAATGAGGAGTAAAAAAAAGCCGGCAAGACTTCCAAAAACAATCAGTTTCCCGTTAGTTGTAGCTAGAAATGTGGTTATTTCAGTCATTTGAGCCTCTAAAAATTGGTATTACAATACGATGGGAACGATACTACATTGAACTAAAAATTAAAATAAAATGATCCGTCCGGGAAATCAGGGAAAGAAAAAAAGATGATCTAGACAGCAACAAAAGTTGCAAGATTCGATTAGAAAAGAAAAGGGACAAAACAAAGAAGATGCCGAGTCCCCGGACAGAACCAAAAGTAATTTACCACTGGAATTTATAGTTTCAAGTATTTATAAAGTAAAAAATGTTAAATTTTATTGACAATGTAAATAAAGTAAGAAAACCAGTAACTTATAAAATTTATAAGTACAGCATGTTTTTCATGGTATTAAAAAATGACAGTATTTATGGAAAAAATTGCAATATTTCAGTAAAATAAAATTGTTAAAAATATTAATAAATACAAATAGATATTTGTATGTGATGGAAGTGAAGAAAATTTATATCACAGTGGAAAATTCCGATGGCAGTGTTCCTTCTCCGGAAAAACTCTGAAATGCATGGATGTTGCAGTTAAATTCGAACACGGTTTTACCTGTTGCGTGAAATCTGGTTCAATACACTGATCATTCATTTTGTTTATAAAAGTAGGTTTAAAAAAATATAATCCTGTTTACAATGCAGGGAGATCCAAACTGGAGTATCTCTTGCCATTATTCAGACACAGATGGAAAATACTACTTCTTGTTTTTGCTATTGTTATTCCATGTATGACAAGTGTTTTTCATTTAAAAACTGATAATTCTATTTCTGCACTGGCATCACCGGATCCGAAACTACTGAAGTTCAGACAACAACTGAAGGAGAATTTTGGAAATGACAGATTTATTATGGTTGTTTTCCCGTTTAAGGGAAACATCACACCTGGTTTCTTAAAACGAATAGATGAAATACAAAAAAATTTAAATGGTGTTTCAGGAGTTGAAAGAACAGATTCTATTCTTAGTATCCTTGACTCAGTACGATTATTTCGAATCTCAGATATCATCCTTCGGGCAAAGACAGTGAATGAGATTTTAAACTCCGGAAAAGGCTTCTCTGAATCAGGTCTGGCGAAAAAAAATGAGTATCTATCCATTGTAATCAGCATTAGTGATGGGGAATCTGCTGACATACTTAGTAGTATTATGGGGATTATTGAAAAATCCGGAATCCCTTATCATATATCAGGAGAACCGGTTATTAACAATTATCTTAAAACCGAGGGACAGCGAATAGGAAAAAAGTTTATTCCCCTTTATGCACTGTTTTCTGTAATTATCCTGTTTATTATTTTCAGATCATTTTTAACTGTGATGGCGATGATGCTTACAATGGCTGTCGCTCTGGTTGTTTCACTGGGTGTAATTTCATTTTTTGGCTTCACTCTGACCATTGTTTCAAACATTCTTCCTCTGATAATTATGGTAGTCAGTGTTGAAACCATGATTCATACAGGTATTAATCTCAGGACGACATCTACTGACGTCTTTGCAGGAAGAGTGAACCAGAGCTACACTCTGACAAGAAATTCAATCTTTTTTTCTGTACTGACTACTCAGGCCGGGTTTTTATCATTTTTGGTTTCTCCAATGAGCGCAATGCTGGAAATGGGAGTAATGGTCGTTTTTTCCCTTGTTATTGTGTTTTTATTATCCGTTTTTTTTCTTCCGGTACTTTTGTCTTTTACTCACCTCTCAGGAGGTGATGATAAAAAAGAAAATATTGAAAATACTGCTAAAACATCGGAATCATATGTTGGGGATTTTATAATTGTCACAATTGCTGGTTTATTAATTGCCGGAGGTGTTTGGCGTTTTGCAGGAATGACTATGGAGACGGATAACAGTGGTTATCTGGGTGTGGGGTCAAAATTAAAAAGAGATACGTTGTATATTCGGGATAATGTATCTCCGATTGATACAGTTGAGGTTATTATATGTGCAAAAACCGGGACTTTTAACAAATTTGATAATTTAAAAAAAGTTGAAAACAGTCTGGATGTTTTCAGAGAATCAAACGTTCAAAACGTGGGCGGTCCATTTCAGACTCTCAGGGTTTTTTCGGATGTAATGGGTAATCCAGGGAATATTGATAATGAACTGGTATTCAACCTTATATACAGGATGGATACCATTAAAAGGTACATTAATAAAAATGCAGATAAACTCAGGCTTTCTCTATTCATTCGAAATTCAAAATATAAAGATATTGAAGAAACAAGAAAAATTGCTGAAAGAGATTTGAGCGAAAAACTAATGGCTCAGGGTTTGAAGAATACAGTCATTACGGGGGGAATAAGCCCTGAATATTCTGGAGTGATGAAAAATCTGGTAGTTACACTGATATACACTACTCTTATTTCTCTGCTGTCTGTTATGGGGCTTCTTTTTGTTCAATTCCGGAAAATGAGTTTTGTATTTCTGGGGATATTTCCAAGTGTGTTCAGTGTGCTTATGATGTATGCGCTTATGGAAATTTTAGGTGTTACTCTGGACGCCGGCAGTGTTCTGATAAGTGCTGTAACTATTGGAATTAGTGTTGATGCTACGATTCATCTTTTAAAACATATTGAATATAATATTAGAATCCATAAGAACATAAAAACTGTGGTGGATACTGCTGTGAGGGAGATATTTAAGCCGGTTATTTCCAGTTCACTGGTTATATCAAGTGGATTTGCTGCTTTTGCATTTAGTTCTTTTCCTCCTCTCAGAAAACTGGGTATATTTACAGGTGCAGCAATTTTAACCAGCTTTTTTGCCACCATGTTTATTGTTCCTGCATTGTTCAGATTAATCAGAGTGACCGGGAGGAAAAAAAATTATAAGAATTTAGACATTACCAGAGTAGAATAGAAGTTTTCTTTTATTTTCAGGTCTTTCATCAGGAGTCCTTCCTGAACAAATCCGCATTTCTTATAAAGAGCAATAGCGCTTGTGTTATTTTCATGGACTTTTAAAGTGACTTTTTTAATGGATCTCTGGTTCCGGATTGTTGAAAGTATTGAATTCATCATCTCAGTTGCTATGTGTTTTCGCCAGAAAGATTTTTTTACACTAAGACCTAGCTCGACTATGTGCTCTCTTCTTTTTAGAAAAGCACCTCTTATATCAACAATTGAGCACAGTTGATTATTAAAAAAACCAGCAACAAGGATACTGTTTGGTGTTTTATCAAAGGATTTGATAAATGAGATTTCATCTTCTAGGGACAATGGTCTGTCCTCAGGACCAGAGAGGAGAAAATCCGTTTCTCCGATTATGCAGTTAAAAAAATCAAGAATCCATGGAGCATCAGAAACCTCTACCCTCCTGAGAGTAAGGGTATCCTCACCTAAACTAATATACCTTGTTTCAAAATTCATAATATTACCTTGTGGGCGCGGCTGGGTTCGAACCAGCGACTTCAACCGTGTGAGGATTGCACTCTTCCGCTGAGTTACGCGCCCTTTTAAAAGTCTGTGTTCCCATCAGATGGAAACCAGAGAAGATATTATATATTATTTTGAATCAGAAAAATCCAGTTGATATTGAGTCACTTTTCAAAAAATATTAATAATGGAAAATGCTCTGGCCTATGAATTCCCGTATTATTGAATTTGGTGGTACATTAGCTTTGGAAATTGGCATCACAAGCCTGAGAAAACGGAGCAGTCTATATGCTTCGGAAAATGATTCACTTTCAGGATCTACTTCCAGCAGGGCTCTTTCACATACTGTTTTCAGAACACCGGGCTCATAAAACAGTGCACTGTTGAACATGACATCACATTTTTCCTGAAATGGAAAAATATGTTTAAGTTCTCCTTTTCTCACACTTGGCCAGCGTTTAATTGTGTCTGCTGCACTATAGCCTCTGAAGTTACGATCCCTTACTATTCTTCTGATGAGTCTGACATCTGACGTGAAAATTCTGTTGTGATCATCAATACAGAGTTGAGTCAAAGCGCTTATATAGATTTTGAACTTCCTGTGACCCATCACTGATGTTGTCAACTTGTCATTTAACCCATGAATGCCTTCAACAATCAATACTGCATCTTTTTCAAGTTTTTTTGGTATCCATTTATCCTTTGGGAGTTTTCCCCCTTTTTTAAAATCAAACACTGGTGTTTTAACGGTTTCCCCATCCATTAATCTGACAAGGACATCATTGAAAAGAGGAATATCGATGGCATCAATACTCTCAAAGTCATATTCTCCGTTTTTATCTCTGGGAGTCTGCTCTCTTTCGACAAAGAAATTATCCATTTCAAGAGTCATGGGTCTGATGCCATTAACCTGCAATTGTATTGCAAGCCTCTTTGAAAATGTTGTTTTTCCGGATGATGATGGTCCTGCAATAAGAATGAGTTTAACTTCTGGTTGTCTGGAAGCTATTGTGTCAGCTATTGAAGCAATCTTTTTTTCATGAAGACCTTCAGATATGGATATCAGATTATGAATATCATTACTGAGAATAGCTCCATTAAGTTCCCCAAGATTCTGAACACCCAGCATTGAATTCCATGATCTCGTTTCCATATAAGTCTGAAACAGTTTCGGATACTGATTTGTTTTTCCGGTAATTTTTGTTGACCCTCTGGCAGGAAATCGGAGAACCATTCCAGGCCAGTAGGACGCGAGTTCAAAAGTATCAATATAACCAGTTGACGGAGCATAGGGTGTATGAAAAAGATCAAATGTATTTCCAACCCGGACTATTCTTACCTGAGGCTCATAATGTATTCTCAATAGATTTACCTTCTCAGGTTGTTCCACCTCGAGAAGCATTTTTTTTACCTGATTGACATGAAGTGACTCTATTTCAAATTTCAAGTTCTCTTCAACAATCTTTTTCATTTCCAGCTCGATATCCCTGATTATTTCCTTTGGAACTCCATCTTTCATCTCGCGGATCTGGTAAAAATATCCATCCTGTATACTTTGTCCAATTACAGGTTTGTGTCCTGGTAGAATCCTCTTCATTGCCTCCAGCATTATTAGTGAAGCGCTTGCCCTGTATACGGTGGTTCCCATTCGATCTGCAACAGTAAGTGGTTTTATTACGGAATCTGTTCTGATAGGTGCGTTCAAACCGTAAAGTCTGTTATTAACCTCAGCTGCAATAAATTTTTTATAGTCATTAGGCCATGATTTGGATAAGAATTCCAAAACAGTTGTATTGTTTTCCACTGAAAATTCTTCAGTACCGACTAAAACCCGATGGCTTTTTTCTTCAGTAACTTTCATTATTTTCCTGCCTTTTCCTTTCCAAAAAGTTTTTTTCTGGCCTTTATCAGTTCACCATTGATACATTTTCGTAAAACTTTGCACTCGCTGTTTCTATGTTTACCAAGGCATAATTTAAATGCCTCAGTTTTTATCAGTCCTGTTTCTGTTTTATCATAGGTACATTGTCTTATACACATTCTGAGTTGCTGTTTTCCAGAATTACTATTTCGGTCACAATACAAAAAATGATTACAGATATTTTCACAATTCAGAGGATCCTTTTCTCCGATTTTTTTCCCGATATTTTGGGAATTGTTTTTCGGAGGATTTACAGTACGGTTATCACCATTTTTTTGTGTTGCGGGATCCTTCTTTACAACAGGGGCGTTAACGCTTTTCCTGTCTTCAGTGTTTTTGCATCCAGTGGATAGAAATACTGTAATAAATATAAATATTCTCATTTTTCTTCCTTGTCTTTAATCATAACTATTACAAACGGTTTTTTCCCGTATATTTTCTTGAATATTTCAGAAACTGTCTGTCTGCTCAATTCCGTCAGACGTTCTCTCTTCATGAGTGGATCATAATTTTTGATAAGTTTTCTTTCAACAGATTCCTTAAGTAAAACGTCGACTTCAGGATTACCAATTCCAGCGAATTCAAAATTTACAGAGATAGAGTTTTTTAACCTGTAATAACTTACAACAGCGATACCTTTTGCAGCAATTTTTCTTCTTTCCTTGAGGTGTCTTGTACTGAGGATACTACCACTAGGTGTATCAATGATAACCGGGGTTGAACCCTCACCCTTCAAAATCGAGAATTCTGAATCTGAAAATACTATTTTATCAGAATTTTCTATGATTACAGTGTCCTGAACGCCCTGCTTATCAGCTATTTTGGCAGCTTCGCACATATGACGGTAGCTCCCATGGTGTGGAATGAAAATCCCAGGATTAACCGAATTGATTAGATCTGTAATATCCAGACGATTACCATGACCACTTGAATGAAGTGGAATATTATTCAGTGAATCAACTATTTTTGCCCCAAGTTTAAGAATTCGGTCACACATTCTTGAAATAGCAACCTCTCTTCCGGGAATTGCCCTGGAAGAAAAAACTACAGTGTCATCTGGAACAATTTTAAAATCGTTAAATGTTTGAAGGCTTAATCTGTTTAGAGTGCTGAACAGCTCAGCCTGAGAACCGCTTATTACAAACACCTGTCTGCTTTGTGGGTATGAGGAGACCATTTCCGGAGGCAGATGCTCAGTAAGTGGCAAAAAGCCTCTCTCAACTGCATTATAAAAATGCGTTTTCAAACCTCGACCGATAAGAGCGACTTTTCTTTCTGTGAATTCAGCTGCCTTGAGTATGAGATTCAGCCGATCTATATTTGATGAAAAGAGAGTGAAAAATACTCTGCCGGAAGATTCCCTGAGTATTTTAGTGAAACTTTCCAGAATCATTTCTTCCTGAGGTCCTTCATGGAATTCCATTGAAGCAGTAGAATCGCAGAACATAAAATCTACACTCATTTTGTCATCTGCAAAACCAGGAAATTTAGAACCGTTCCTGAAATCCCCTGAGATGAAAAAAGAAAATTCTTCTATTTCCATTCTTATGGAGCAGCTGTCAGGAATGCTGTGTTCCATTTCATAGACATTAAAAGAAATTGCCTTATTAACAGAATATTTTTTCCCCTCCTGAACAGGAATAATTTTTCGATGAATTTTAGCTTCATCGAGTTTATATCTTACAAGATTGATGGTGTAATAGGTACAATATACCGGGCACTTTAAATTAGTCATAAGAGCATCGATGGCGCCAATATGATCCTCATGAGCATGGGTTATGATTACTGCATCAATTATGGTGTCCTCTTCTGATTCAATCAGAGAGAAATCCGGGAGAAGTTTTTCAATACCATCAAAGTCATTTCCTGAGAATTTTACTCCTGAGTCAATTACCACACCGTGACCATTTACACTTATCAAAGTACAGTTGGCACCAAATTCTCCATACCCGCCTATTGCCTTAATAAAATTTTCAGCCATTTTCTCTCCCTGGAAGTTTTTTGCCCAATGATTCCAGCTCTGTCTGTCTTCGGTCCAGAGTATCTCTCAGGGCCGGTTGAATGAAAATAGTTTCCCTGTCAAAAAGGGCAAGATTGTCCAGTAAAAGAAGATATTTTTCCTCAACAGTTGTGTGGCGGTCAATAATGAGTTTCCATGTCCCTTTGATTTTAAAAAGAGCAGATTTTCTGGGATGATGGCTCTGGATTTTTTCATACTTCAGATCCACATTCAGGAATTCACACATGGTTTCCAGTTCCTGAATCAGTTGCCCGTATGAACTTTTTTTCAATTTACTCATCAGAACTTCTCAGTAAATCAACTATTTTAGCCTGTCCTACATATTTTCTGGTTTCAAATCGGGTTATATTTCCGATTCTTTTTACAATTTCAGCCATTCTTTCTGACTCATTGGCTATATGATTTACAGCTCTTTCAAATTTTTCTCTTCCAAGGGATGGATTTGAGAGGAGCTGGCTGTATCCGAGTATGGACATGAGGGGCTGATTCAATTCATGTGCCAGAGCTCCTGCAAGTTCACTGATCATTGCCTGTTTTTCCTGCTCTGCAAGTTTTTGCTGATAAATAGAAAGTTTTTCTTCCAGTTCTACCTGAGTTCTCATATCCGTAATAAATAAAACGGTATTGGGTGGATGAGAATCAATGCCTGGAACCAGGAAAGCACTGATACTTACCGGAATTTCTTCTGACCTGCTATTAAGCATACTGGTTCTGAAATGTTTAATGTTTGCTGACTCCATAGGTTCGCTGAGTCGTTTTATTATCATGAACCAGTGTTCTGGATTATAAAACAGATCCATAATATTTATTTTGTTAACCACCTCGGAATGCTCATAACCAAACAATGTTTCAGCTGCTGGATTAAATAAGGTGATGTTTTTATGAATTTCCATGGAAACGATAGCCACAACACTGTTGTCTATCAGATTTATCAGGAAGTCAGCTGTTTCCCTGAGTCTTTCTTCAACAACTTTAGTTTCAGTTACATCTCTACACACGAGAACTGTCAGTCCGTTTTCCGAAAGAAGATTGCTCCTTGACACCCCCATACAAACAATTTCGTTTGATGTAGTGGTTATGTCCATATCAAAAAACTGTGGAAGATCATCTGATTTGACACTGAAAATATTTTTTGAATGTAGCGCTACTATTTCAGTTATATTTCGATGGGACAGAGACTGAAAATTATAGCCTGTCATAGATTCTGCACTTTTATTCAGGTAAATAATTTTATTATCGTTATCCAGTATAAAAATACCATCACTGCTGTTTTCAAAAAGCTCTCTGTATGTTTCAATATAACTGAAATGAGCTTCTTCAAGTATTTCATCAAGTTTTATTCTGTTTGTAATTTCTTTTCTGGAGTTGAGATTGAGAGAATTACGAATTGAAGAAGCCATAAATCTGACTGCAGTTGTGAAATCCACTGCCTCAAGATAGGATTTTACCCCAAACATAACAACAACCAGATTGGCAACACTTCCAGGAATTTTAAGTCTGCATAGCAATGCGCATTCTTCATTTTCCACTTCCATATCAAGAAGATGGGACAGATTTCTAAGAAAATCATTGTTTTCGATGAACACAGACTCATCCAATGGGGTCTCAGGGAGTTCAAGGTTAAGCTGGAGCCCATATACACCGGGATCCTGACTTGACGCAAGATAACTGTATGATTCACTCAGCGGTGATTCAATAAGTAATGCAATGCCTTCAATTTCCCACTCAACTTCCAGCCAGGTGAGAAGAGATGCAATGCCAGTGTTAATATTTGTTTCTGTGAGATATTCAGCAATTTTGTTGTAATTAATTGTCATTTTCATCCTGAAAATTATCGATGACACCCGCCAAGATGCGGAGATGGTGAAATAATACCTGAATTAATAAATGATATGCAATCTCTAATTGTTATTCGTCCTGTTCCAGCGCCACCGCCACCGGTTCCATCATTACCGTCCGCATCGGAACCTGATGCCGGAACTGAAGCATTTAAACTGGCGCCATTTCCGCCTGTATTGCAGTCTGAACACTGTGCACCATCAGCAGGGGTTGCGTCAAAGTGTCCGTAATTACCATCTGCACCATCCTTACCCGCGCCACCACCACCACCATTGGCAGCAAGTGTTGAGCCAGGGAATAACTGGATGTGAGGAGCTTCAATGATAACAGCACCGCCACTACCGCCGCCACCACCACCACTGTTTGCATAGGAGTCATTTCCACCACCACCAGCACCTGATGCTTTGATGCCGCAGGGTGTGCCAACTGAGTTGCCAACTGAAACAACTGATAATGCTGTCAACTGAACTGCTCCGGCACCGCCACCACCAAGGCCCTGTCCATTATTTTCGTTACCAAGTTCATAATGACCGCCGCCACCACCACCACTGCCACCGACAAGTGGTTCGTTCATTTCATTGCCATAAATACTTCCTGCAGCACCACCGGTTCCACCACCACCGGAAGCTCCTTCGCAGTTGAAACCTGCTCCCCCACCTCCTGTTTCATCCTCGTCCCACCAGTCCTCAATTCCTTTTTTGCCTGCGCCTGGTCCCTGTCCATCAGAATTTGTACTGCCCCCCCCAAATCCTCCGGGGCCTGGACATCGGCGGTTAGCAGCTTCACAATTCTGGATATTTGCACTTACATCGAGAATGCCACGTATATAGATGGACTCTGCAAGAAAAATTACAGGGATGTCCCCGATAACCCTTACAATTCCTGTTGGTTGCACAGTAAATGATGTAAATGCAAAAACCCCGGCAGCTCTGCCATCAGACATCGCGTGTTGTGAATAGATTATTCCATTTTCGAGATCCATTCCTTCACCAGGGGCCCTCAGTTGAACACCATCAACAGTTATTTCACCGGTTGAGGAGTTGAATACAGCAGTTGCTGAAATCTCAAAAGGTAAAAGACCGGACGTGGAAAGAATTGTTTTATCCAGTCCATTGGACGGAATGAAGTCAAGACAGCCATTAGGAGTTAATGTATGGTCACAACCGAATTCACATACTGAAGTGTCAAATTCTCCCGAACTATTGCAGAACTGAAGAGTAAAATCATCAAGACATGTTGAATCATCTGCTTCACATTCAACCCCGGAATCAATGACATCATCCCCCGAATCCAGTATATCATCAGAGCCGCTGTCTGAAACATCGGATGCATCCTCGATATCCGAGATATCAGAAACATCAGAAACATCAGAGATATCAGCAATATCCCCGGAGTCTGTGATGTCATCCGATGCATCGGGGATATTATTGCTGGTATTCTGACCGGATGGTCCTGAAACATCAAATGTGCATCCAGCAAAGAAAACTGAAAATATTATAAAAGATAGTAATATAAGTCGTTGTACAGGCATTGCTTTATCCCGGTTAGTACATCCTGTGTTGAATAATACTTTGAATACACTATAATGCAATGAAGATTTATACGTCTGTAATCTTAACAAACAGTATTACCGGGTGTTAAACTAACCTAATGGAGGTAACTATGACTGTATTTGAAAAAATTGACAGGGCGCTTAAAAAGATTGAAAAGGGAAAATTTGCCATGAAAGTTCTCCCTGTGGCAGCTGCAGCAATTATCGGTGTATCAGCAACAGCCTGTTATGCTGCTCCTCCTCCCAGAGAAAAACCACAGCCTGAGGAGACTAAAAATACGCCGGAAAATTCTCCGGAAAACACTGCCCCTGTAAACAATGAAGTACCATCTGAAACGGTTAAACCTTCAGATAACACTGCACCTGCACAATAAAGATAATCAGAAACATAAAATTGAAAGAAAATTTGCGTACATGTCCGGTGTGTGGTACCAATGTAGTATATTGTGGCATTTTTACACACCGAGGAATGTGATGTATGTTATCTGTTTTTTTGCAATAATCATAAATGTTTTTTCTGGAAGCAACGGAAATCCCTGGACAGAACCACTGTCTCATGGGGACGATCCTGAAATTAAAAAGTATGTGGGTAACAATCCCGGTCAATGGTCTGGAAAAATTGACGAAAATCTTTTGGCAAATATCCGAACCGCAAAGATAAAGAGTATCTCATTCAATAAAGGTGGATCCACAATTTCCCTCCGATTACATTTTACAAACAACACCGATGCCGCATTTAAACCTGATCAGTTTCATGAACAGACTGTGCCAAGGTATGAAATTGCTGCGTATCGAATAAACAGATTATTGGGTTTCAGCAGGGTACCTCCGGCTACTCATCGTACTATTACGAAGAAAGAACTTCTTGCAAAACTAAAGGATGTATCCTGGCCAGAAAGAGTAAGAATCCTCAGAGAAGTAAAGTTTACTGAAAATGGTCTTGTACATGGGGAGGTGAGTCATTGGATACCTGTTATAAAAAGTATTCCTTTGGAAAATCTCAGTTGGAGGAGAAAATGGATGCAATGGCTTGCACCATTTGATTATCTTCTCAAGGATGACTATATATTATCAAGCCAGATTAGTGATATGGTTCTTTTTGATTTTATAATCAATAATCCCGACAGATTTACGGGATTCAACACTCTGGCAAGTAAAAGTAAAAAGAGACTGTACTTTATGGATAACACCTTTTCTTTTTTAAAATCTCCCAAGGGGCATACAACAGCAAGAATTTATATGAATCTTGTGAGGCGTTTTTCTCAAAGTACTATTTTGAAAATAAAGGCTTTGACCACTGAGAAAATAAAAAAGGAGCTTGCAAAAGAAAAGAATCCACCATGGACAATTTTGACTGATGACGAAATTAAGATGGTTATTAAGCGGAAAGAATATCTCATGCACTATATTGTTAAAACAATTGCCCAGTATGGATGGAGCAAAACGGTTGTATTCCCATGATTAAATGTCCGGAATGCCACAGAAAATTCCCAGTTTACCGTGCCGGTGATCATTTTATTACCGAAAAGGGAATTGTATTTTTCTGTTCTTCTCAATGCTGCCAGAGATATTCAACTAATATTGTCCCTACATATGTATATAAAAAATCACTGATTAGTATTCTTATTACTGTCCCAATTCTGCTGATGGTATATTTATTTACTGTTTTTGAAATAGAAAAAAAATCAATCCAGACAGGTTATAAACAATATATTAATTCATTTTCAATGTATTTTCCTGACAAGATTAAAATACGTAATGCTATAAAATTTCCTGAAACTGCAAATCAGGATCTTCATCATGATCCCCTTGCTGCAAAAAATATATCACTTAAGATTCTTGAGAAAACAATACATGGAAATCTTGTAAATATCTGGGAAATACAGGCAGCTGAAGTTCTGGCTCAGACTGGAAATAAAATTGCGATAAAAAAGTTGATTCAGGCCGCCAGAAATGCCATTCCCTCACACAGAATGAGGATTTCTGAGATCCTGGCAAAACTCGGAGATGAAGAATCTTATAATTTTCTAAGAAAGCATATGAATAACAGAACAAGTCCACTGCACATACTTAGTACATTTGCTCTTGGACGCCTTGGTGATAAATCATCAATAAAACATTTGAGAAAACTCATGATGATGACAGAGACCCGTTTTGCGGCGAGTGAAGCGATCGCTGCCAGCGGAGACAGCGGAGGTCTTGCCTGGCTGTATGCCAAAGCCAAAAATTCAAGGAGACAGGGAGACCGTGTTAAGGCTGCATGCGTTCTTGCACGGCTTGGAGATAAGCGGGTTAAAATTATTCTAAAAACTGCGCTGGAAAAAGGAAGTTTTAAATTTGCAAGTGCCGTGGCGCTGGGGCATCTGGGTGATAAGAGTGCTGTTCCTGTTTTAGAGAAAGCTTTGAAACACCCGGGTTTAAGAATTGAGGCTTCTTATTCTTTAGCTGATCTTAAAAGTTTCAACAGTTATACGATAATGGAGAAGGATTTAAGTTCTGATGTATATGAGAACAGGGTAAGCGCAGCAATAAGCACCTTCATTCTTTTAAACGCCAGACCGGCAGAAATTTCATCTAATTGCAGTTTTTCATCAGTTTCTAACATTAATGAATATTATCCGATTTTGAAGGGTACACTGATGTAATGGTTCAGACACTACGATTATACTACCTATTCAGAGGATTGAGCAGCGCCTTTCTATTCAAGGTTTTCCTTGTTTTTTTCTATCTGGAGAGGGGTCTTGCTTTTACTCAGATTGGAATATTACAGGCTGTCTTTGCTGCAACGGTTATTATTTTTGAGATCCCTACCGGGATCTACAGTGATCGTTACGGAAGAAGAAGTGCTATGGCATGGGGAGCTCTGCTAATGAGTCTTGCATCTCTGGGGTACTATTTCGCCTGGTCCTTTGCTGTTTTTGTCAGCCTGGAATTTTTACTGGCTTTAGGTCTTACATTAACCAGTGGTGCAGACAGCGCTTTTTTATATGATATGTTGAAAAAATCCGGAAAAGTGGAGAAATATCCCGAAATGGAAGGTAAAGCTTCCATGGCAAAGCACTTTGGAATGGCTATTTCCAGTGCAGTCGGTGGTTTGATCGCAACAAAAAGTCTTGCTCTCCTTTTTCCTCTCACATCCATTATTATTTTTCTTTCATTTCTGGTTTCTCTTCTTCTTGACAGGAAAAAATTCCTTAGAGGTCTTAACTCAAGAACAAGAGAGACTCCTCTGCAGTTTTCCAGAGATTCTAAAATATTCCGTGGGCATGGTTCAATATGGTGGGTTATTTCATATTCTTCTCTTATCTTTCTCCTTATCAGGGTGACCGATACTCTTTTACATCCAGTGCTGAAAGCAAATGGATATTCTTATATGGTTATAGGTTTTATTGCATCCGGTGGTGCAATTTTTGCGGCCCTCAGTGCGTTTTATTTCAGCAGATTTCTTTCAACAAACCGCAGTATTCTGGTGGTCTGGATAATTCCTGCCATACTTATTTTGAGTATGATAGTATTTGTTTATGGAAATGGTGTAATACTGGCTTTTATTTTATTGGCCAATCTTGGAATACAGGGAATTTATAGTCCCTTGACCAAATCGGTGCTCAATGAACAGATTAGTCGCAGTGAAGTCAGAGCCACCGTATTGAGTCTTGAAAGTAGTGTAAAACGTCTGATTATTGCACTGGTAATGCCTCTCGCCGGGTACATAATTGATCAGTCAAGTATAAGCGGTGGGTTGCTTTTCATTTCATCCATAGCCGGTTTGTTACTCTTTGTTCTGATGTTTTCGAATCCGGTCGGGATGAAGTCAAAAAATGTAGCGGAAACCAGGTTAGATCAATAATTCAGTTATTTTTCCTGAATTCTTACAGCACAAATATGATAGTTGGGGCATTTCTCGCAACAGTTGCAGTTATCTGAGGCGCATGCTGTGGTATTGAATATTATTTTTCTCAGGGAAGCAATGAATGAATCTGCATCCACCTCATAGTACCGGTGACGGTCTTCCCTTGATACCTTCAAAATCCCGGCTTCTTTCATCATGGAAAGATGACGGCTAACCACTGATCTATCCTGAGGAAAAGCGTTACTTATTGTATTGACATCACTTTTTCCATTTTGAAGTAAAAATAGAAGAATTGTTGATCGTACCGGTTCGCTGAATACCTTAAAAAGGCGGTGATCAAGTGCTTGTTTTAAAATCTCCACTGAAGATAATTCTACAACTGAATTGGACATGGTCCCTCCGAGAAGCTAAAACCCAACTGTTACATGCTGATAACATAGCCACACAAAACCTGTACATACTTCCTTATTTTTGTTTTGCAGGACAATAATTCTATTGTATGCAGAAAACTATTGTTGTTCAAGAATAAAAATTTAATAGAATCTCAAGGGATATGTGTAATATATCAATATGTTGAGAAACTCTTCTCTCAACTGTGAAAAAAAAATCAAAAAAAACTGTTTTGCTGTTGACAAATACTACTGTTACCTCTATATCATAGTTAGCTGTTACAAATTTCACAGCGTTAAATGTGTAACAGCAAAATGGAGATTGCTTATGAACGCATCAGATAAAGTTATCGGTCGGTTAAGTCATTACCGGCTACTTCTTTCAAAGTTGGAATCTCAGGGAAAGACTTTTGTTTTTAGCAGAGAACTCGCCATCATGGCGGATGGAACGAGTGCACAGGTTAGGAGAGACCTTATGGTCACCGGCTATGAGGGAAATCCTAAACAGGGATACAACGTCAGTGATCTTCTTGATGAGTTGAATAAGTTTTTTAATTTCAGCCGTGGGGTAAACGCAGTTCTGATCGGTACAGGAAGTCTTGGCAGGGCATTACTGTCCTATTTCATGCCAAAAAAATCCCGATATAACATTATGGCTGCATTTGACTCTGAACTTTCAAAAACAGGACGCATTATCGCCGGAACCAGATGCTGCCATATTAATGAACTGGAGTTTGAACTGAAATCCCTTGGTAGTGTTGTTGCTATACTGACACTTCCCGCTGAGGCTGCTCAGACCATGGCAACAAGACTTACTAATTGTGGAATAAAAGGAATTCTGAATTTTGCACCAGTCAGGCTCAGAGTTCCGGACGATGTTTATGTGGAAAATATTGATGTGACCATGTCACTGGAAAAAGTTGCATTTTTTGCAAATCAAAAATCAGAGGATCGGGAGAAAGAGGTTTAATTATGAGTAACATTTCTCTAACGGATATTTTAAAGGAGTTCAGGGATCCGGCACGTGATTCCCTTATTCCCATTTTACAGAGAGAACAGCAGCAGCGTGGTTTTATAAGCAAGGAGGCGATGATTGTCATAGGTGAAAAATTAAATCTGCCTGTGAGCAAAGTTTACGGTGTTGCATCTTTTTATAACCAGTTTCGGTTCAATGCTCCGGGTTTGCATCAGATACAGGTCTGTAGAGGAACCGCATGCCATGTAAAAGGAAGCAGCACAGTTCTTGATTCTCTTGAAATGGATGTTGGATGTAAAAGTGGGGAAACCTCAAAAGATGGATTGTTCAGTATAGAAGTGGTTGCATGTGTGGGAGCATGTTCTCTCGCTCCGGTTGTTGTTGTTGATGGTGAATTCCATGCTGGAATGGATAGCACGAAAATGCGAAAAATTAATAAAACGTTAAGGAAGGTTCATAATGCTGAAAGATAACCTTTTTTCCAGATGCTGTGATAAATGCTGGCATAGCAGTGAAAAGGCATGTCCTGATTATATTTCATGTCTGACTCAGGGCCCACTTTGTCATCATGATGAGAAATGTGAAAACAAAAAAAAAGAAAATATCTCCAGAATCACATTGAAAAGTATGGAAAAACCAATGATCTTCATGGGCCTTGGAACCTGTGGGATGGGAGCAGGAGCTTTAAAAACTCTTGAAGAGCTGGAAAATGTAATAAAAGAAGAAAATATTGATGTGGAAATAAGGAAGACCGGATGTATTGGACTATGTACTCTGGAACCGCTTCTGGATATAAAAATGCCCGGAAGAACCAGGCTTTCATATGGCCATGTTACTGAAAAGAATGTTCGCAAAATCCTTAATTCGGTAATTAATGGAAAGCCCGAGGAAGAAAATCTAATAGGGCAGCATTTTTCAGATGGTGACGAAAACTGGAAGAATGTTCCTGGATTTTTCGACCATCCGTTTTTTATCAACCAGAAAAGATGGGTTTTAAAAAACTGCGGAATAAACGATCCCGTGGATCTTGAGCAGTATTTAGCAAATGGCGGTTTTCTTGCATTTGAAAAAATTCTAAAAAATGAACTGCAGGCCAGTGTGTGTGATGAAATTGAAAAAAGTAATCTCAGAGGTAGAGGCGGTGGAGGATTTCCCACAGGGAAAAAATGGAAATTTGCATTGAATACTCCTGCAGATCAGAAATATATGATTTGTAATGCTGACGAAGGGGATCCGGGCGCGTTTATGGACAGGGCACTAATCGAAGGGGATCCTTACCGCCTGCTGGAAGGGCTTATGATAGCGTCCTATGCAATTGGAGCAACTCAGGCCTATGTATACATTAGAGCCGAATATCCACTGGCCATTGAAAGACTTATTGAAGCGATCTCAAATTTAAAAAAATTTGGTTTTATTGGTGAAAATATTCTCGACAGTGGTTTCTCTCTGAAAATTAAAATAAAGAAAGGGGCAGGGGCTTTTGTCTGTGGTGAAGAAACAGCCCTAATCCATTCAATTGAAGGTAAAAGAGGAATGCCCAGGGTGCGACCTCCATTTCCGGCAACTCGTGGGCTTTTTGATAAACCGACAATTATCAACAATGTCGAAACACTCTGCAATATACCGGACATAATAACTAATGGATACGAATGGTTTTGCGCTGCTGGTACTGAAACATCCAAAGGAACCAAGGTATTCGCACTGAGTGGAAATCTCAATTATACGGGACTTGTTGAAGTGGAGATGGGAACTCCAATAAGAGAGATAATATTTCAAACCGGTGGTGGTATCCCGGATAACAGAGAATTTAAAGCTGCTCAGATTGGTGGTCCTTCTGGTGGGTGTATACCTCCTCAGCACCTTGATATAAAAGTTGATTATGAAAATCTGAAAACTGTGGGCGCTATGATGGGTAGCGGCGGACTGGTCATTATGGATGACAAGGCATGTATGGTTGATGTTGCTAAATTCTTCATGGATTTTATCCAGCGGGAGAGCTGTGGAAAATGTATTCCATGCAGGGAAGGCACCAGAAGGATGCTTGAGATTCTACAGATGGTTACATCAAATCCATCATCAGATAGCTCCATGAATTCTCTTGAGCGGCTATCGGGTATTATTACTCTGGAAAAACTGGCTGAAATAATTAAGTCGACAAGCCTATGCGGACTGGGACAAACAGCACCAAATCCAGTTATTAGTACTCTCAGATATTTTCGCAGTGAGTATGAAGAGCATATTTTCAACAGGAAATGTTCAGCTAAGGTCTGTAAAGAGCTTCTCACCTATCAGATAGATGAAGATAAATGTACTGGATGTACTCTTTGCGCAAGGGTTTGTCCTTCTGAGGCCATTAAGGGTGCCGTGAAGAGTCCCCATTATATAATTTCTGAAAACTGTGTCAGGTGCGGTAGTTGCCTTGTGGCATGCAGACAGAATGCAATTAGCGTTTATTAAGGAGTATCCTGATGTTAGAACTGATAGTTAATGATAAACCGGTAAAGGCTGATAAAGGTGAAATGCTGTTAAGTGTTCTTCGGCGCCAAGGCATTGACATTCCCACATTATGTCACGTTGAAGGTCTAACTCCTACAGGTGCCTGCAGGCTTTGTGTAGTTGAAGTGGAAGGACAAAGCGGACTGGTTCCAAGCTGTGCCTGTCAGGTTTACAACGGTATGAAAGTTAAAACCCATACAAACAGACTGATTGAAGCGCGTCGGACACTTCTGGAACTTATTATGAGTTCTCATCCTGATGACTGTTTGTACTGCCAGAGGAGAGATACATGCGAACTTCTGGAACTTGCAAGCAAACTGGGAATTAAAGAACGCCGCTATAAAAGTGTCAGGAGTAATCCTTCTCTTGATATTTCAAGCCCTTCTATAGTAAGGGATCCTTCTAAATGTATTTTGTGTGGAAGATGTGTGAGGGTTTGTGAGGAAATTCAAGGTGTTGGAGCAATTGATTTCATCGGAAGAGGTTCTGACTGCAGTGTGGGAACAGCATTTAATGAAGGATTAAATACTTCCAGTTGTGTTAACTGTGGTCAGTGCATAACGGCATGCCCGGTTGGAGCTCTTACGGAAGCACGTCACATAAACCGTGTTTTAAATGCTATGAGTAATCCCGAATTGACAATAGTGGTTCAACACGCTCCAGCGGTTAGTGTAACCCTAGGTGAGATGTATAATCTTCCATCCGCTGCGGATGTCCAGGGAGTTATGATTGCCGGACTCAGAAAAGCAGGTTTCGATTTTGTGTTTGATACAGGATTTAGTGCTGATCTTACAATAATGGAGGAGGCAAGTGAGCTGGTATCAAGAATATCAAATGGCGGTGTTTTGCCGATGATGACCAGTTGTTCCCCTGCCTGGGTAAAATTTGTTGAGCAGTACTATCCGGAAATGATTCCTTCACTTTCCACATGTAAAAGTCCAATGCAGATGCTTGGAGCAATTACAAAATCCTGGTGGGCTGAAAAGAACAAATTAGATAAATCAAAAATATTCAGTGTAGCGGTAATGCCTTGTACAGCAAAGAAATTTGAAGCATCAAGACCGGAAATGGGTATCGGAATACCTGATATTGATGCTGTTCTTACAACCAGAGAACTATACGATTTATTTAACATAAAGGGAGTAAAGCCTTTCGAATTAAAACCCATGAATAATGATAATCCTTTTGGGCAGCGAAGTACTGCAGGAAAGCTTTTCGGAGCAACTGGTGGGGTTATGGAAGCCGCTATCAGAACGGCGCATTTTTTAATCACCGGGGAAAATATGAAAAATCCTGTAATAACTGAACTTCGTGATATGACAGGAATAAAAGAAGCCAGAGTGAAAATAGGTGAACTTGAAATCGGTGTTGCTGTTGCCAGTGGACTGTCCAACGCGAGAAAACTGCTTGATGAAATAAAGATGGGAAGAAAAGATATTCATTTCATAGAAATAATGTCCTGTCCCGGTGGATGCATAGGAGGTGGTGGGCAACCATATGGAACTGATTTTGAGAGTGTCCGTAACCGTATGTCGTTACTTTATAAAATTGATAAAGAAGAAACTGTAAAATATAGTCATGAAAATCAAAGTATTTCCGAACTTTATCGTGATTTTCTTGGAAAACCATTAAGCGGGAAAAGTCATACTCTTCTCCATACAGAGTATATGAACCGTGTTGTGATGAAATAAGGGGAATAACTATGAACTTCCGACACCTTGAGCTTGTCCGGACAATAAAAGATAAATGCCGAACCTGCTATACATGTGTAAGAAATTGCCCCGCAAAGGCCATTCGAATTTTCGATGGACAGGCCGAGGTGATCGGTGACAGATGCATAGGTTGTGGGAATTGTGTGAGAGTCTGTACACAGAATGCAAAAGAAGTGATCAGTTGTTCTGAAACAGCTGAAAGACTGTTGGAAAACAGGAATATCAGGACAGCAGCACTTGTGGCACCTAGTTTTCCGGCTGAATTTAATGATTTTGGTCATGAAGTTTTTGTTGGGATGCTAAGGAAGCTTGGTTTCGATCTGGTTATCGAAGTTGCTTTTGCTGCTGATGTAGTAGCTGAAAAGTATAGAGAAATATATGAGAAGGGTGAGCTCAACCCATGTATAGAAGCATCCTGTCCCGGGATTGTCAGTTATATTGAGAAATACCATCCTACTTTGATTAAGAATCTTGGCCCGATTGTTTCACCTATGACAGCATCCTCTCGAATTGTGGATAAACTTTACGGGAAGGGAATCAGGAAAATCTTCATAGGGCCATGCATTGCAAAAAAAGGAGAGGCGAGTGATCCAGATACCGGGATTAGCTGCTCAATACTATTCAGTGAGCTCAGGACGATGTTTAATCGTAAAAATATCTACGCTGATAATATTGAAGAGTCTGATTTCGACCAACCTCATGGTGCTATGGGACGGATATATGCACTTAATCATGGTTTTCTCCAAACCGCAGGAATTGATGAAAGTCTTCTTAGAAGTGATGTGATCAGTGCTGCTGGACAATCCAACTTTGTTGAAGCCATCAGGGAGTTCGAACAGGGTAATCTCGATGTTAAACTACTTGAAATACTCTGCTGTCAGGGATGCGTTATGGGAGCAGGATTCACTAATTCCAGTCCTCTTTTCCATCGCAATGCAAGGGTCAGTGAATATGCCAAAAAACGTCAGGAATCCTTTGACGAAGATGTATGGAAATCATACGTCGAAATGGTTAAGGACCTGGATTATTCGAGGAAGTATGATGAAGATGACAGCCGCCTGGAAAGTCCCAATGAAGAGCAATTGAGAGCTATTCTTGATTCCATGGGCAAAATGGGACCTGAGGATGAACTCAATTGTATGGCATGTGGCTATGAAACTTGTGTGGAACATGCTGCTGCAATTCACAAGGGACTAGCTGAACGTGAAATGTGTCTGCCATATGTAATTGAACGGCTGAAAAACACTGTTACCGAACTGGAATTTAGTAGCACTGAACTGGCAAACACTCAGAGAGCATTGATGCATTCAGAAAGACTCGCATCCATGGGGCAGTTAGCCGCTGGTATTGCCCATGAAGTCAACAATCCTCTAGGGGTTATCCTGTTATATTCACATTTATTACTGGAAAAGGTTGAAAGTATTGGAAATAAAGAAGAACTCCAGATGATAGTTCAGCAGACTGAGCGATGCAAGCGTATTGTCTCAGGTCTGCTTAACTTTGCCAGACAAAATAAAGTTGCCAGACAACCGGTTCATATTTTGAAGCTTTGCACTGAGGTGACCGAATCATTGCATGTCCCGGATAATATAAAAGTTGTAGTCACTCAGGCGTGCAGTGATCCTGTGGCGGAGGTTGACAGGGATCAGATTGCTCAGGTGATAACCAATCTTATCACCAACTCAATTGATGCAATGAGCGATGGTGGTGAAATTTTAATCAGAATGGAGGGAACTGAGCAATCAGTAAAAATCATTTTCAGAGATACCGGGTGCGGGATTAGTCAGGACAATCTCCCAAAGATTTTTACACCATTTTTCACGACAAAAAAGATTGGCAAGGGTACCGGTCTTGGTTTGCCTGTGACTTATGGAATTATCAAAATGCATTTGGGACAAATTAATGTGGAAAGTAATACTGATCCTGAAAAAGGAGCAGTTGGAACGGTATTTACCATTAAATTTCCTAGAAATGAATCGCCTAACGGAGCATAAAGGAGAATTTATGAATTATTTTAATAAGAACGTATTGTTGGTTGATGATGATCCGGATGTACTTGAGCAGCAAAACGTGCTTCTCAAAAGTCTGGGATTCAATACTGTCTGTGCATCGGGAGAATCAGAAGCTATGGATATTTTAAAAAGTTTTAAGCCTGATCTGGCTGTGATTGATCTGATGATGGAAGAGATGGACGGTGGTTTTATACTGGCATATGAAATTAAGAAAATCAGCAATGATATTCCTGTGATAATGACCACCGCGGTTACAAATGTAACGGGTATGGAGTTTGAAAACTCTTCATTGGAAGAAAAGAACTGGATTAAAGCTGATGTGATTCTTCCTAAACCAGTGAGATTTGAACAATTAAAAGGCGAAATTCAACGCCTTTTCATGGAGGACTGACATGGATAACACCAGCCAGAAGCTCAAAGTATTTGTGGTTGATGATGAACCTGGAATTTGCCTTGGGGTTGGTGCGATTTTACGTGATTTTAAAGTGAATGATCAGACTTCAAATTCTCAGGTGGAATTTGAAATTTTTACATTCAATGACGGTGAATCGATGATTGAATCACTGGAAAAAGAGGTACCTCATCTTTTGTTACTTGACTGTAAGCTTCCAGGAATTGATGGTATGGAAATACTCGAAAATTATCTTAATCCTGAGAATGAAATTCTTACAATCATGATAACAGCCTATGCAACAATCGAAACAGCAATAAAGGCCACAAAACTTGGAGCATATGATTTTCTGGCAAAACCATTCACTCCTGACGAACTCAGATACACAGTTAGAAAAGCAGTCACTCATATAATGCTTAGAGGGCAGGCTAAAAGACTGGAAGAGGAGAAAAAAAGGATTCGTTTTGAATTCATCAGAGTGCTGGCACATGAATTGAAAAGTCCAATCAACGCAGTGGACGGATATCTTGATCTTATTAAAAACAGAATTTTAGGTGATGAAATAGAAGCGTATGATGGTCTCGTTGAAAAATCTGTAATCAGAATTGACGGAATGAGAAAAATGATAGGGGATCTGCTTGATCTTACAAGGATTGAATCAGGTCAGAAAAAGAGGATGATAGAAAATATTGACATTATAGAAATCGCAAAAAATTCCATTGAGCTAAATTGTCTGTCTGCAGAAAAATCAAACATCAATATTGAGTTGTTTTCACCAGATTCCCTCTTTATGTCAGCTGATTCCGGGGAAATACAGATTATTTTTAACAATCTTATTAGTAATGCGGTGAAATATAATATTAAAAATGGTAATGTTTTTATACGAATAAGCGAAGATAATAATTTAGTAAACATTGAGGTGGAGGATACTGGAATCGGGTTGACTTCTGATGAACTTAGTAAACTGTTTAACGAGTTTTCAAGGATAAAGAATGAAAAAACCAGAAATATCCAGGGAAGTGGTCTGGGGCTTTCAATTGTTAAAAAGATATCAGGTCTCTATGGTGGAGATGTTGATTGTTCAAGTACTTCAGGTAAAGGAAGCATCTTTTATGTGACTTTAAATAAAACTACTGTGGAGGGTCAATTATGAGTTCTTCACATGAAATTTTTTCTAACCTGCAAAATGCAAAAGGAGAAGACATCATGGCAAAAATTATCTGTATCGACGACGATTTGGACGTAACAGAATTCCTCAGAATCACACTCGAAGCAAAAGGTTATGAAGTGGAAACTGCTCATAACGGAGAGGATGGGTATGAAAAAGCATGCTCTTTTAAACCTGATATGATTATTCTGGATGTAATGATGTCAAATACAACTGAAGGATTCCACACAGCCTATAAGTTCAGAAAGAATGAAGAGTTAAGCCTTGTTCCAATTCTGATGCTTACAAGTATTAATCAGGAGTTTAATTATAACTTCAGCATGGAAAAGGATGGGGAATTTCTTCCAGTAGATGATTTTGTTGAAAAACCAATCAGTTCAAAATCCCTACTGGAAAAAACTGAGAGGCTATTGACACTTCCCAAAGAAGAAATCAACATCAAAGGAATCAAAAAAGTCATCTGATTTCTACCCTTCAACTTCATTATAAGTAACTACCCCACCTATGTTTTTTCACTAACCGATGTTAGTTTGCTTTATAAATTATATGAGGATAAGTGATGAGTAGAAGTGACGAAATACTACACACATAAACATCAGTTTTATTTTTTTCTGTGTCTGGGAATTAAATTCAGGAGAGCGAGAAATCACTAATATTATTTCTTGGCTTTTTCGTCTTTTTTAGCATCAGCCTTTTTTTCGTCTTTTTTAGGCTCTACTTTTTTCTCGTCTTTTTTCTCGTCTTTTTTAGGCTCTACTTTTTTCTCGTCTTTTTTCTCGTCTTTTTTAGGCTCTACTTTTTTTACATCAACTTTTGCAGGGATACCGAGGCATTTGGTAACAGCTTTGCAGTCACCTTTTGTTGCGATAACGCAATCATGAAGTTTTTTGCCTTTTTCATAACCGGGAGTCTTGGTGTCGTTACCTTTGGTGTTACATTCAGAGATTGCTTTGTCTTTTGGTAAACCTTTGGCCATATCAGGAATACATTTGTACATGTAATTTACCATGGTTTTGCAATCGATTCCGCCAGCCTTGGCTTCGCCGCCTTTTTTCTCATCTTCTTTTTTACAGCCAACGGCCATGGTGAATGTTCCTACTACTAGTAATACGATAAATTTTTTCATTGTTTTTCTCCTTCCAAAACAAGTTATAAACACAGTGATTCTGAACCAATCATTGGAACAGTGGGGGCAATATAAACTGTAAATTAAAAAATATCAAGTTTAGAGTAAATATTGCTCAAACAGTTGTATAACAACAAATTAACGATAAATTTACTTTTTTGGTAATTGATATATACCTTGAGGCGGATTCCATTAATTGTTTTATGTGATCCAACATAATTATGAGGACAGGACATATTGAACATCAATACAGATCAACTTAAAATACTGACTGATATTTTAAAGGAAAATTTTGTAGGCGGTCGTTTATCAAAAATTGGTGAAATTGAAAAAGGTGTATTTTATTTTGAAATAAAAAAGAAGTTGTTGATCTTTACCTCACAGCCAAATTGCAGCTATCTTGCCCTGTCTGAAAGAATTCCTTCCAGGGGTGAGATATCTTCATTTGGAATGCTGCTCAGAAAGCATCTCAATGGGGCATTTGTAATAGATATTGGTTTGGTAAATCCAGATGATAGAGTTGTAGAAATTTCTTTTTCCAGAGAAAACTTTTTGATAGTTGAGCTTTCAGGTCGTCATGGAAATATTTTCATTTTGGATGAAAAACGTGTAATACTTGGCTCTTGGGTAAAAAACAAATCCCAAAAAAGGGATTTAAGAACAGGTAATGTCTATGTAGCACCTGACCATGTGTTTTCTCATGAAACCAAGTGTGATTGCTTAACCCTGCGTGAACATCCTGACTATTTTCTTCGAATGCATCTTTCTGAGATAAAAGAAAGTCTTATTCAAAAGGTAACCAGGGAAAATGAGAAAATTGTTAAGAGGAAAAAGAAATTACTATCCAATCTTACCATGGATATTGAAAAGGCAGAGATTGAACTGTTGTGGAAAAGACATGGTGATTTATTCCTTATGACCATAAATGAATGGTCAGGTAATGTTAGGGAAAAATATTTTTCAAATCCTCCTGATGGAATGGAGCCTCTGACTTTAAAGTTACCTGTAGGAATTCACAGTGCCAGTGCTGCCGCGGATTTTTTTTATCGAAAATATAAGAAGGCCCGTCGTACCATTGATGTGTTATCAGAGAGAATAGAAATTATTAAAAATGATCTGGAAACACTGGAGAATGACTTTGATGCAGAAGAAGCAGTAACCAATATAATGAAGGAGTCTGGAAAACAATCTTCTACTGCAAAATCTATAAGAGCAGATAGAAGTTCAAAGGGGAAGACTTCTTCCCACTTCAGGGAGTTTTTATCTTCTGACGGTATAAAAATTATCGTCGGTAGAACTGCTGTTGAAAATCATAAGCTAACATTCAGAGTTGCAAATGGTGAGGATTACTGGTTCCATATAAGAGATTTCAGTGGCCCTCATGTTATTGCTCTGACCGGAAAAAAAGAATTGACTCAAGAAACTCTTCTGGATGCTGCATCTCTGGCGGTATTTTACAGTGATGCACGAAAAAATGGTGGTGGAGATGTTATTTATACCAGAAGAAAATATTTGAAGCCAGTGAAGGGAAGTCCTGGAAAGGTTACCGTCGCTTCTTCATCCAACAGAAGTGTGAAACTGGATGACATCCGTGTGCAGAGAATTTTTAAAAGTAGACTCTAAAATTTAATATTATTGTTATCCAACACTGTTTTTCCTTGATAATAGAAGGTGTTTCAGGTGTTCTGGCACATGAGATGCAAATTTCAACTCCCGAACAGCCCGATTCTTTAATCCTGAATTGAGTGCCATTTCAACTCTTTCCAGACGCTCTTCATCAGGCATTTGAATGTTTTCCGTTTCTTCCATAATATTTTCAAATTCCTGAAAATTACCGAAGTGCAGGCAAATTCTCGCTCTTAGTGTTGAAATAACCATATCAGATGGATATATAGCTGTAGCTCCATCAATTATGTTCATTGCATCATCCCTATTACCATACATAGCACTGAGAAGAGCAAGGGATGCAAATGCGTGGGCTTCAGATTTTGAAATGTTAAGTATTTCACCTGGATCAGCCTTTTCATTAACCAGATCCATCGCTTTTCTGATAATTTCCTGTTCAGTTGTCTCTGCTGTTGCGTTCATTTTTCTACCTATACCCTTATGTTGGAAATCATTGCTTTTTTTGTTGTGTGCATTGACTGAATTAAGTTAGAGGCGGTGGTCTGCATTCTATTCAGGCGCCCCATAAGAACCTGAATTTTATTTTCTGTAATCTGACTGTTGTTTCCGGCAGAACCTGTTCCGGAAGCAGCCTGTGATTGCTTTTTTAATTCGTCCTCCAGTTCGCCGTTAAGTTTATCTGATATTAATCCGGCGATCATTATTATTTTTTCTTCAATGGACATGTTTGATGAAAGGATTTTATTTATTTCGCTATTGTAGTTGGTAGTGCCTTCAGATTTATCATTTGAACCAATTCTTTTGCCATGAGGGCGGACTTTGTTCATTCCCATAAATTTTTCAAGAAATTTTCGGGCTTCATTGACAATATCCGAATAAGGTCCATTTTGAGCTGTGAGAAATTGAGACGCAATACCTGCAATCACAGGGTTACCACCACTGACTAAAAATGGTAGTACTCCTGAACTTACTGCGGAATTTCCCATTAACTGGGTTGCTATAGGTAATGCGGTCTGTACTAATCCTGTTAATCCTGAAATATTGAAACTCATAATAACCTCCTTAGTGAGTTATTATATTTTCAGCTTTTTGTTTCAGATGTTTCAGGAAAAATTACTGAATTATTTTACTTCCCTGATTTTAAAGAGAATATTTTTTTTAGTTTTCAAATAGGGTGGGTATGATGGTCTTGATACTAATGCTCTGCTGATTTCGTACCAGGCTTTTTTGTAAAATTTCGATCTGTATAAAATGACACTTCTTAGCCAGGCAAGATGACTTGAATATTGCATAGTTGTCATTAGCCTAATGCTTAATTCCCAGCTTTCAATTTGCCATTGGCCAAATCTGACCAGGATATCAAGCAGTTTTATTGAAGTTTCGGGATTTAGATGAGCCGCTTCAAGTGCCCTGAGGATAAATACAGTTCCTGTATGTTTTTTCATCATGGCAGCCTTTACTGCCAGTATCCCCCATGCCGCAGCACTGTAAGAGCTGTAAAGAGAACCACGCAAAACGCTGTATATATCATTCCATGTGCTGTCACCCGCAAGTAATATTTCACCTGCAAGTATTGCCGCTTCATGTTTGTATTTACTATCTTTTTTAGAAAATTCCAGAAGCTTTTTATACCACGTTCTGTCTCCAAGCATCAGATGCGCCTTAATCTGTAAAAAATAAAGCTTACCGGATGATTTTAGTTTTTCAGAAATTTTTAAAAGCTCTTCAAGCCTGTCCTTTTGATTATACTCAATGGCATATTCCAGTTTTGCCATTAATTCCTCTTTTGAGACACCCATATCCCCTGAAAGACCATTCCGCTTAGTAAGAATAAGATATGTGTAATATTCGAGAGCATCGAGTTTTCCAACTTCCTGAGCTTCTCTCAGGGACACTTCAGCTTTATCCCAGACTTCCTCCCTGAAGAATGCTTTACCTCTGCTAAGCATAACATTGCCAAGATCTTGATGAGCATTTCTGGCAAGAAGTTCAGATGCTGCAGCAAATCGTCTTAGAGATATTAACTCGAAAACCCTGTCAGCAAGGGATGGAATCAGTTTATTTACCAGAGATTTACCTCCATACCAGTTGGGCATTGTCCTGAATGCAGTAATCACAGACATAATATCATGTTGAATCTCAGGAGGATTAAACTTCCACTGAATTGAGGAAATATATGGAAACATCCACACAATATTTTTCCTTCCAAGTGGAGTGAGTTTTACCGCTCCTATTTTAGAGTCCCCCGCAAACATGCAGCCATAATGAAATGCTTTCTCAAAAAACGGACGTGCCAGAGGAGGAGCACCCAACTGTGGAAGGGAAATTCGCAGTGCCCATTTCATCCAGAATTCGTGTAATTCAGACACATTAATAATCTGTCGTGTCCATGTTGTTTCCCCCTTGTTTAATTTTCCTATGAGAGAAACAGCTTTAGTGATGGCTTCACTCTCCTGAATTCCATCAGAGTTCCGCCCGATTCCATTAAAATAGGTTCTGATTGAGCGGGCAGCTTTGGAAAAATCGTTGTCCAGCAAATATAGAAGAGTCAGATAGTATTGTTTTTCCAGTCCTCTTCGTCTGGAAAGAGTTTTTATCATTTCACGTATGTCTTTTATACCTGATATATTTCTCATTACCAGTGGTGTAAAGAACTTGAAAAGTTTGTTAGTAAGAGGTGCAAGATTAAAATTCTTCATTGTGTATTTCATAAAAAACGGGTCGGCACCCCGAGTAAGAACTATTTCTTCCAGTGCTGTCATCATCTTGTCAGGGCTTGATGCATCAAGGAGCTGTTTGAAATATGGGGCTGGAGACCGTGCACTGAAAAGTATTACGGATTTTTTATAATCTCCAGGTGAGTCAAGCACCTTTAACGGGACAGTTTCAGAAAGTGACAGACAATCAAAAGGAAGTACAGGATGTGTTGGCTGCATCCGCCGCTCAAATATCCTGATTATTTTAGCATAAACAAGCCGGTTTGATCCCTGATACATGTCGTAATGATGTGAACTGCCTGAGGAATCGACTATAGTCAGATTTCCAAACCGGGGAGGTCCACACGGAGGAAAATTCAGTTTTTTTTTTCAACTTTATCCAGCTCGGCGAATAGCTTCTGAGTGAAAGCTGGATCCTTCCTGAGTTGTTTTTTCTCAGGTGGGTTTTTGCCTATACCATGATAGTAATTAAGAGACCCATTTCTGCCTGCTTCAAGACTGTATGTATGATTAATACCACCATTCGATATAGTGTATGAGTACTTTGCTTTTAAATTTGCCATCGAATAAGAAGGAAAAAACAGTATCAGGGTGAGAGGAACAATCCATAACCCATTCTTTAATCTTCTGATAAATTCCTTTAATAAACTATGTATTCCTTTTTCCCGAGTTAGCCATTTAATGCCGTATACCCCTGATTCCGGGGTGTTAACCACTTCTGCCAGCAGAACTATGGGTCGTAAACTATGAATTGATTTTATTTCAATGGAAATTGTTTTTCCTACGAGTTCATTTTGGGGTTTGGTTTCTATTCTTGCGCCGCCTTCAGCAATATCAAGTAACCTGGCAGAATATTTCGGCGGAGTTCCGGTGATTCTGAAAAGTACATCCAGAGTTACACTAAGTCTGGGATATCGTCTTCTTCTTGATGCCCCCTGCTTGAGATAAGTCTCAATAAAGAAAGAAACCTTTTCCTCTTCAGGATTATCCAGAGATACAAAGTACCCACCACGGATGCCTTTCCTTGGTATTGATTTTTGATAGAAATCAATTTTTCCGAGAACCAGAAGATTTTCGCTGAATCCCTGAGTGTGAATTTCAATTGTTGCATTACCGGATTCCGGTGTTTTTAACGATATTGGACAGAACAATGAATGGTTTTCCTTGTCAAAAGAATCCAGAAGTTCTTCTATACCTGAATACTGAGATTTAAAAAAATACATGTTTTTTCTACCATTTATCCTGCTGTTCCAGCCTAACAGCCAGATTTTGTGTCAGATTTCGGAACAACGCCACCTCGGTGGGCTTCCATGTTCCCAATGGATTTTCCGAACAATAGGCCACGCCTCCCCAGAGGCTGCCATTTACAAATAATGGAATTACTATGATACTGTCAATACCAGAATTTTGAAAAACAGACTTAATTTCAGGAGGTAATTTGCTGCAGTCACTTATTATCAATGGTTTGCCTTTTAGTAAAACATCTGTGATATATTCATGAGTCTTTTTGTTTTTTTTGCTAAAGAGAAAGTTTTCTTCCTCTTCATAGACTTTAGGGAACTCAAGGTGAATATCTGCTGTTTGATCAAAGTAAAAACAATATAATTCACTTGCACGGGTTTCCCTGACTACAGCATCTATTACTGCATTAAAAGCTTCACATGGTTTATCAGACTTAAGGAGAGCTTCAACAAATGCTGCCCTGATTTCCAGAAATTTATGAACATCAGTGCTGCTGCGATGGAAAAATGTTCCTACAAAGGAACTGGATTTATCATAGAGTCTTGCTAATCGATTTTTCGGTGATGTCAGCAGTTTATCCCTTATTCTGGCCAGTTTTTTCATTTCTACCCTAAGCTTTCAGTATATTTTCTCCGGAAGTTTTTCTACAACAAATTGGTGCACAATTGAATAAAAATCCGTCATATGATAATCATAATGAAATATTGAACTTTATATGCCTTATATAACTGTCGAAGTTATGGAAGGTTTGGAACTATGAGGTGTACATATGTTGAGAATACAGCTGATTTTTACAGTTTTACTTTTATCTGCAACAGGATGCAGGCCAAAGTGTGATCCTTGTCCAAAATTTTCTTTTTCTTCGAAAAAATGTGTAGATAACACGAATAGTACAGTTAAAAATAATAAACTTAAAACTTCCAATGTTTCACACACCTGGCTTTCCCTTGACGATGCAGCTACCGGAAAGCCCATGGGGCGGTATATGGCAGGAAGCAGGTTTTCCCCCAATGGAAAGATTGTTTCATTTTTAAAAGTAGTTGACGGAAAATCAGATCTCTATGAAATTAATGTTTCAAGCGGCAGAATCCGTGCTCTGATTAAATCTTCGGAAATTGTCAGATCCATCAGGGAAAGTACCGAAGAAAAAGCTGACAGGGAGAGAAAAAGAATTTCATTCACTGGAATAACATCCTATTCCTGGTCACCGGATTCAAAAGGGATCCTTTTTCCTCTGTCAGGGGATCTTTATCTTTATACAATTGGTACAGGCCGATTAAAGAAACTCACCAGTGATAAAACTCCTGAGCTGAATCCTGAATTTTCCCCCGATGGAAAGAGAATTGCCTGGGTTAAAAAGGGAAACGTTGAAGTTTTAGATTTAAAGTCATCTAAAATTACTAAAATTACAAGTGGTGGGTCTGATAATGTTTTCTTTGGTCGGAGTGAATTTGTAGCACAGGAGGAGATGGGACGTTACAAAGGCTTTTTCTGGTCACCGGATTCAAAAAATCTGATTATTCTGAAGGTTGATGAAACCGGGGTTGAAAAAAGAGCCCGATTGGATTTGAATTCTGATGGTTTCAAGGTTGTCAATCAGCGGTATCCTAGAGCCACAACAGCCAATGCCCGAGTAACCGCCTATGTAACATCAGTTGAAAAACCTGCTTTAAAGGTTCTGAATGCAGGGAAATACGAATATATAGCCAGAGCCGGCTGGATAGACAATGGGAATTTATTTCTGGCGATACAGACAAGAGATCAGAAAAAACTTGAGGTTAAAGAGTGCAATACAAAGGGAAAATGTTCTCTTCTTTTTGAGGAAAATGATAAAAAATGGGTTGAATTAAATAATAATTTGAAATTTATAAAAAATTCCAAACAGTTCTTCTATTCTTCAGATAATCCCGATTTCAGGCCTGGAAATTTTAAAAATTCAGGTGTTAATACTTTGATGCTTCTGGAACGCACTTCAGCAGGGATCATCCTGAAAAATGTCTTCAGGCCTCTTCAAAACGGAGTTTTCAGCAGTATTGCCCGTATTGACCAAAATAAAACAAGGGTTTTTGTAAATGTTTACACTTCACGGGGATTGAACAAACAGTTGATGGTCTGGGATTATAAATCAAACACTGTTAAGGTTGTAACTGCACTTGCCGGATGGAACGATGCTGTAGTGAGCCCTGATTGCAACACCATTTTGAATCGTTTCAGTTCTCTTTTGGCGGTTCCTGTGACTCAAATATTGACTGCTGATGGTTCAGTTCTTAAATCCATACCGGCCCAGGGAGCAAATGTGTCCCTGCTGAAAGGACTGACAGTTCCTGAAACAGTAAATATTCCAGGCCCGTCTCCACTTAATGGTCTGCTGTTCAAACCTCCGGGATATACAGGTAATGTTGCTTATCCCGTTATTGTATATGTTTATGGAGGCCCCCATGGGCATATGGTAAGAAATATGAGATCCAGATATAACTTGTGGAATCAGTATATGGCACAGATGGGTTTTATAGTTCTGATGGTGGATGGAAGAGGCGGAATGTATTCCAACAGAACTTTTTCTAGGGCACCATACCGTAAAGTAGGCGTCTACGAGGTGGAGGACAGTGCTGCCATTGTGAATTATCTGAGAAAGAGGCGGGACGTTGATTCATCCCGTATAGGTATATGGGGCTGGAGTTATGGAGGATACGCTGTTTTGGCATCAATGACCATTAGAAATGATCTCTTTGCAGCTGGACTCAGTGTTGCTCCGCCGACTGACTGGACCCTTTATGATACCCATTACACTGAAAGATACATTGGAGTTAACCCTTCCTGGTATTCTTCTTCTAAAATTGACTCTTTAAAAATTCGCAATCTAAAAAGCCCTCTTATGGTGATTCACGGTATGAGTGATGATAACGTGCTCCTCATCAACTCATTAAAAGTTATCAGTGAGCTTCAAAATCAGAATAAACTTTTTCGGATGATGCTTTATCCGGGGAAAGCCCACAGCCTGTGGGGCAAAAATACCAGAAAACATCTTATTTCCACAATTACAGGGTTTTTCATTAAACAACTGGGACCTGCCAAAAATAAAAAATAAAGTTGAAAATGTTGAAAAGTAGCAAATTGAAATCAATGCGTTGTGAAAAGTGATTTTATTTCATCTATAACGCGTTGCTGATCCGTTGATTTCAGTCCGGCACTTGATGGAATGCACAGACCCTGTTCGAAAAGATTCTGAGATGTTCCATTTTCAAGTTTCAAGGAATCTACATATGGTTTTTGATTAAAAAGAGGTTTCCAGAAAGGTCTGGTTTCAATTTCCTTGTTTGCAAGAGCTTTCAATATCTTAATACTATCAGTTTTTTTTCGTCTGAAAATTATTGTGTTCATCCAGTGGGAAGACAACGAATTTTCAGATGCTGTCGGGATGAGTATTTCCTCCACCCCCGCAAATCCAGAGGCATATTTTTCTGCGATTTCCTTTTTTCTTTCCAGCAGAAAATCTATTTTTTCCAGTTGAGACAGTCCAAGAGCGGCCTGAAGATTAGTCAGCCTGTAATTGTACCCAACATGGTCGTGTTCATAAAAAAATCCTTTCATACGAGCCTGAGTACTTAAGTGTTTTATAAAATTAGCTGACTCAACGTTATCTGTGACCACCATTCCACCTCCACCAGAGGTAATAAGTTTATTCCCGTTGAATGAAAAACAACCGAAATCACCAAAAGAACCTGCATACTTGTGTTTCCCTTCTGAAATTACAGTAGCACCAAGACTTTCCGTAGCATCTTCAATCAGAGGAATCCTTTTACTTTTACACAGCTTTTTCAGGTTGTTTATGTATGGTGCCGGTATCCCATATAAATGCAACGCTATTACACATGAAATACTGTTTTCATTTATAGCTTTTTCTATTAGTTGAAAATCAGGATTCATGGTTTGACTTTCAGCATCAATTAAAACAGGTGTGGCGTTACAGTAAATAATCGGATTGACACTTGCTGCAAAACTAAAACCTGGTGCTACCACCAGACTTTGTGAATTAATCCCGGATGCTATGAGAGACAAATGGAGTGCCGCAGTGCCTGATGAACATGCAACTGCATGTTTGCTTCCAGTAAATTCAGCAAAACGTTCTTCAAACTCTGCAACCAGTGGTCCGACGGTGGAAACAAATGTACTTTCCACGCACTGCCGAACCTTTTTAGTATCATTGTCATCAAGATAGGGTATGCAAAGTGGAATAAAGTCGGCCATTTTATCTTCCAAAAAGGTTGTCTGCCTGCATAACAAGTTCTTCACATGTCATATCATCAGGAATTCTTACTGCCATATAGGCATTTGGGACACCTTCAATCGGGCCAAGAACCGGATTAACGTTATCAACAACATCTTTTTCCCCATCATTGCAATAACGTTCCTCAGTGGCTCCAATGGGTATAAGCCGGCAACCTATTGCATACTGCTCGAGTCCCCAATCTGCTTCTCCCAGAATCAGATCATCTGTTGCGACAATTCCTTCAGCACTTGTCCAGCTTCTCATGGCCATGTAAACCTCTTTTACATCTATGCCGGGGAGATTTTCTGCCTGCAGAGTAATTACGATTTCTCCATCATTATCCATATCCCAAAGACATGGGTTTTGATGAGATGCAGCACCGCCGTCAGGACATACTGAAGTGGATGTAACAGGAATATCATCATTAAAGTCATCGTTTAATCTGACACCGAATAATGTGACTGCAGGATCAAATGAAAGCCCGGTGCAAGTGGTTTCTCCTTCCTTGTAGAGAGGAACATCAACAGGTTCAAGTGTATCAAATACAGTATCACTCATGGACATTTGTGTAGGGGCAGGCTGGCCGGGAATCATTACTGCAGGTATTTCGAGTTTACAAAGATGAACTCTGGCGAACATAGGTTCCTCGTTAACGTGATACTCAACTTTCATTAAAAGTTTCGAAATGGTATCGGTTTCAACAATACCGGCTGCATTTACGTGAACATATTGTGTTACCTTTGCGCCGAATATGCCTGGTCCACCCTGACCATCAGATACGTCATAGGGTTCTCCACACACCAGTCCGCCATCTGGCTCGTTATTAGAGTTGTTTACTGAACAGTTATCCCCGGAGTTTGTGTTATTTTCCGGGCTGCACATGTTCACTGCCATAGCAAGCATTACAGCCAGTACAGGTTTAAATATCAGCATGATTCCTCCACCTAAGATCCTTTACCACAAAAGGATTTTTCCATACAGAATTTTTTTTTTCGTTTTTTTGTTTTTTTGTCTTGCAATTTCTCTGTAAAGCAATTACTTATCCTTTTCGCGGGTTGGTAGCTCAGACCGGTAGAGCAACGGACTTTTAATCCGTGGGTCGGGGGTTCGATTCCCCCCCAACTCACCGCTAATCTACAATTAGAGAATTCTTTAAGAGAGCAAAATTTGTATTTCTGATTCAGATCTCGTTTGACTGCACTTTGTGTTCTTATAAATCTGACTTCATTGTTGTTAAAATTTCCAAACTCCCTTCAATACTGTCTGGTTTTTTCGTACTTATTTACAAATAGCGTCGATAACAAGGTTATACAGTCCTCAAGGTATGATTTATTTATCTATAATCAGCCTTTGCGTGATTTTTTCTAAAAGGAACTCACAGTATATTTTTATGCTGTGTAGTTAGAGTAAAATTATCTTAATAAATAAAACTTCCTCAATTAACTCTATACATCACACACCGAAGTATCAGTGTATCCAACACCCGTTTTTCTGGTTTTTTTATGTGGTTTTCAAGAAAGATTTTTAAGGAATTTTCAGATAAAAGACAGGAGTTTAATTTTAAGTACACTATGTGATTTTAGTATTAAAAACATCCCGGGTGTGGATTCTTTAGGGATTCTTAACTGTTAATGGCGAACAACTCTAAGACCTATATCCGTACTTGAAAAATCGGCATAATCATAGCTTCTTTTAGAAATAGTGCAGTAAGTTTGATCGGTAGCCCAACTTCCACCGCGAAGAATTCTAAAGTCACCCGTTGAAGGACCTTTGTAATCAGCAATTTCTCCAGCAGGAAACATAGCAAAATAATCCCAGATCCATTCCCATACATTACCGCTCATATCGTAAATTCCAAGTTCATTCATTGTTTTTGATCCTGAAGGGTGTGTAGTATTATTACTGTTGCTAGAAAACCATGCATAATCATTTATTATATTTGTGCCATTACTGCCTGAGAAATATTTTGTGTATCCAGTTGTATTTGTTTCAACAGGATTTGATATATTTGCATCCATTGCTGCCCACATCCATTCCATTTCTGTAGGTAGCCTATACCCGTCTGCTGTCCAATTAACTGAAACATTGTTCCATGTATCATTATCGGTTGAAGGGATTTGATCATGCGTAAGGTTTGAGAAATCAACACCCTCTATATTATATACAGGCGTTAAACCTTCTAAAAGACTTAATTTGTTGCAGAAAGAAATTGCCTGATACCAGTTTACACTCTGAACAGGATCTGTAGTTCCAATTGAATTAATTGTGTCACTAGGATCTGTGTTCCAAACAGTATAATACATAGATCGTGTAATTTCAGTTTGAGAAATCCTGAAACTTGAAACTGTACTGATATTTGAAGTAATGGTATCTCTTTGAAATGCACCGCCTGGAACGTATATAAGTGTGCCTATATTAGGAGAAGTATAATTTAAAGTACATGTTGAAGTATCAAAGGTGCAATCATTTTTACAGCCCAGATTACCCGAGATATACCCTTCTGATTCACAGGTCGCTGTTCCAATGTCATCTCCATCACATTCTTCATCTCCCTGTATTACTCCATTTCCGCACTGACCACTTGGAATACATGGATTAACATCAACTCTACAATCAGAAGTGCATTGCGCATTTCCAGAAATATAACCGAAGTTTGTACACTCACTGCCATATGGAAATGAATCCATATCACACTCTTCACCTATATCAACTATCCCATTACCACAGTTATTAATACTAGTTGAGTCATCACAACTGAAAAATGTGAATAACAAGAATATGCCAATTATCGAAAAAAAAGGCGTTGTTTTCATCGTATAAAATCCTCCCAGTATTGCACCAATAGGGGACTTTGACATACTTGTACAGGTAATCAAGTATTTTAATTTTAAATATGCAATAATCGGTAAAAAATGTGTTAAGGACATTCATTGCGAAAAATAATGAGCAATTTCAAAAATAGTATGACGATTTCAGCAAAAAAATCCTGATTCAGTTGGTAATGCTGCATTTGCGATAATCCAAAAATCATATACAGCAAAGCACAAGATAGTAGATCTAACGGAAAAGTAAAAAAGGTGATCGACCAAGAAAAAATAAAACGATCTAGTGGTAAAGAAAGAGAGAAAGATGCCTGGAACATTGCCATTAGAACTGAGAGAACGATCAGTAAAAGCGAGTTACCAAGGAAGGAATGAAGATAGAAAATACCTCTTCAACCACCTTATACTCTAGAATCAAATGCGATAGAACTTCTGAGGGGATGGTTAAAGCAGATGATTCGTAAAAGGGAGCCAGGAACACGTGAAAGTTTGGAAAA